>JAYSEC010000134.1:0-9080 GCA_041914085.1 Nocardioides sp.
CCGAACTTCTGGACGGGTGCGAGGTTGAACCTGCGCCCGGTCGTGGTCCCGCCGGAGGCGGTGTCCTGGGTCGTCACGATGGATCCCTTCTGGTGGTGCTGGTTGAGCGGGTGGGGGTCGGTGCAGGGGAGGACGTGGGGCCGAGCGTCATGTGGACCTGGTAGCGGTCGCCGCGGTAGCGCGAGACCACGTGCTCGAGCGGGCGCCCGGCGGCGCTGGACACGCGGCGGAAGACGAGCAGCGGGGTGTGCACGGGCGCCTCGAGCCGGCGGGCGGTGGCGCCCTCGGCGGCTTCTCCCCACAGCGTCTGCTCGGCCGCGTCGATGACGAGGTCGTAGCGCACGTCGAAGAGCGTGTAGAGCGAGCCGGAGAGGTCCTCGGCGTCGAGGTCGGGCAGCAGCGCCGTGGGGTACCAGCCCTGCTCGATGGCCATCGGCTGGTCGTCGGCGAGCCGGATCCGGTCGATGCGCCAGGCCGTGCCGCGCGCGCCGAGCCGCAGCGACCGGGCGACCGGGGCCGGGGGCCGCTCCTCGTCCACCCGGAGCAGGCGGGTCGAGGGGGTCAGGCCGCGGCGCAGCATGTCCTGGGAGAACGACGCCAGGTGCAGGCGGCTCTCCACCCGGGGGCGGGCCACGAAGGTGCCCTTGCCTTGGATGCGGTGCAGCAGCCCGCCCGCGACGAGGTTGTCGATGGCCTTGCGGACGGTGGCGCGCGAGACGTCGTACGTCGTCATCAGCTCGCGCTCCGAGGGGATCGCCACGTCGGGCCCGAGCTCGCGCACCGCCAGCTCGGCCAGCACGTCGCTGAGCTGCGCGTGCTTGGGCCGGGGGCCGTCGTCGATCCTGCGGGTCATCTGCACCTCTCGACGTCGGCTGGTTTGATTGGTACGGTCTGGTACGTACCAGTTGGGAGAGCATGACCCCAGCGCCCCGAGCCTGTCAAGGACCGCGATGAGCACCCCCGCACCCACCCGGATGGCCGCCGAGATCGCCGAGCAGCCGGCCGCCGCCCGACGCACGCTCGACCACCTGCTGCCCGAGCGCGAGCGCCTGCGCGAGCTGTTCGCGGGTCGACGGCGGGTCCTGCTGGTGGCGCGCGGGTCGAGCGACAACGCCGCGATCTACGGCCGCTACCTCCTCGAGGTCGCCTCCGGGGTCCCGGCCGCGCTGGCGGCGCCGAGCGTGGCCACCCACTACCGCGCCCGGCTCGACCTCGACGACACCCTCGTCGTCTCGGTCTCGCAGTCGGGGTCGACCGCGGAGATCGTCGAGACCCAGGAGTGGGCCCGGTCCTGCGGCGCCGCCACTGTCGCGGTCTCCAACGTCGCTGGCTCTCCGCTCGCCGCGGCCGCCGACCTGGCCCTCACCACCCAGGCCGGCCCGGAGGTCGCGGTGCCCGCGACCAAGACGTACCTCACGCAGATGGTCGCCCTCGCGGTGCTCGCCGACGCCCTCGCGCCGGCCGGCTCGGCGCTCGCCGCCGACCTCGACCGCGTCCCCGACGCGGTGGCCGCACTCCTCGGCCAAGACGTCGACCCCGCCGCGGCGGCCCTCGCCGGCGTGGACCGGGTGATCGTCTCCGGTCGCGGCTTCCTCCTCGGCACCGCGCTGGAGACCGCGCTCAAGATGGAGGAGACGTGCCTGCGACCGGTGCGCGGCTACTCCTATGCCGACCTGCGCCACGGACCGATCTCGGTCGTCGGCGAGGGTGTGCTCGCCGTGCTCGTCGCCGCCGCCCACGGGCCCCTCGCCGAGCCGATGGTCGAGCTCGCCGACGACCTCCGTGCGCGTGGGGCGCAGGTGCTCGGCCTCGGTGGCACGGAGGCGTTCGCCCGCGGCTGCGACGTGCACCTCGCGGTCCCCGACCTGCCGGAGACGGTGGAGCCTGTTGCGAGCATCGTCCCGGCACAGATGATGATCGAGAGGCTGGCGCTGCGCCTCGGGCTCGACCCGGACAACCCGCGCGGCCTCAACAAGGTCACCCAGACCGACGTCACTCCGACGGACTGATCCACCAACGAGAGGAACCCACCATGAGCAGCAAGGCCGAGCAGATCCTCGCGGGCCTCGGCGGCGCGGACAACGTCGTCGAGATCGAGGCCTGCATCACCCGGCTCCGGACCGAGGTCAAGGACGGCTCCCTCGTGGACCAGGCCGCCCTCAAGGCCGCCGGCGCGCACGGCGTGATGGCGAGCGGCACGGTCGTCCAGGTGGTCGTCGGACCCGAGGCGGACAACCTCGCCGACGACATCGAGGACCTGATGTGACGTCCCGCGTCGACGTCCTCGCCCCCTGCCCCGGGACGGTCGTCGCGATGAGCGACGTGCCCGACCCGGTCTTCGCCGAGGAGATGGTCGGCCCGGGCGTGGCCATCGAGCCCGACCCCGGCCCCACCACCGTCGTGTCCCCGATCGCCGGGACCGTGGTCAAGGTGATGCCCCACGCGTTCGTCGTGCTCGGCGACGGGGTGGGGGTGCTGGTGCACCTCGGCATCAACACCGTCCGCCTCGGTGGCGAAGGCTTCGAGGTGCTCGCGACCCAGGGCTCGCAGGTCGCCGCCGGCGACGAGATGGTCCGCTGGGACCCGGCGAGCATCCCGACCTCGCACGACGGGCACGAGCTCTCGCCCGTGGTGCCGGTCGTGGTGATGGACGCGCCGAAGGGCTCGGTCACCAGTGACGCGATCGGCGGCCCGGTCGCGGCCGGCGACCTGCTGTTCACGACCGCATGACGGGAGTCTCGGCCTTCCTGCTCGACCTCGACGGCACGCTCGTCGACTCCGAGCCCATCCATCGCCGCGGCTACGAGGCGTACTTCGCCCACCGGGGCTGGGACGTGCCCGACCTGACGATCTTCACGGGTCGCCGGGCCGAGGACGTCTTCGCCACCGAGCCGGGACCGTGGTCGGGGCTCGACCCCGCGACCGTGCTCGCGGAGGTCCTGCGCCACGTCCCCGACGAGGCCGCCGAGGCGGTCCCGGGTGCCCGCGAGCTGATCCAGTCGGCCGCCGCTGCCGGGGTCCGCCTCGCGATCGTCACCTCGGCAGGTCCGGCCTGGGTGGAGCGCTCCCTGGTCGAGTCGCTGGGGCTGTCGCTGACCAGCGTCGACGCGGTCGTCACCGCTCGCGACGTCGTCGACGGCAAGCCGCACCCGGCCGGCTTCGCGCTGGCCTGCGAGCGGCTCGGCGTCGATCCCGCCCTCGCGGTCGCGGCCGAGGACTCACCGGCAGGCGTGCGCGCCGCCCTCGGCGCCGGCGTACGCCGCGTGCACGGCGTCGCGACGACCCACGACCCCGACCTGCTGCGCGAGGCCGGCGCCGTCGACGTCCACGACGACCTGCGCCCGCTGCTGGGCCTGCTCGGCGGCTAGCTGCCCGGCGACCACGGCTCGCTGTGGGCGATGATCCGCTCGATCTCCGCCTTGAGGTGCCGGGCGATGTCCCCGCCGGGGTCGTGGTCCACGTCGATCCCCTCCACCTCGTCGTGGACCGACCCCACGACGAAGATGTTCTCGTCGTTGTACTCGTTGGCGGGCGCGGTGTAGTTGAAGCTCCCGGCCACGACGACCTGCTCGTCGATCACCATCAGCTTGTGGTGCAGCTTGCGCAGGGCCGTGAACGGACCGTCGCGGCGCGGCACGAAGAGCTCGATGTTGTCGTGCACCAGCCACGGTGGCGCCGCCCAGTCGCGGGCGGCCTGGCCCCGGTCGAGGACCCCGCGGACCCGCATGCCGCCCCTGGCCAGGGCCAGCATGGCGTCGTCGATGCCGGAGGAGCCGGCGAAGGTGAAGATCGCGAAGGTGATCTCCTTCGTCCCCTTGAGCATCTGCTTCATGATCTCGAGCTCGGGCGTGTGGTCGGGTGCGAAGAGGACCTTCACCGGGACGCCGGCCAGGTCGTAGGTCTTCGGCACGGGTCCGTGCATCCCTCGCCCGAAGGACCCGCGCCGCAGCTGCTCGACCTCGGCGGCGTACTGCCGGCACACGAAGGCGTTGTGGAAGACGAAGACGTGGTTGAGGTTGCGGTGGCAGTCGGTCACGGTGAAGTTGGCCGACCCCGACAGCAGCGCCGACGTCGGGCGGGCCGTGCCGTCGTAGTCCCGCAGCACGAACTTCTGGTGGAAGATCCGCGGGTTGTAGTCGCCGCGCACCTGCACGTCCGAGCGCAGCAGGGCGGCGAGGATGCGACGGTTCTCGGCGAGCTCCGTGTCGTCCTCGCCCCACTGCACCCGGCGCAGCGCCTCCTCCTGGGTCTCACCGGGTCGCGGGACCGGGAGCCGCGGCGGCGAGCCCGGCAGCGGGGAGCGGAGGTAGTCCTGCTCGAGGAACAGCTCCACCCGTACGCCGCGCCAGCTGGCGTCGAGCAGCGCCTGGGCGATCACCGGGTTGTCCAGCTCCTGCACCGCGACCGCGAGCGTGGCGCGCGCACCGGCGATGAAGTCGGCGATCACCGTCTCGAGGTCGTCGGCGGCGCCGAGCTCGGCCGGGCCGACGTACGCCTCGATCTTCCCGCTCGCGAAGACGCTCATGACACCGCATTGTCCTCCGACGGGCGGTCGCCGACGGTCCGCGCGTGGGGACGACCGGGATCGTCGTACGCCGGCTCCTGCTCGCCCGCGCGCAGCGCCTCGAGTTGGGCGCACACGGCCGTGCCGTAGAAGAACGCGATGGACGACAGCAGCGCCCAGAGCAGGAGGGCGAACACGCCCGCGAGCGGGCCGTAGACGCTGCCGAACGAGCCGCTCAGCGACACGTACGCCGCCAGCCCACCGGTCGCGAGGCCGCTGAGCAGCACCGCGATGCCGGCCCCCAGCGCCAGCCACGACAGCGCCGGCTGGCGCCTGCGGGGAGCGTGGTCGAGGAGCACGGCGATGGTGAGCACCAGCAGCGCCAGGCCGGCGGGCCAACGCACCACGTTCCACGTGTCGACCGCCCCGGCGGACCAGCCGTAGCTCTCGGCCATGGCCTCCCCGAAGGCGCCGCCGCCGACGATCATGAGGAAGCCGAGGCCGACCGGCGCGGCGAGGATCGCGGTCAGGATGGCCGCGCGACCGTACTTCCACAGCGCCGTGCGGTCGCGGCGGATGCCGTAGATGCGGTTGGCGCCGCGCTCGACCTGCGCCATCGCGGTCGTCATCGACACCAGCGCGAACCCGAGGCCGAACGCCAGCGCGATCTCGCCCGCACGTTCGGACGCGTCGGAGCCCTCGACGGCGGTGGTGAGGGCGTCGCTGTCGCCGGCGCCGGGGGAGAGCGAGTCGACCACGTGGGCGACGACGGCGGCCGGGCGCTCCTCGTCGAGGTCGGACGCCAGGCCGGTCAGCGCGAGCAGGAACGGCACGACGGCCAGGCAGGCCTGCAGGGCGAGCGCGCGCGAGTTCGTGAAGCCGTCGCCGTACCGGAACCGGACGAACGACTCGACCACGATCCGGCGCAGGCCGTGGCGCCGGGCGAGGTGCCAGGCGTCGAGCGCGTCGAGCTCGTCCCCGTCCATCTCCGTGGTGACGGGAACGGTCCGGGCAGTCGTCATGGCCGCACCCTAGGCTGACGACGTGTCGGAGCCGACGAGGAGCCGGGAGACGCTCGACTCCTACGACCAGATCGCCCCGGACTACGCCGCCTCCACGCGCGGCACGCGCACGGGCGCGGTGGCCGAGGCGCTCGACCGGCTGCTGGCGCACCTGCCCGCGGGTGCGTCTCTGCTCGAGCTCGGCTCGGGCCCCGGGTGGGACGCCGACGTCCTCGAGGCGCGCGGGCTGAGGGTGCGGCGGACCGACGGGTCGGAGGCGTTCCGACGGGTTCAGCGCCGGCGGGGTCGCCGCTGCGACCTGCTCGACGTGACCGCGGACGCGTTCACCACGGCGGAGTGGCCGGCGTACGACGGCGTGCTGGCGCTGTTCGTGCTCCAGCACGTCGAGCGCGCGGCGACCCGGGCCGTGCTCGACAAGGCCGCAGGCGCGCTGCGTCCCGGCGGCGCGCTGCTGGTGTCGATGCGCGAGGGCGACGGCGAGGCCGAGCCGGACGGGTGGCAGGTCGGGCCGTCCGGTCGGCGCTACCACGTGACGCGGTGGCGTCAGCAGGACTTCGAGGCGACGCTGACCGCCGCCGGACTCGTCCCGGCGTGGCACGTGCGGCTCGCCGACGACGAGGGCGACTGGGTGCTGGTGCTCGCCACCCGCTGACCGGGCACTTCCTCCCCGTCCGGGACGCTGACCGGGCACTTCGTCCCCGTCCGGGACGCTGACCGGGCACTTCGTCCCCGTCCGGCGCGCTGACCGGGCACTTCGTCCCCGTCCGGTCACCGGCCGGCACGGGCCGCGGCCTCGAGCGCGGCCACGGCGGTGGTCACGGCGGGCAGGGCCCGCACCTGCTCGGCGACGGCGCGGCACCGGTCGCGCATCCCGGTGTCAACCAGGGCTGCGCGCACCGCCGAGGCGACCGCCGGTGCGTCGCACGTCGCGGGGTCGAGGGTCGCGCCCAGGCCTAGCTCGGTCGCGCGCTCCGCGTTGTGCGGCTGGTCGGCTCCCAGCGGCAGGAGCAGCGACGGCAGGCCGTGCGCGAGCGCGGCCATCAGGCTGCCCGACCCGGCGTGCGAGAGGACCAGGTCGACGCTCGTCAGGACATCGGCCTGCGGGACGAAGCGCTCGACCCGCACGTGCGGGGGCTGGGTGCCGAGCTCGGCCGGGTCGAGCTCGCGCCCCACGGTCATCAGCACATCGGCCTCGACCTCCCGCAACCCCGCGAGGAGCCGCTCGAAGAGGTCGCCCGACCCCTTGTTGAAGATCGTGCCGAGCGTGACGTAGATGCCCGGCCGCTCCGACGCGCGGGGCGAGAGCGGCGCATCCGCGGACCGGTAGTGCAGCGGGTCGAGGCACAGCGGCGCGGCGGGGCTGCGGAAACCCGGGGCGAAGTCGGACAACACCAGTCCGGACGTCAGGCGGGTCAGTCCGGGGTCTGCCGGCAACCCGTGCTCGGCGCGTACGACGTCGAGCCGGGGAGCCACGAGCTCGGGTCGCACCAGCATCCCGGAGGCCAGGACGAGGTGGGTCGCGACCGGCACGCCGGCCAGCTCGGCGGCGATCGTCGTACCGAGGTCGGTCTCGTCGCGCAGGACCAGGTCAGGACCGAACCCCGCGATCACGTCCGGCACGGCGCCCGCCATCCGCCGGGCCCCGCGGTCGGCGAAGTTCTCGGCGAACTCGACCTCGGCGGCGCGGGCGTCCATGACCTCCAGCGGCTCCCGCTGCTGGCTCCCCGGCGTCTGGGAGTGGTGGGGCCGAGGGCTCGTCGCGAAGGCGGCGAACCCTGCCTCCTCGATCCGGGGCACCAGCCCGCCGGAGCCCGCGATCGCGACCTCGTGCCCGGCGGCACGCGCCGCACGCGCGACCGGGAGCAGGGGAGCGAGGTGCCCGAGACCGCCGACGAAGGTGACGAGGAGGCGCATGGTCCGGCCACCCTAGTGCCGGTGTCCGGTGTCGGAGCCCTTCGCCAGACTGGGGGCATGCTGACTCGGGAGCGCGGTGGGATGGGAGCACGGGTGGCCGTGGAGCCCCGACGGTTCTACGACGGTGGCACGCTGCCGCGCGACGGGCAGCCCGGCGAGCCACCCGATCCCGGCGCCGACATGCGGATCGTGCTCGAGCGCCACGCGGAGGAGGGGGTGGAGACGTTCGCGCTCGAGCGCCGGCTGGCCTACCTCGACCGCCACGTGGGCGAGCTCCTCGTGCCGGCCGACCCGGGCTTCCGCACCGACCTCACCTCGGTGCCGGCCCTGTTCACCTGGCTGGTGCCGAAGACGGGTGCCCACCTGCCGGCGGCGCTGCTGCACGACGCGCTGGTGGCCGGGCGCGGCGACCCGACGTCGTACGTCTCCACGGCGGGGCGCGAGGTCGACCGGGTCACCGCGGACCGGATCTTCCGCGACGCGATGGCCGACACCGGCACCGGGGTGGTCCGGCGCTGGATCGTCTGGACGGCTGTCACGGTGGCGACGGTCTTCGTGGGTCGGCGGGTGCCGTGGTCGCCGGGCAAGCACTGGTCCTACCGCGTCGCCGCGATCGTCACGACCGCCACGATCCTCTATCTCGGCTACAGCGCGACCAGCGACCTGTTCGACCGGTCGTGGGCCGGCGCGGTCGAGGTGCCGTGGATGGCCGACCGACCCTTCTGGGCCGAGGTGGCGGGCGGCTTCTCGGGCGCGGTCGTGCTGCCGCTGGCGCTCAGCCTGCTGTGGGGGCGGCTCCGGATGGCCGGGGCGATCGCCGGGGTGCTGCTGGCCGTCCTGCTGCACGTCACCGTCGGCCTGGCCGCCATCGCGGCCACCTACCTCGCCGTCGAGCGCCTCGCTCGGTGGTCGGGTGCTGCGGCGTGGGCGCTCGCCGCGGTCGTGGTCGGCGGCTCCCTCGTCACGTTCGCGCTGGTCAGCCTCGGCTGACGCCGATCTGAGCCAGCAGCCGGCCGGCGAACGTGTCGGGCGGCAGGTCCTGGGTCACCAGGTCGACGCCGGCCCGGAAGGCGACCACGACCAGGCCGAGCGCCACCGCGGTCACGACCATCCCGTTGACGTTGCGCGGGAACCGGCTCGGCACGGTCCGGACCCGGTGCCACCCGCCGACGAGGCCGGAGGTCACCACGGCCGACACGACGCTGGCGAGGGCCGCGCCGAGCACGGTGCCGAGCATGCCCATCCGGCCGATCAGGATGGCCGAGGTGGCTGCGGCGGTGGCACCGGCGACGAGCTGGGGGAGGCTGAGGTCGAGGAGGGGCTGGCGGTCGTTCTCGGGTGAGTCAGGCATGACGCGATCTGGTCGGGGACAGGTCCTTCCCCCGTACGACGACCCGGCGGGCCCGATGGTTTCGTGACTCCGCTCACCGGACCGGGGACGACGTGCCCGGTCAGCGCAGGGAGTACGTCGCGAGGGAGACGCCGACGTAGTGCGCGGCGAAGGCGAGGACGGTGAAGGAGTGGAAGACCTCGTGGAAGCCGAACCAGCGGGGCGAGGGGTCGGGACGCTTGAGGCCGTAGACCACGCCGCCGAGGGTGTAGAGGACGCCGCCCACCGCGACGAGCACGAGCGTGGCGAT
>JAYSEC010000135.1:0-9056 GCA_041914085.1 Nocardioides sp.
GCTCGCACCGTGCCCGACCCGAGCCAGCCGCCGGACCGCGTGCTCGACCTGTTCGCCGCCGAGGGGGTGCTCGAGCGGCTCGAGGGTGGGCGCGGCACCAGCTGGCGAGCCGGCGACCTGGTGCTCTCCCCCGGGCACGACGAGTCGGAGGCGTGGCTGGCGCCGGTCCAGGCGCGCCTCGCAGTGCGCCTCGACGAGCAGTCACCACGCTCGGTCCGCCTCGCGCTCCCCGTGCCGGCCCGCGACGGCAGCCTCACCGTCGACGGCTGGGCGGCCACCCGCTTCGAGCCCGGCACGACGCCCTGCCGCGACCTCGGCGTCCTGCGGGCGACCGCCCACCTCATCCACGCCCACCTCGCGAGCGCCGTGCCGACGCGTCCGGTGGGGCTCGGCACGACGACGGACCGGTGGACCGTGGCGGAGCGCCAGGCGTACGACGCCGAGCTCGCGCGCGGCGCCGCCGCCGACCGGCCCGAGCCCGGCCTCGCCGAGCTGGTCGAGGCCCTCACCGCGCAGCTGGACGACGACACCGACCTCGGCCGCGAGCAGCTCGTCCACCGCGACCTCGCCGGCAACGTGCTCCTCGACGCGGCCGGCGTCCCGCTCGTCATCGACCTCTCCCCCGCCTGGCGCTCCCCGTTGTGGGCCGAGGCGATCTGCGTGCTCGACGCGGTGCTGTGGCTGGGCGCGCCCCTCGAGGCGCTCGACGACTGGCGCTGCGGCGCGGAGCGGCAGGCGATGCTCCGCGCGGCGCTCTTCCGCGTGCTGTCCGACCGGCCGTGTGACGTGGAGCGCTACGCAGCGCTCGGGCTCGGGCTCGCCTGAGTCCTCAGCGCACCCGGTCGAGGGTGAGGACCCGGACGCCACCGGCGAGGTCGACCTGGGCGACGGGCTCGAAGCGTGCAGGTGCGAACGGGCCCTCGAAGAGGCGCTTGCCGTCGCCGATGACCGATGGGTTCACCTTGAGCACCAGGCGGTCGATCTCCGGGAGCAGCGCATGGGCGAGCGTGCCACCGCCCACCAGCCAGATGTCGAGCCCGTCCTCGGCCTTGAGCTGACGCACCCGCTCGACCGGATCGCCGGTCACGACCTCGACGGGCAGGTCGTCGCGGTCGGCGAGGGACGTCGACACGACGAGGTGCCGCAGGTGCGGGTAGGCGTCGAGGAGGCCCGCGGCCAGGCCGACGTCGTACGACCCGCGCCCCTCCACGACCGTGTCGAAGTGCGTCCCCGCGCCGGACAGGCCCATCGCCTCGCGGGCCGGCCCGGGCAGGGTCTCCGGCCAGGTCGACACGAGGTGCTCGACGAGGTCGGGGGTGACCGGGAGGAAGTCGGACCCGCTCGGGTCCCCGCCATCGGGTCCGGCGATGAACCCGTCGAGGGTGACGGCGACGAAGTAGACGAGACGGCGCATGCGCGGCATCGTGCCAGCCGGGTGGGCGGATCCCGGGTGGGGGCCCCGCTAGATTGTGCCCGTGACCGCTGCCCGCCTGCTGACCTCCGTGCGGCGCGGCCTGCTCGCCCTCCTCGGCCTCCAGCTCGGCTTCGCGGTCGCGCTGTCGCTGGTCGATTCCTACCGCCGCCGCGGCAAGAAGCCGAAGCCGTTCCCGGTCACCGGTCCGGTGACCGTGCCGGTCGGCGACGGCGAGATCACGACGTACACCTTCGGGCGCGACCTGTACGACGACATGCTGGCGGCGATCGACGGGGCGAAGAAGCAGATCCTGTTCGAGACCTACATCTGGAAGGGCGACGAGATCGGGTGGAAGTTCAAGACCGCCCTGACCGCCGCGGCCGCGCGCGGCGTCGACGTGCACTGCATCTACGACGGCTTCGCCAACGTCGTCGTCTCCCCCGCGTTCAAGCGGTTCCCCCCGTCGCTGAAGGTGCTGCGCTACCCGATCTGGTCCGCCGGGCTGCGGGTCTGGGACCTGCGACGCTACGGCCGCAACCACCGCAAGATGCTCGTCGTCGACGAGGAGGTCGCCTTCCTCGGCGGCTACAACATCGGCTCCGCCTACGCCACCGAGTGGCGTGACACCCACGTCCGGATCACCGGCCCCGGGGTGTGGGACCTCAAGCGGTCGTTCGCCGACTTCTGGAACCTCCACCGCCGGCACCGACTGCGCCGCAACGAGAGGCCGCTGCTCCTCGAGACGGCCTCCGACTGGGACCCGCAGATCCGGATCCACCGCAACGTCCCGCGGCAGTGGAGCTTCCCGATCCGCAGCATGTACCTCGAGGCGATCAACCGGGCCAGCCGCAACATCTGGCTGACCACGGCGTACTTCCTGCCCGACCAGGACTTCGTCGACTGCCTCATCGAGGCGGCGCGGCGCGGGGTGGACGTACGGGTCCTGCTGCCGCTGAAGTCCAACCACATCGTCGCCGACTGGATCTCGCGCGGCTACTACGGCCAGCTCCTCGGCGCCGGGGTGCGGATCCTGCGCTTCAAGGACGCGATGGTGCACGCCAAGACCGCCACCATCGACGGCAGCTGGGCCACGGTCGGCACCGCCAACATCGACCGGCTGAGCCTGCAGGGCAACTACGAGATCAACCTCGAGGTGATCGACCCGGCGTTCGCCGCGGTGATGGAGGAGGTCTTCGCGAACGACGAGTCGAACTGCCTCGAGCTGACCCTCCACGAGTGGCAGGCGCGCGACCTCAACCGCAAGTTCACCGAGACGTTCCTCGGCCCCCTGCGTCCCCTCCTCTGACTCGACGCGATCGCGCGGCATAGCCTGCCGCCATGCCGTCCGCCCACGCCGCACTCGCGCCCCTGGTCTCCGCTGCGATCGAGAGGGCCTTCGGCGAGGAGCGACGCGGCGCCGACCCGGTCCTGCGCCCCAGCCAGTTCGCGGACCTGCAGTCCAACGCCGCCCTCCCCCTGGCGAAGGTGCTCGGGATCCCGCCGCGCGAGGTGGCCCAGCGCATCGTGGAGGCACTCGAGGTCGACGGCGTGTGCGAGCGGGTCGAGGTCAGCGGTCCCGGCTTCGTCAACCTGACGCTCGCCGGCGCATGGCTCGGCACGGCGCTCGACGACCTCGCCGCCGACCCCCGCAGGGGCGCGCCGCGAGCGGCTCCCCAGCGCGTGGTCATCGACTACTCCGCGCCCAACGTGGCCAAGGAGATGCACGTCGGGCACCTGCGCACGACCGTGGTGGGCGACGCACTGGCCCGCGTGCTCGAGCACCTCGGGCACACCGTCGTGCGCCAGAACCACATCGGCGACTGGGGCACGCCCTTCGGGATGCTGATCGAGCGCCTCCTCGAGGTCGGCGAGGGCTCGGCGGAGGCACTGCTCCTCGAGACCGACCCGAACACCTTCTACCAGTCGGCCCGGGCGAGGTTCGAGGACGACGCGGCCTTCGCGACCCGGTCCCGGGAGCGCGTGGTGGCCCTGCAGGCCGGCGACGCGGAGACGCTGCGGCTCTGGCACGAGCTGGTGGACCTCTCCCGCCACTACTTCAACGCCATCTACTCCCGCCTGGGCATCAGCCTCACCGACGACGACCTCGCGGGCGAGTCGACCTACAACGACGACCTGGAGCGGGTCTGCGACGAGCTCACCGAGGCCGGCATCGCCACCGTCAGCGACGGGGCGCTCTGCGTCTTCCTCGAGGGCCGCACCGGGCGGGAGGGCAGGCCCCTCCCCCTGATCATCCGCAAGTCCGACGGCGGCTACGGCTACGCCACGACCGACCTCGCCACGGTCCGCCGCCGGGTGCGGGACCTGGCGGCCGACCGGATGCTCTACGTGATCGGGGCACCGCAGTCGCTGCACCTGGAGATGGTGTGGGAGACCGCGCGGCTCGCCGGCTGGCTCCCCGACGACGTCGAGGTCGTGCACGTGCGGATCGGCAACGTCCTCGGCCCGGACCGCAAGATCCTCCGGACCCGCTCGGGTGCACCGCTGCGCCTCATGGCGCTGCTCGACGACGCCGTCGCGGCCGCCCGCGCCGCGATCGACGAGGACCGCCCGGGGCTCTCCGAGGAGGAGCGCGCCGCGCTGGCCCCGCAGGTCGGGATCGGCGCGGTGAAGTACGCCGACCTCTCCGTCGCGCACGACAGCGAGTACGTCTTCGACCTCGAGCGGATGGTCGCCCTCAACGGCAACACCAGCCGCTACCTGCAGTACGCCGTGGCCCGCACCCGCTCGATCTTCCGCCACGCCGATGCGGTCGCGCCGGGTGCCGTGGTCGTCACGGAGCCCGAGGAGCGCGCCCTCGCGCTGGCGCTCCTCGACTTCGGCGACGTGCTCGACGAGGTCGGCCGGGCCCTCGAGCCGCACCAGCTGTGCACCTACCTCTTCGACCTGGCGCAGACCTACTCGGTGTTCTACGAGCGCTGCCCGATCCTGAAGGCCGAGCCGGCCGTGACCGCGTCGCGCCTCACCCTGACCGGCCTCACCCGCGACGTCCTGGTGCGCGGGCTCGACCTCCTCGGCATCGAGGCGCCGGAGGTCATGTGACCGTGCGGCCGCCCCGGAGCAGCAGGATCCACCCGGACACCACGGCGATCCAGGCCAGCCCGGCGACGTAGGCCCAGGCCTGCCACTGCGACCACGCGACGGCCTCGCCGTAGCGCGCCAGCGCGATGCCCTCCAGCACCACGAACGCGACGCCCGTGAGGCCGACGGGACGCACGTCGGTGGCGTCGTCGGCCAGCACGGCGTGCGCCGCCGCCCAGCCCAGACCGACCAGCCAGGCGCCGACCGCGCGCCCGGTGAGCGGCGTGAGCGGCCACGACCACGCCTGCGACGCCCACACGGGGTCGAGCAGCAGCGCGAGGCCGCTGGCGAGCAGGACCGCACCGAGGCCGAGCAGCAGCGCGCGCAGGAGCACCGGCAGCGGACGTCGTACGCCGTCGCCCACCTCGCCAGTCGCCCGCGCCTGCAGCACGAGGGCGAGGACCATCGCCACGGGCACGCCGGCGTAGATCGCCAGCCACCCCCACGTGACGAGTCGCGCGCTCGTCGGGTGCTCGGTGCCGACGTGGAACGTGTCGAGGTGCACCACGGTGACCAGGAACGTCAGCGTCGTGAAGACCAGCACCGTCCACACCGTGAGCCGGGCCCGCCCCCAGCCCGTCGAGCGCGCGCCGGCGAGCTCGAGGACGGCGCTGGACCAGTACGCCGCACCGAGGAAGACCGCGGTCATCGGGACGTCGATCGTCCACGAGAACCACTCGTCGGTCCGCGTGGGGAAGACGGTGAGCTGGAAGCCGGCCAGGAAGACGAGGACGGCGGCCACCACCAGCAGGACGCGCATCGGACGGGCCACGGCGGCATCGCGCCGGGCAGCGTGCTGCCGGCTCATGGAGCGGGTTGCGCCACGGGGTGGTCGGCGAGGTAGCCGTGCAGCGTGGCGATGACCGTCGCGCCGTCGCCGACGGCCGTGGCAACCCGCTTCACCGACCCGGCGCGCACGTCGCCCACCGCGAACACCCCGGGGATGCTGGTCTCCAGCGGCAGGCGCATCGCGCCGTCGGGGGCCGGTGCGGTGACGTCGCGCCCGGTGCGCACGAAGCCGGTGCTGTCGCGCTCGAGCTCCTCGGGGAGCCACGAGGTCCGCGGCATCGAGCCGATCAGGACGAACAGCCCACCGGCCGGGACGTCCTCGGTCCCACCCTCGCCGTGCGGGTCGCCCAGGGTGAGCCCGACCAGGCAGCCGTCGTCGACCCGCCCGCCGACCACGGCGGTGCGGTAGCGGATCGCGACGTTGCGGGTGGCCTGCAGCTGGGAGATGAGGTACTCGGACATGCTCGCGGCCAGCGAGGGCCCCCGCACGACGAGCGTCACCTGGCGGGCGTAGCGCGCGAGGTGGAGGGCGGCCTGGCCGGCCGAGTTGCCCCCACCCACGACGTAGACGTCCTCCCCCGTCATCGACGGTGCCTCGGCGACGGCCGCGCCGTAGTAGACGCCGCGCCCGACCAGCGACTCGAGCTCGGGCACGTCGAGGCGGCGGTAGTCGACGCCGGTGGCGATGACGATGCTGCGCGAGCGCACCCTGCTGCCGTCGGCCATGGAGACGGTGTGGATGCCGTCCTCGGTGCCCAGCGCGTCGACCGGTCGCATGAAGGAGTACTCGGTGCCGAAGGCCCACGCCTGCTGGAAGGACCGGAAGGCCAGGTGCGCGCCGCTGACGCCGCGGGAGAACCCGGGGTAGTTCCGGATCAGCGACGACGTGCCTGCCTGGCCGCCCACCGCCTGCTGCTCGATCACCAGCGTGGACAGCCCCTCGGAGGAGGCGTAGACCGCCGCCGCGAGGCCGCTGGGCCCGGCGCCGACCACCACGACGTCGTACACCTTGTCGGGCGAGAGCGGAGCCATCAGCCCGAACGCCTCGGCGATCTCGAGGTCGGTGGGCGCGACCAGGGTGGTCGGCGGGGAGGTGAACGACAGCATGACGACCGGCAGCTCGGGGTCCTCGAGGCCGGCGCCGGCCAGCAGACGGGTGGCCGACGGGCTGCCGACCTGGTGGAACGCCACCGGGATGTGGTTGCGGCCGAAGGTGTCGCGCAGGACGTGGGTGCGCTCCTCGCGCTGCTCCCCGATCAGCCGCACCGCCTCGAAGCCGATGCCCTGGGCGAGGTGCCAGTCGTCGAGGGCGTCGGAGATGGTGCCGTGGAACTCCTCGTCGCGGTGGCGCTCGGGGCGGAGCAGCAGCAGCTCGGCGTGGCCGTGCGCGATCGCGGAGAACACCGCGGGGGTGCTCGCGAAGTCGCCCCAGACCGCCGCGATCGCACGCTTGGCCGAGGGGTGGAGGTTGTACGCCCGGCGCAGGAAGTCCAGGCCGTGGCGGTCCTCGGGCCCGTAGCACGCGATCACGAGCGCGACCTGGCGCCCCCAGCGCCGCAGGCCCTCGAGGACCGCCCGTGCGTGGTCGTAGCTCGCGCAGACGACGACCTCGTAGTCGCCGCCGTACCTGCGGCGCAGCTCCCCGCCGATCACGTCACGTGACGTCTCGTCGGTCGTGGCCAGCAGCAGGACAGGATCGACGTCGCTCATGCGGCCTCCCTCACAGCCCTGACATCGGCATCGACGCTACCGCCGCCCCTCGGGGCTGGCGACTCCATTTCTGGGGGTGCTGGTCCCCGTCAGCGGGTGGGGAGGTGCGTGGGGATGCTCATCCGCGGCCCGCGGCGGGGCCGGGACCGCCCGCCGGCCATCGCCATGGCCGCCGCCCGGCCGCGCTGGGGGCGGTAGGGCTCGAGGAGCTCGGCCATCTCCTCGTCGGTGATGTCGTGACCGACGAGGGCCCAGCCGACCCAGTTGGCGAGGTGGTAGTCGCCGAAGCTCACCGCGTCGGGATCGCCGAGCGCCCGCTGCCGGACCTCGGCGCTGGTCCACACGCCGATCCCCCGGACCGACCGCAGGCGCCGGTCGGCCTCGTCGGCCGGCACCTCCGTGATCCGCTCCAGCGAGGAGGCGAGCCGGCAGGCGGTGACGACGGTCCGGGACTGGGCGGGCTGGACCCCGAGCCGCAGCCACTCCCAGCTCGGGATGGCGGCGATGGTCGCGGGCGTGGGCTGCAGCATCAGCCGCAGCGGGGCGACCGGGCCCGGGGCCGGCTCGCCGTGGCGGCGGACCAGCTCGCGGAACGACCCGAACGCCTGCTTGCCGGTCACCTTCTGCTCGAGGATCGACGGCACGAGCGACTCCATCACCAGCCCGGTCGCGCCGATGCGCCAGTGGCCGTGGGTGCGCCAGCCCTGGGCGACCTCGGGGTGGTGGTGCGGCTCGAACCCGCTGGGGTCGTCGTGGGCGCCGAGCAGTCGGGGCAGGTGGTCGAGCGCCCAGTCGGCCCCCGCACCCCAGGCCCGCGCGTGCACCTCGCCGGTGGACGGCCGCTGGTGGATGCAGAGGCTCGCCGGTCCGGTCGGCGTACGCATGGCGCGCCAGATGCGTCCGGACTCCTCGTGGCGCTGGGTGGGGTCGCCGGCGCCACGTCGCTGCGGGCGCAGCACCTGCGCGACCGAGCACGGCCAGTCGGGCACCCAGGTGCGGGTGCGCTCGCCGACGGTGGAGGGGGCCATGGGTGCGACGGTAGACGAGTCCACCGACTACCTTGCAGCCATGGCCGAGACACCGAACCAGCGCGACCTCGAAGAGGGCATCCAGAAGGACTTCTCGAGGTCGATGTCCTACGGCGACTACCTCCGGCTCGACGTCCTGCTGTCCGCCCAGCAGCCGCTGTCGGACCCGCCGCAGCACGACGAGCTGCTCTTCATCGTCCAGCACCAGACCAGCGAGCTGTGGCTCAAGCTGATGGTCCACGAGCTCCGCTCCGCGCGGGCGCTGCTGCGCACCGACGACCTCTCCCCCGCGCTCAAGCGGATGGCGCGGATCAAGCACATCCAGCACACCCTCACCGACCAGTGGTCGGTGCTCGCGACGCTCACGCCGTCGGAGTACGCCGAGATCCGGCCGTTCCTGGCGACGTCGTCGGGGTTCCAGTCCGCGCAGTACCGCGAGGTCGAGTTCCTCCTCGGCAACAAGAACGCCGACATGGTGAAGGTCCACGCCCACGACTCCGCGGCGCACGACGTGCTGGCCCAGCTGCTGCACGAGCCGTCGCTCTACGACGAGTTCCTCGCCCACCTCGCCCGCCAGGGGTACGCCGTCCCCCCGCGGCTGCTCGACCGCGACTTCTCCCAGCCGCACACCACCGACGACGAGCTCGTCGAGGTCTTCGCGTCGGTCTACGCCGCCCCCGCCGAGCACTGGGGCGTCTACGAGACCTGCGAGGAGCTCGTCGACATCGAGGACGCCTTCCAGCAGTGGCGCTTCCGCCACCTGCAGGTCGTCCAGCGCACCATCGGCCACAAGGTCGGCACCGGCGGCTCGTCGGGCGTCGACTTCCTCCGCCGCGCGCTGAACCTCACCTTCTTCCCCGAGCTCTACGAGGTGCGCACCCGCATCGGGCAGTGAGGCCGCGGCCTCCGGGGCGTGTGACGAAGCGGCTGCTCGGGCGACCGGATCGCCGCACGTACCTGCCAGCTGCGCGAGATCGTGTGGGCGACGGATCCCGACATCGAGGAGACGATCAAGC
>JAYSEC010000136.1:0-9055 GCA_041914085.1 Nocardioides sp.
TCATCGGGTCCACGGTCTGGCCGTTGGCCATCAGCGTGAAGTGCAGGTGACAACCGGTCGACCAGCCAGAATCGCCCATGTAACCGATGACCTGACCTTCCGTGACCGTGTCGCCGACCCCGACGTTGTAGCTACTGGCGTGGTTGTACACCGTGGTCAGGCCACGTCCAGCGATGGCGCCATGGTCGATGATGAGTCGATTGCCGTAGACCGAGCTGAAGTACGAGGACACCACGCGACCAGGGGCGACCGCCCGCAACGGGGCACCGCAGCCTGCGCCGTAGTCGATGCCGTCGTGCAGGCCCCAGTACTTGTAGATCGGGTGCACGCGATAGCCGTACGGAGAGGTGACGTAGCCGTCCACCGGCCGGGAGATCAAGCCGGAGGTGGGGCCACCCGTCCTGGCGCGACCCTGCGCACGAGCCCGGCGTAGGGCGGCCAGGGCACGTCGTCGCGCCATCTCCTGGATCTTCTTCTCACGCCGCTCCAGCGCCCGCAGCTTGTCGAGGTCCTTGGCCCTGGCCTCGCGGGCGTCGACTCGGGCCTCGCGCCGCTCGACGACGAGCCCGACCACGGAGTCCTTGGCGGCCTGCTGCTCGGACTCGAGGGTCCTCATCAGCTCGAGGTGCTCGGCGGCGGCCTCCCGTTTGGCGGCCACGTCGTCGCGGGCGTCGGCGACCTGCTGCTCCTGCACCTCGAGGAGCACCTCGGCGGCCTTGAGCTGGTCGTAGGCCCGCGCCTCCTGCCCCACGATCACGTCGCGCACGCCGTCGCGCCGGGTCAGCTCCTCGGTCGTGTCGGCGTCGAGGAGCGAGGAGAAGGCGATCAGCTCGGGGTCGCCCTCGGCGTACATGTCGGCGACGGTGGTGGCCACGCGCTGGCGCTGCGTCTCCCGCTCGACCGTGCCCTGGGCCAGCGCGGCCTCGGCGGCGGCGAGGTCGGCCTCCGCCTGGGCGAGCTCGGCCTGCATCTGGGCGTCCTTCTCCTGCGCGACCTCGACCTTGCCGCGCGCGGTCGCGAGCCGGGTCTTGGCGACCGTGAGCTGCTCCTTGGCGGAGTCGAGTCGGGCAGCGGCCTTCTCGAGCGCGGCGCTCGACTCGCCGAGGTCCTTCGTGGCGCGCTTGAGCTGGCGCTCGACCTCTTGCTTCTTGTCCTTGAGGTCGTCGGCCTGCGCCGAGGGGACCGTGGAGACGCCCAGGGCCATGACCACGACGAGCGCGGCCATACGACGATGAGCGGTACGGGGGAAGGTACGCACCGGGGGAAGCCTTTGCGTTGGGGAAGCGGGGAAGGTCGCCGTCCCGGGCCGAGGCCGGGAAGACGCCTAGACGCTAACCTCCGCGGATCAGACTTTGAGGTATTTCCGCGTCAACACGAGTGTCGGGAGCAACGTCAGCAGCGGACCCAGGATCGCGACGGCTCCGGCGGCCAACCAGAACTCGTCCCAGCCGATCCACGGCACGAACTTCAGGCGGTTCTGCGAGAGCTCGTCGATGCCGAAGTACATGAAGCCCCACAGCGCCGCGCCGGCGAGGGCGACGCCGACGAGGGCGGTGACGAGCGCCTCGAGGAGGAACGGCAGCGCGATGTAGAGCGTCGAGGCGCCGACCAGCCGCATGATGCCGATCTCCTTGCGCCGTGCGAACGCCGCGAGGCGGATGGTGTTGGCCACCAGCAGCAGGGCGGCGAAGACCAGGAAGGCAGCAGTGCCGAGCGCGACCCACTGCAACATGTTGATCGACTCGAGGATCGGCGCGACCTGCTCGCGCATGTCGCGGACCTTGGAGACGCCGTCGAGCCCCTGCACCGCGCTGGTGATGCCTTCGTACTGCTCCGGGTCGTGGAGGGTGATCCAGATCGTCTGCGGCATGTCCTCGGCGGTGATCGCCGGGTTGTCGCCGGAGAACAGCTCGTCGCCGTAGAGCTCGCGCGCCTTGTCGAGCGCCTGCTCGCTGGACTCGAAGTGGAAGTCGTCGACCTCCGGGTTGTCCTGCACGACCTGCGAGATCTCGGTCTTCTGCGCGTCGGTGACCGCGTTGGGGCACACCGCGGCGCTGTCGTTGGCGCGGCAGAGGTAGACGGTGATCTGGAGCTGGTTGCCCCAGTGCTCGGCGGCCTTCGCCGCCTGCTGGTTGAACAGGACGCCGATGCCGACGAGGGTCAGCGAGACGAACAGGGTCAGCACCACCGCCAAGTGCATGGAGAGGTTGCGGCGCAGGCCCTGGCCGAGCTCGGAGTAGACGTAGCGAAGCTGCATGGAGTGGGGGCTCTCGATCCGGGTTCTGGAGGAGGTCAGTTCTGGTGGCCGTAGACGCCCTGCGCCTGGTCGCGCACCACGTGGCCGTTCTCGAGCTCGATGACGCGCTTGCGCATCTGGTCGACGATGCCCGCGTCGTGCGTGGCCATCACGACCGTCGTACCGGTGCGGTTGATGCGGTCGAGCAGCTTCATGATGCCGACCGACGTCGTCGGGTCGAGGTTTCCGGTGGGCTCGTCGGCGATGAGGATCATCGGCCGGTTGACGAAGGCGCGGGCCACCGCGACACGCTGCTGCTCGCCGCCGGAGAGCTCGTCGGGCATGCGGTCGCCCTTGCCGCTGAGGCCCACCAGCTCCAGCGTCTCCGGGACGACGTCCTTGATCTCCTTGCGGGACTTGCCGATCACCTGCAGGGCGAAGGCGACGTTCTCGGTGACGGTCTTGTTCGGCAGCAGGCGGAAGTCCTGGAAGACGGTGCCGATGTCGCGGCGCAGCCGCGGCACCTTCCAGCTGGCGAGCCGGTTGATCTCCTTGCCGGCGACGTAGACCCGGCCAGTGGTCGGGCGGTACTCGCGCAGCACGAGGCGGAGGAAGGTCGACTTCCCCGAGCCCGAGGATCCGACGAGGAAGACGAACTCCCCCTTCTCGACGTCGACGGAGATGTTGTCGAGCGCGGGATGGGGGTGGCCGGGATAGGTCTTGGTGACCTTCTCGAAGCGAATCACGGCGTCGAGGCTACGTGAGGGGTGCACGCATCCCCGAAACCCGCGCCGCGGTGCAACCACCACGCACCGCCGAGCGTGTTGGGTGGGTGACGGGGTCCGGCAGGGACGCCCTGACAGCCGGACCGACGGGGGTTGTGCATGCGCGGGAGCGCCGAGGCGGACTTCGCCGAGTTCTACGAGGCCACGTGGTCGCGCACGCTGGCGGTGACGTACGCCCTCACCGGCGACCGCGGCGTGGCCGAGGAGCTCGCCCAGGAGGCCTACGTGAAGGCGTGGACGCACTGGGGCCGGGTCTCGGGCTACGACCAGCCGGCCGCGTGGGTGCGCCAGGTCGCGACCCGGCTGTCGGTGAGCCGCTGGCGGCGGGGCCGGGTCGCCGCCGCCTGGCTGGCCCGCCACCGCACCGAGCCGGTCACCGCTCCCCCGGACGAGACCAGCACCGCCCTCGTGCAGGCGCTGCTCCTCATCCCCGAGGCCCAACGTCGCGCGATCGTCCTCCACCACCTCGCCGACCTCCCGGTCGACGAGGTCGCCCGCATCGAGCACTCCCCCGTCGGCACCATCAAGGCCCGGCTCTCCCGCGGTCGCACCGCCCTCGCAGCCCTCCTCGCCGACGAGACGAACGGAGCCCACACCCATGCCTGACCAGGACGTCCTCGACCGCGCCTTCACCACCTTCACCCGCGACCTCGCGCACGCCCCGTCCCCCGGTGCCGCCGCGGCCGTCGCGACCGCCCGCCGGCGACGCCGTACGCGGGTGGGTGCCGCTGCACTCGCCGCCGCCGTCATCGTGGGTGGCGGGCTGGCCGGCCCGCGCCTGCTCCCGTCCGGGGACGGGGTCGCCGGCGGTGCCGACGGTGCCCCGCTCGACGCAGCAGCACTGGAGACGGCCACCGAGGGATGGCTCACCGGGTGGGAGGCGTGGGAGCGGTTCTCCCCGAAGGGCGGCGGCACCTTCAGCATGCCCACCTGCTTCTCGACCGAGGACGGGCGGACGAAGGGTCCCGAGACGGGAGGCGGGATCTCCCGCTTCCTGGGCGACGACTTCGCCATCGGCCAGGCCGTGCTCACCGACTACCCGGACGCCGCGACGGCCGAGGACGAGCAGCAGGCGGCCTACGGCGCCTGCACGGGAGCCACCACGATCGAGGTCGACGGCACCGAGGTGCGCCACGTCGCCGTACCCCCGACCGACGCCGACACGGCGATGACCGACGTGTGGACGACTCAGATCGGTGCGCGACGCCTGACCTTCCAGGTCGGGGGCCGGGCCGGCGTCGCCCCCGCGGACGTCGCCGAGCGCGTCGCCGAGGCGGTCGTGGCCGGGCTGCGCTCGGGCGAGGTCCAGGAGACCTTCGACGACGAGCCCGACGCCCCGGCCGCCGTCGAGGTGCCGCAGCTGCCGGAGGTCATGGACAGCGACCTGACCGCCGCGCTCGACGGGTGGCGCGCAGCCGAGCGCGGCAGGGGCTCCGGCGTGCCGAACACCCCCTGCCTGTCCGTGGAGGTCACCGAGCGCGCCCGCAGCAGCTCGGCGTCGGGGAGCCCCCGTGGCATCACCTGGGCCCTGGGCGGATTCCTGGACGAGACGACCGGCCGGCGCAACGTCGAGCGCATGGTCGAGGAGCTCCGCTCGTGCAGTGGCGGGCCGGAGATGGCGGTCCGGACGCTCCCGAACGGCGTCACGCTGGCGACCTACGAGTACGGCGACGGGTACGGCGCGCTGTGGCTCGGAGCCGTCGGCGACCGCGCCGGCGTGGTCGCGGTCGACGGCGCGGCGGCATCGATGCCCGCCGGCGTCGACGACGCGGTGGCCGAGGTCCTCGACGGGTGGCTGCGACTGCCCTGGCGGTGAGCCCTCGGGGTGAGCCCGGGAGGTTTCAGACCCGGCCTCGGGTGGGAGGATCCCGGCCATGACCTCGACCAGCACCGGCGGATCCGCCGCGGGACTGCAGGTGGACCCTGCGGCGCTGGACTCCGCGGCCGGGATCCTCGAAGGCACCGGGACGGCCCTCGCCGACGGCGCACCCTCCCTCCGCACGCGTCCTGACGCGGGGGTGTCCACCGACGAGGTGGCCACCGCGATGGCCGCACTCGCCGAGGCGGTCGCGGCCGTCGCCGGCGAGGTGAGCGCGACGGCCGAGTCGCTGCGCACCACCGCGGCCGACGTGCGCGCCACCGACCAGGCAGTCGCGACGTCGACCCAGCAGCGTGGAGCGGGGCTGGTCCCGTGAGCGACCTCCTCGACCTCGTGGTCCACGGCGACCCGGCCTCCTGCCGCACGGCCGCCTCGGACATCGCCACCGCCCGCACGACGGTGACCCGCGCCGCCGGCGACGTACGCCGTGCCGCGACCGCCACGGGCACGTGGCACGGGCACGCCGCCCAGGGCTTCGAGCTGCGCGTCGAAGCCGCCGGCAAGGACCTGCGCGAGCTCGACCACCGCCTCGAGGGCCTCGGCACCGCCCTCACCGACTTCGCCGGGGAGCTCGACGTGGTGCGGTCGCGGATGGCCCACGCCCGCAGCGTGGGTGTCTCGGGCGGTGTCCGCACCAGCGGCGAGTCGCTCGTCCGCCCGGTCGCGCCCACCGACCCCACCCCCGAGCAGGCGACCGCCCACAACGACGTCGTCGCGGCGTGGAACGAGGCCGTCGAGATCGCCGACGCGGCCCGCACCAAGGAGCAGGAGGCGCACAAGCGCCTCGGCGACGGCGTGAAGAAGTCGACCGGCGACGGTTTCGTCGTCGACCTGCTCCAGCGGCTCGGCTTCCTCCCGCCCGACTTCGCCGACGGCGACGACATCGGCGCCTGGCTGTTCGGGCTCGGCGGCCTCGGCCTGGGCGCCGGCGTCAGCTGGATGGTCAACAGCCGCTACGGCGTCTTCCAGCCGCGCGTCAACGGCCGCTTCGGCACGGCCCGCGGCATGACGTTCTGGCAGCGCGCCTGGGCCGCCACCGACCCGAAGAACTTCCACGCCACGTCCTACAACGCCGCCACCCGCAACGCCTGGGCGACCGCCGGCAAGTGGGCCGGCCGGGCCGGAACCGTGGTCACCGCGGTGAGCGCCGGCTGGAACCAGTGGCAGGCCGACGCCGACGACCCGACCATGGGCGACGTCGAGCAGGGCACCCGCGCCGCCACCATGGGCGCCACGACCGCAGCCGGCGCGTGGGCCGGGGCCCAGGGCGGCGCCTGGGCGGGCGGTGCGATCGGCACCGCCATCTGCCCAGGCGTCGGCACCGTCGTCGGCGGCGTGGTCGGCGGCATCGTGGGCGGTGCGGTCGGCGGCTTCGTGGGCTCCGAGGTCGGCCAGGCCATCCTCGACCCCGTCGGCGACGCGGCGGACGCGGCGGCCGACTGGGCCGGTGACCAGCTCTCCAACGCCGGCGACGCCCTGTCCGACGTCGGCGACGCCATCAGCTTCTGGGACTGAGACGATGATCTACCTCCTCATGCTCGTGGGCGCCCTCGCGCTCGTCGCCGTCAACGTGTGGCAGCGCCGCGGCCAGACCCCCCGCGCGCGGCAGTGGGCACGCGGCCCCTACCGCGACTTCGCCCAGCGCAACGTGCTGGTGCTCTGGCCGGCGCTCGCGGTCGCCCTCGTCGGAGGTGCGCTGATCGGCGCGGCCGAGCGCCTCGACCTGCCCACCTGGCCGGGCGTCGTGCTGGCGCTCGCGGGGCTGCTGACCTGGCTGGCGTACGCCGTCCTGCCGCTGCCGGTGCCCGCCGCGGTCCAGCCGCGGTGGTACCGCGAGCAGGTCGCCCCCGGCGGCAGGAGCAGCAAGGGTGCCCGTGGCTGACGTGACGTTCGCGGCACCGGCCATCCCCCAGGGCTGGGACAAGGTCGCCCGGCCGCGTCCGGGCACCGTGTGGACCGCGGTCGAGCCCGTGGACCTCGACCGGCCCGACGGGTTCCGGTCCAACCTGGTGCTCACCTGCGACGACCTCGGCGGGCTCACCTTCCGCGACTGGCAGGTCGGGTCCGACGAGGTCCTCCCGACGATGCTCGACGACTACCTCCTCGTCGACCTCGAGCGGCTCGTGGTCGACGGCCGTCCCGGTGGCCGCCGGCTGGCCCACCACGTCGACCAGGCGGGTCGCGCCCTCACCATGGAGCAGTGGTTCGTGGCGGACGACCAGGTCGGGTGGACCCTCACCGCGACCGTCGAGACCTGGTCCTACGACGCCGTCGCCGACGAGCTCGCCGAGGTCGCGGCCGCGTGGCGGCCGCTCACGGGCCCCCGTGTCGGAGCGACCGCATGATCAGCGTGCAGGACGGCGTGGTGCGCCTCGACGACCACGGCGTCGCCGCCCTCCTCGGCGGCGAGGACCCCGATCCGGACGCGGTCGGCGAGCTCCAGCGCGCCGGTCTCGGACCCGCGCTGGAGACGCTGCGCCAGCCGCTGGTCACCGTGGACGTGCTGGTGGCCGGCACCTCGACACAGCTCCACCGTGCCGGTGTCGACGCCGAGCGTGCCGTGGTGCTCCTGGCAGTGCGTCCCGGCCTCCACCAGCTGATGGTGCTGCCGCCCTCCCACCTCGCGGCGGCGCTGGTGCGGATGACCCGCACCGGCCCGCGCCGGGCGTCCGCGAGCGAGCCGCGCTCCCTCCCGGCCGACGCGGCGGAGCGGCTGCTGTCGACCGACGACGCCGTACGCCACGAAGCGCTGCGGGAGGCCGGGGCCGCGCTCGCGTGGCGGTTGCGGGTCGGGTGGGCCGGCGAGCACCGCGACCTGGTCGTCGTCGACGGCCCGGACGGCGCCCACGTGGTCGACGACGAGGCCGGCGCCCTGCTGCCGGTCTCCGCGACGTCGCTCTACCGCGTCTTCGCCACGGCGCTGCCGCCCGGGGCCCTCGAGCCCGCCGGCTGAGCAGCCGTCAGGCGTCGCGCCGCCACTCCAGGCTGGACGGGTCCGCACCGAGCAGCTCCATCGCCTCTGCGCACATGGCCGCCGCACGGTCGGCCTCCGCGCGCGGGAGCACCCGCCAGTAGTTCGGGTAGGACGGCTGCACGCCGGACGGGTCGTCGTCGCCCGGGACCAGCCAGCCGAGGTCGCGCAGCCGGTCGTGCGTGGCCTCGTCGACCTCCCAGTCGCCGCCGAACGCGGTGGCGCCGACGCACTCGGCGTACCAGTGCTCACCGTCGCGGCGGACCTGGACGTAGCGGGTGGGCGCGGGAGCCGGTCGCCTGCGGAGCAGGCCCCGGGCCGGGGCAGGCGCCGGCTCGGGCTCGCCCACCACCACGAACTCGTCGTCGTCGAGCGTCAGCAGCTCGCGCGCCAGCTGGAGCCGGACGTCCTCCCAGGACGTCACCGGCTCAGGCCTCGACCTTCTCCGCGCCGCGGCGCCAGCGGATGCCGGCCTCCATGAAGTCGTCGAGGTCACCGTCGAAGACGGCGCTGGGGTTGCCCGACTCGTGGCCGGTCCGCAGGTCCTTGACGATCTGGTAGGGGTTGAGGACGTAGTTGCGCATCTGGTCGCCCCAGCTCGCGGCGACGTCGCCCTTGAGGTCCTTCTTGAGCGCGGCCTCCTCGGCCTTCTTCTGCGCGAGCAGCTTGGCCTTCAGCACGACCATCGCGGACGCCTTGTTCTGCAGCTGCGACTTCTCGTTCTGGCAGGACACGACGATGCCGGTGGGGATGTGCGTCAGGCGGACCGCGGAGTCGGTGGTGTTGACCGACTGGCCGCCGGGGCCGCCGGAGCGGAAGACGTCGACGCGGATGTCGTTCTCGTCGACCTCGATCTCGTCGGTCTGCTCGAGCACCGGGACGACCTCGACGGCCGCGAAGGACGTCTGGCGGCGACCCTGGTTGTCGAACGGGCTGATCCGCACCAGGCGGTGCGTGCCGGCCTCCACCGACAGGGTGCCGTAGGCATAGGGGGCGTGGATCGCGAACTCGGCGGACTTGATGCCCGCCTCCTCGGCGTAGGAGACGTCGTAGACCTCGACGCCGTACTTGTGCTGCTCGGCCCATCGGGTGTACATCCGCATGAGCATCTCGGCGAAGTCGGCGGCGTCGACGCCGCCGGCGCCGGAGCGGATCGTCACGATCGCCTCGCGCTCGTCGTACTC
>JAYSEC010000137.1:0-8851 GCA_041914085.1 Nocardioides sp.
TGAGGTCGTGCTCGATCTCGGCGACGACCTCGGCGAGGAACTGGTCGCGCGAGGGTGCGCGCTCGGCGACCATCCGCACGATCTCGTCGTAGATCTTCGGGTGCAGCGTCGCGAAGGCGAGGTCCTCGAGCTCCCACTTGAGCGTGTTCATGCCGAGGCGGTGCGCCAGCGGCGCGTAGATGTCGAGGGTCTCGCGCGACGACCGCTCCTGCGAGGCGGCCGGGACGTAGCGCAGCGTGCGCATGTTGTGCAGTCGGTCGGCCAGCTTGATGACCAGCACCCGGATGTCGCGGGACATCGCCACGATCATCTTGCGGATCGTCTCGGCCTGCGCCGAGTCGCCGTACTGCACCTTGTCGAGCTTGGTCACGCCGTCGACGAGGAGGGCCACCTCGTCGCCGAAGTCGGCGCGGAGCTCGTCGAGGGTGTACGGCGTGTCCTCGACCGTGTCGTGCAGCAGCGCGGCGACGAGCGTGGGCTCGGTCATGCCGATGTCGGCCAGGATCGTGGTGACCGCGAGCGGGTGGGTGATGTAGGGGTCGCCGCTCTTGCGCATCTGGCCGGTGTGCCACTTGTCGGCGACGGCGTAGGCGCGCTCGAGGAGGGCGAGGTCGGCCTTGGGGTGGTTGGCCCGGACCGCGCGGAACAGCGGCTCGAGCACCGGGTTGGACGACGGCGGCCGGGTGCCGACCCGCGCCAGGCGTGCGCGCATGCCGCGCGCGGTCAGGGGCGCCACCTTGGGCTCCTGCGCGGGCACCGTCTCCTCAGCCATTGACCCAGTCTAGTGAGCGGTCGGTCGGCTCAGACCGTCAGGAGCGTGCTGATCGGCAGGTCGCCGGTGACGGAGCGCGGGTCGAGGAAGCTCAGCTCCATCAGCACCGATGCCGCGGTGGCGGTCCCGCCGCACGACTCGATGAGCTTCCGGGTGGCCTGGACGGTGCCGCCGGTGGCGAGCACGTCGTCGACCATCAGGACCCGCTCCCCCGGCGCGATGCCGTCGCGGTGCACCTCGAGGGTGGCCTCGCCGTACTCCAGGGCGTAGGAGACGGCGTGCGTCTCGCGGGGCAGCTTGCCGGCCTTGCGGACCGGCACGAAGCCGATGCCGAGGGCGAGCGCCACCGGGGCGGCGAGGATGAAGCCGCGGGCCTCCATGCCGACGACCTTGTCGACGACGACGCTGCCGTGGTCGTCGCGGCCTGCCGCGGCGAGCGCGGTGATGATCGCGGAGAAGGCGTGGTGGTCGGCGAGGACGGGAGTGATGTCCTTGAAGGTGACGCCGTCCTCGGGCCAGTCCGCGACGTCGACCGTGAGGCGCTTGAGCGCCTCCTGGGCGGTACGCCGGTCAGGCATCGCCGGGCTCCCGGCCGGGCTCCTCGCCGAGGTGCTGGGTCGGGGACTCGACCTTGGCGATCGCTGCCCGGGCGATCTCGATCTCGGTGCCGGGGGCGATCTGGAGCCGCGCCTTGTCGTCGGTGACCGAGGTGACGGTGCCGAAGATGCCGGAGGACATCATCACCCGCTGGCCCACCTCGATGCTGTTCTGCAGCGCCGTGACCTCCCGCTGGCGGCGCTGCTGGGGCCGGATCACCATGAACCAGAACAGGGCCAGGATGGCCACCAGGGGCAGGAGTGCGGCGAGGTCGTTCACGGTCGGGGATCTCCTCGGATCGTGGCGGGGGTGGAGCGCTGGAGTCTACGCGGCGGCGCCGCGGGCTCACACCTCGTCGAAGAGCGTCGAGTCGACGGTCGGGAGCGGCGGCGGCGTGAGCCCGAGGTGGTGCCACGCGGCGGGCGTGGCGACGCGACCGCGGGGCGTGCGCGCGAGCATGCCGGTGCGGACCAGGAACGGCTCGGCGACCTCCTCCACCGTCTCGCGCTCCTCCCCCACGGCGACGGCCAGGGTGGAGATGCCCACCGGCCCGCCACCGAAGCGGCGGCACAGGACGTCGAGGACCGCGCGGTCGAGGCGGTCGAGGCCGGACTCGTCGACCTCGAAGAGCTCCAGCGCGGACTGCGCGACCGGGAGGGTGAGCACGCCGTCGGCGCGGACCTGGGCGTAGTCACGCACCCGGCGCAGGAGCCGGTTGGCGATGCGCGGGGTGCCGCGCGAGCGCGAGGCGATCTCGCTGGACCCCTCGGCCGTGAGGTGCACGCCGAGCAGCCCGGCCGAGCGGTGCACGATCCGGTCGAGCTCCTCGGGCTCGTAGAACTCCAGGTGCGCGGTGAAGCCGAAGCGGTCGCGCAGCGGCCCGGGCAGCAGGCCCGCGCGCGTGGTGGCGCCGACGAGCGTGAACGGCGGGATCTCCAGCGGGATGGCCGTCGCCCCCGGGCCCTTGCCGATCACCACGTCGACCCGGAAGTCCTCCATGGCCATGTAGAGCATCTCCTCGGCCGGTCGCGACATCCGGTGGATCTCGTCGACGAAGAGGACGTCACCCTCGTTGAGGCCGGAGAGGATCGCGGCGAGGTCGCCCGCGTGGGTGATCGCGGGGCCGCTGGTCAGCCGCAGCGGGGTGCCCATCTCGGCGGCGATGATCATGGCGAGGGTCGTCTTGCCGAGGCCGGGGGGCCCGGACAGCAGCACGTGGTCGGGGGCCCGGCCGCGGCGCCGCGCGGCCTCGAGGACCAGCCCGAGCTGGTCGCGCACCCGTGCCTGCCCCACCACCTCGTCGAGGGTCTTGGGCCGCAGCGCCGCCTCGACGGCGCGCTCGTCGCCGTCGGCGTCGGCGTCGGTGAGCCGCTGGAGGTGGCTGAGCTCGGCCTCGGTGAGGTCGACCTCGTCGACGTCGGTGTCGTCGTCCCAGTTCATCTCAGGCCTTGCTCAGCGTGCGGAGGGCGGCGCGGAGCAGCGCGCCGACATCGGGGGCGTCACCTGCGTCGGGGGCGACGGCCTCGACCGCCTTGTCGGCCTCCTTCGCCGACCACCCGAGGCCGACCAGGCCCTGCTGCACCTGGTCGCGCCAGGGGGCGCTGGGCGCCTCCGCGGTCGCGGGGTGGTGCGCGCCGACAGGCGGGCCGATGCGGTCCTTGAGCTCGAGGATGATCCGCTGCGCGCCCTTCTGGCCGATGCCCGGCACGCGGGTGAGCGCCTTGACGTCCTCGGTGGTGATCGCGCGGCGCACGTCGTCGGGGCTCATCACCGCGACGATCGCCTGGGCGACCTTCGGACCGACACCGGAGGCGGTCTGCACGATCTCGAAGATCGACTTCTCGTCGTCGTCGAGGAAGCCGAAGATCGTCAGGCTGTCCTCGCGCACGACCATGCTGGTGGGCAGCGTCGCCGAGCGGCCCACGCGGAGGGTGGCGAGGGTGCCCGGCGTGCACATCAGCTCGAGCCCCACACCGCCGACCTCGAGCACGGCGCTGGACAGGGTGACGGCGGCGACCTCGCCGCGGACGAAGGCGATCATCGGGTCCTCACGGTCTTCCTCTGGGTGGCCCTCGCCTGCGCGACCGCGGCCTCGAGCCGGTGGCTCGCGGACCCGCGCCAGACGTGGGTGATGGCCAGCGCCAAGGCGTCGGCGGCGTCGGCGGGCTTCGGCAGCTCGGCCAGGCGCAGGATCCGCACCACCATGGAGCCGACCTGCGCCTTGTCGGCGCGGCCGTTGCCGGACACGGCGGCCTTCACCTCGCTGGGGGTGTGCATCGCGATCGGCAGCCCGCGGCGGGCGGCGACCACGAGGGCGATGCCGCTGGCCTGGGCGGTGCCCATGATCGTGCTGGAGTCGGAGCGCGCGAACACGCGCTCCACGGCCACCGCGTCGGGGCAGTGCTCCTCGATCCAGGCGTCGAGGCCCTTCTCGATCGTGACCAGCCGCTCGGCGACGGGGAGCGACGAGCTGGTGCGGATCACGCCGACGTCGACCATCGACAGCGGCCGGCCGACGCTGCCGTCGACGACGCCCACGCCGCACCGCGTCAGCCCGGGGTCGATGCCCAGCACGCGCACGACCTCAACCCCTCTCCGCCCGGTCCGTCCGAACACATGTTCGTGCCGACCACGCTAACCCGGCGCGGGTGCGGGACGTCGTACGACACGCGGGCCCGGCGGGCCTGGCAGGGCGGTGTGGGGGGCGCAGCTGCGCGGCCCGGCTGTAACGCCGGGTTAGCTGCTGTACCCACCCTGATGCATGGGGGTGGGTAGTTGCACCAACCCGGCGTTACAGGCGATCCGCGGACGGGTACGAAAGGCGCGGTACGGCACCAGGTCGCTGATGTCGGTGCCGAACCGCGCGCAGGTGTCGGCGTACTCGCGGGCTGCACGGGCGAGTGCGGGCCGGCGACCGGCGAAGAGGTCGACGTAGGTGAGGCGCGAGGAACCGAGCTTGAAACCGGTCAAGAAGTCATGACGTCGCTTCTCCTCGGCGCGGACGACATCGGGATCCTTGCCGCTCGGGTTGCCGCTCGGGTACTTCAGCAGGCCGTCGGCCTCGAAGAAGTGACGCCCCACCCGGATGTCGACGAACGCGGTCGTGTGACCGTCGGTCAGCCCGAACTGGCACTCCGGGGCGCCGATGCCCAGCTCGAGGACGAAGTCCCTGACCAGCGACTCGAGATAGCTCTCCGCCAGCGGGTCGGCATGCGCGATGCACCAGCGCATGCAGCGGCTGTGCGGCCACGCATGCATCCGCGCGAGCTGCGCTGCGAGCTCGGCACGCGACACTCCCTGGCGAAGTGCTGCGTCGCACGCGGCCAGCCCGGGTGCGCGGCCGTGCTCACGGACCATGTCGAGTGCGGTGCGCGAGGTGACGAGCAGACGCAGTCCGTCCTCCTCCACCACGTCCTGCGGCTGAAACGGAGCGAGATGGTGCTTCACGCCGCTCCGGACCGCGTCGCCGTGCACCTTCGGCCGACTGAGGTGCACCAGGCTCTGCCGCGGATCGGGGGCGCCCAGCCCGAGCGGGATCGCCGCGGAGTCGTGGCTGAAGGCGTGGTCGCGCGAGCGCAGGACCATCTGGGCGGCCCGCACCCTCAGCACGGGTTGCTGGCGGAACGGGTCCAGGGCGTCCCAGGCCTCGCGATCGGCGTACACGCCGTGTCGGAGGCGGGTCAGCCGACCGTGGCTCACGAGTCGGCGTACGTCGTTGGCATCCAGCCCGGAGGCCGAGAGCTGGCGGCTCGTCACGAGCCCGTGCTGGCGCTGCATCAGCGCGATCAGGGGTAGGTACATGCCACACGAGCGTCCGGACAGCCACCGACGAACCGGCCGCTCCTCCGTGACCGGCTGTGGAGACGCGCCGCGACGAGAGTGCTGGGGGCAGTTCGTGGCCGCGACGACCGTGCCCCTGAAGACGCTGTAACGCCGGGTTAGCTGCTGTTCCCACCCCGATGCATGGGGGTGGGTAGTTGCACTAACCCGGCGTTACAGGACGAAGAGGGGGTTGCTCAGGCGTCGGCGGACTCGAGCTCGGCCATCACGTCGGCGGGGATGTCGACGTTGGTGAAGACGTCCTGGACGTCGTCGAGGTCCTCGAGCGCGTCGACGAGGCGCATCACCTTGCCGGCGCCCTCGGCGTCGACGGGGATCTCGAGGCTGGGGACGAACTCCACGTCGGCGGAGTCGTAGTCGATGCCGGCGTCCTGGAGGGCGGTGCGCACGGCGACCACGTCGGTCGCCTCGCTCTGCACCTGGAAGGCGTCGTCGAGGTCGCTGACCTCCTCGGCGCCCGCGTCGAGGGTCGCCTCGAGCACGTCGTCCTCGGTGACCTCACGGCCCTCCTGCGACTTCGGGACCACGACGATGCCCTTGCGGGTGAACAGCCGCGAGACCGAGCCCGGGTCGGCCATCGTGCCGCCGTTGCGGGTGACCGCGGTGCGGACCTCCATGGCGGCGCGGTTCTTGTTGTCGGTGAGGCACTCGACCAGGAAGGCGACGCCCTGCGGGCCGTAGACCTCGTAGGAGATGCCCTGGTAGTCGACGCCACCGGACTCCGCACCCGAGCCGCGCTTGACCGCGGAGTCGATGTTCTTGTTGGGGACCGAGCTCTTCTTGGCCTTCTGGATGGCGTCGTAGAGGGTCGGGTTGCCGGCCGGGTCGCCGCCGCCCTGCTTCGCCGCGACCTCGATGTTCTTGATCAGCTTGGCGAAGAGCTTGCCGCGCTTGGCGTCGATCGCGGCCTTCTTGTGCTTGGTCGTTGCCCACTTGGAGTGGCCTGACATGGGTTCCTCTATCTCCTCGACGATCCGTGCTGGGTGGTCAGGCCGAGCGCACCACGTCCACGAACATCCCGTGGACCCGGTGGTCGCTGCCGACCTCGGGATGGAACGAGGTCGCCATCAGGGGGCCCTGGCGCACCGCGACGATCCTACCCGCGGCCGGCCCGTCCTCGACCCGCGCCAGCACCTCGACGTCGGCCTCGACCGACTCCACCCACGGCGCGCGGATGAAGACCGCGCGGACCGGGTCCGTCAGGCCGTCGAGGTGCAGGTCCTCCTCGAAGGAGTCGACCTGCCGTCCGAAGGCGTTGCGGCGCACGGTGATGTGGAGGCCCCCGATGGTCTCCTGGCCGACCGCCCCGTCCTCGATGCGGTCGGCCAGCATGATCATGCCGGCGCACGTCCCGAAGGCGGGCAGGCCGTCGCGCACGGCCGCGCGCAGCGGCTCGAGCAGGTCGAAGATCCGGGCGAGCTTGACCATCGTCGTGGACTCCCCGCCCGGGATGACCAACCCGTCGCACGCGGCGAGCTCGGCCGGTCGTCGTACGGAGATGGGGTCGGCGCCGAGCGAGCGCAGCGCGGCCAGGTGCTCACGGACGTCGCCCTGGAGGGCGAGGACGCCGATCGTCGGATTCACGAACGCCGATCCTAGGGGCGCCGCCGCGCCGTAGGCTCAGTGCCCATGAGGCTTCCCCGACCGGCCGCCCTCGGCGCGGCCCTGCTCGCCCTGGCGCTCACTGCGGGAGGTGCCACCACCGCGACGTCGGCCTCCCCGACCGCGCCGCGCACGGTCGACGGCTGGCCGGTGCGTACGCCGTCGAGCCTCGGGCTGCGGGCCGGGGTCCTGGAGGCCGGGGCGAAGGAGGCGAGGCGCCTGGACTCCACCTGCTTCGCGGTCGTGCGCAACGGCCGGCTCGCGCGCGACTGGAACTGGCGGATGGGCCGCGACGTGCCGCGCGAGGTCTTCTCGATCACCAAGTCCGTCACCAGCACCCTCGTCGGCATCGCGGTCCGCGACGGCGACCTGCGCCTCGACGACCGGGTCTCGACCTACGTCCCGCAGTGGCGCGGCACCCCGTCGGAGACGGTGACCGTGCGCAACCTGCTCTCCAACGACAGCGGTCGCTTCTGGTCGATGCAGTCCGACTACGCCGACCTGCTGGCCGCGCGGAGCCGCACGAGGTACGCGATCGGGCTCCCGCAGCAGTACGCCCCCGGCAGCGCGTGGGCCTACAACAACGCCGCGATCCAGGTGCTGGAGCCCGTGCTGGAAGAGGCGACCGGGATGCCCGTCGCGACCTTCGCCCGCACGCGCCTGTTCGAGCCGCTCGGGATGAGCCACACGGAGATGATCACCGACCGCTCCGACAACGCCGCGATGGTGTTCTACGGCCTGCGCACGACCTGCCTCGACCTCGCCCGGTTCGGCTCGCTCTTCCTCGGCAAGGGCAAGGTCGGCGGCACCCGCCTGCTCGACAAGGGCTACGTGAAGCAGGCCGTCGGCCGGTCGTCGACCGTGCACAACGCGGCCTACGGCTACCTCTGGTGGCTCAACCGCCCGGGCCGGCTCCGTGGTGCGACCGACGCGGTCGACGCGCACGGGCAGCCGCTGCGCCCGGTGACGGGCCAGCTGGCGCCGTACGCCCCCGAGAACGTGTACGCCGCCCTCGGCTTCGGCGGGCAGGTGCTGCTGGTCGACCCGAACAGCCGGACCATGGTGGTCCGGCTCGGCCTCCCCGCCCCGGCGGGCGAGGAGGGCTACGGCTTCGGCGCGGCCGCGCGGGTGCTGACGCGGGCGCTGGGGTAGCGCCCGCGACCCGTCACGACCGGGACCTCACCAGCCGCGCTCGGCCAGGCGGTGCGGCTGGGGGATCTCGTCGACGTTGATGCCGACCATCGCCTCACCCAGGCCGCGGCTGACCTTGGCGACCACGTCGGGGTCGTCGTAGAAGGTCGTCGCCTTCACGATCGCCTCGGCGCGCTGGGCGGGGTTGCCGGACTTGAAGATGCCGGAGCCCACGAAGACGCCCTCGGCGCCGAGCTGCATCATCATCGCGGCGTCGGCCGGGGTGGCGATGCCACCGGCGGTGAAGAGGACGACCGGCAGCTTGCCCGCGGCAGCGACCTCCTTGACGAGCTCGTAGGGGGCCTGCAGCTCCTTCGCGGCGACGTAGAGCTCGTCCTCGGCCATGCCGTGGAGGCGGTTCAGCTCGGCGCGGATGGTGCGCATGTGGGTGACCGCGTTGGAGACGTCACCGGTGCCGGCCTCGCCCTTGGAGCGGATCATCGCCGCGCCCTCGGTGATGCGGCGCAGCGCCTCGCCCAGGTTGGTCGCACCGCACACGAAGGGGACCGTGAAGGCCCACTTGTCGATGTGGTTGGTGTAGTCGGCCGGGGTCAGCACCTCGGACTCGTCGATGTAGTCGACGCCGAGCGACTGGAGGACCTGCGCCTCGGCGAAGTGGCCGATGCGGGCCTTGGCCATCACCGGGATCGAGACGGCCTCGATGATGCCGTCGATCATGTCGGGGTCGCTCATCCGGGACACGCCACCCTGGGCGCGGATGTCGGCGGGCACCCGCTCGAGCGCCATGACGGCGACGGCGCCGGCGTCCTCGGCGATCTTGGCCTGGTCGGGGGTGACGACGTCCATGATGACGCCGCCCTTGAGCATCTCGGCCATGCCGCGCTTGAC
>JAYSEC010000138.1:0-8796 GCA_041914085.1 Nocardioides sp.
TGGCGGCCTCGAGGTCGGCCTTCGCGCTCTCCGCCGCGGCCGGCGCCTTGCGGAAGGGAAGTGCCAGCAGGCCGAGCAGCACGAGCAGGAGGAGCAGGCCGCCGACGACCATCCAGGGTCGCAGGACGCGATCGGACGAGGAGCGACGGCGAGAAGGCATGTGCTCGATGGTCTCAAACCCTGTCGAGCACCGATAAATCGCCGGACCCCTAGGCTGGCGCCCATGCGAGGAATCATCCTGGCCGGTGGCACCGGCTCCCGCCTGCACCCGATCACGCAGGGCATCAGCAAGCAGTTGGTCCCGGTCTACGACAAGCCGATGATCTACTACCCGCTGTCGACGCTGATGCTCGCGGGCATCCGGGACGTCCTGATCATCACCACGCCCCACGAGGCCGAGGGCTTCCACCGCCTCCTCGGCGATGGGTCGCAGTTCGGCATCGACCTCACGTTCGCGGTGCAGCCGAGCCCGGACGGGCTCGCCCAGGCGTTCATCATCGGCGCCGACCACATCGGTGACGAGCGGTCCGCCCTGGTGCTCGGCGACAACATCTTCTACGGCTCCGGCCTCGGCCAGCAGCTGCTCCGGTTCAAGGACCTCGACGGCGCCGCCGTCTTCGGCTACCACGTCGCCGACCCCCGTGCGTACGGCGTCGTGGAGTTCGACGAGCAGGGCCGCGCCCTGTCGCTGGAGGAGAAGCCGGAGAACCCGAAGAGCGACTTCGCGGTGCCTGGCCTCTACTTCTACGACAACGACGTCGTGCAGTACGCCGCCGAGCTCAAGCCCTCAGCCCGCGGCGAGCTGGAGATCACCGACCTCAACCGGCGCTACCTCGAGGAGGGCCGGCTCCACGTCGAGGTCCTCCCGCGCGGCACCGCCTGGCTCGACACCGGCACGTTCGACTCGCTCAACGACGCCTCCAACTTCGTGCGCACGATCGAGGGTCGCCAGGGCTTCAAGGTCGGCGCGCCGGAGGAGGTCGCCTGGCGGATGGGCTTCCTGTCCGACGACGAGCTGGTCGCCCGCGCCGAGCCGCTGCGCAAGAGCGGCTACGGCGAGTACCTCCTCAGCCTGCTGACCCACGGCTGAGGCCTACGCGAGGTCGGCGGCCACCATCCGGGCCACGATCTCCTCGAACGCCACGGTGGGCTCCCAGCCCAGCACCTCGCGCGCGCGGGTGGCGTCGCCGACCAGCTCGGTCGGGTCGGCCGGGCGGAAGAACGCCGGGTCGGTGCGGACCAGCGGCTCCCAGTCGGCGATCCCGGCCGCGGCGAACGCGGCTGCGACGAACTCCCGCACGGAGTGCGCCCGCCCGGTCGCGACGACGTAGTCGGACGGCTCCGCGGCGCGTGCCGCGCGGACCATCGCGTCGACGTAGTCGGGCGCCCAGCCCCAGTCCCGGCGGGCATCGAGGTTGCCGAGGACCAGCTCGTCGGCGTCGCCGCGGGCGATCGCGGCGACGGTGGAGGTGATCTTGCGCGTCACGAACCGCTCGGCGCGGCGCGGCGACTCGTGGTTGTAGAGGATCACGCTCGACACGTGCAGGTCGCGCTGCCGGAGCACGTGGGCGGACAGGTGCGCGAACGCCTTCGCGGCGCCGTACGGGTTCACGGGCCGCACCGGGGTGTCCTCGGTCTGCGGCGACTCGGTCGGCTCGCCGAAGATCTCCGCGCTCGACGCCTGCACGAACCGTACGTCGCCGAGCAGGCGCGCGGACTCCATCAGCGCGACGGCCGCCTGGCCGTTCACGTGCGCCGTGCGGTCGGGGTCGTCCCAGGACTGCGCCACCGAGCTGATCGCGGCGAGGTTGTAGACCTCCTGGGGCGCGATGTCGTGGAGCAGCCGTCGCGTCGCCTCGACGTCGCCGACGTCGCCGGGGTGGAGCACGACCGCGTCGGGACAGTGCGCGGGGTGGCCGTCCGCCTCGAGCACGAGCGCGTGCACCTCCACGCCCTCGCCGACGAGGCGCTCCGCGAGGTAGGTGCCGTCCTGCCCGCCGATGCCCGTGATGAAGGCGCGAGCGGTCACCAGCCCGCCTTGACCGCCGCGATGTCGCTGTCGACCATCATCGCCACGAGCTCGGGGAACGAGACCGTGGGCGTCCAGCCGAGCTTCTCCTTGGCCTTGGTGGCGTCGCCGATGAGCAGCTCGACCTCGGCGGGCCGCATGAAGCGGGGGTCCTGGGTGACGTGCTTCGACCAGTCGTCGATGCCGACGTGGGCGAAGGCCGCGTCGAGGAACTCGCGGATCGAGTGGGTCTCTCCGGTCGCGATGACGTAGTCGTCGCCCTCGTCCTGCTGCAGCATCCGCCACATGGCGTCGACGTAGTCGCCGGCGTAGCCCCAGTCGCGGCGGGCGTCGAGGTTGCCGAGCGCCATCGAGTCCTGCTGGCCGAGGTGGATCCGAGCGACGGCCTGGCTGATCTTGCGGGTCACGAACTCCGGGCCGCGGCGCGGCGACTCGTGGTTGAACAGGATCCCCGAGGAGGCGTGCATGCCGTAGGACTCGCGGTAGTTGATGGTCATGTAGTGGCCGTAGACCTTGCTCACGCCGTACGGCGAGCGCGGCCACAGCAGGGTGCTCTCGGACTGGGGCACCTCCTGCACCTTGCCGAACATCTCCGAGCTCGACGCCTGGTAGAAGCGGATCGCCGACGGGTCGTCCCCGGCGTGGAGGCGTACGGCCTCGAGCATGTTGAGCACGCCCATGCCGGTCACGTCGCTGGTGACGAAGGCGTTCTCCCAGGAGTAGGCCACGAACGAGATGGCGCCGAGGTTGTAGACCTCGTCGGGCTGCGAGTCGCGCATCGCCCGCATCAGGCTCGAGAGGTCGGTCAGGTCGCCGTTGTGCAGGGTGACGTCGGGCACGACCTTCTGGACGAGCTCGCGACGGGGGTTGTTCTGGCCACGGATCAGGCCGTGGACGTCGTACCCCTTCTCGAGCAGCAGCTCGGCGAGGTAGAGGCCGTCCTGGCCGGTGATTCCCGTGATGAGAGCGGCAGGCATGCGCGCAGTCTGGCACGCGAACCGCACCCCTTAGGCTCAGACGCATGAAGATCCTCGTCAGCGGTGGAGCCGGCTACATCGGCTCGCACACCGTCATCCAGCTCGTCGCGGCAGGCCACGACGTGGTCATCGTCGACAACTTCAGCAACTCCAACCCGGTCGTGCTGGGCCGGATGGAGGCCTTGACGGGGACGTCCCTCCCGCTGCACTCCTTCGACCTCTGCGACTACGACAAGACCGAGCACCTCTTCGCCGTCGAGGACTTCGACGCGGTCATCCACTTCGCCGGCTACAAGGCCGTCGGGGAGAGCGTGGCCAAGCCGCTCGACTACTACGAGAACAACCTCGTCTCCACGTTCTCGCTGGTGCGGGCCATGCAGAAGTACGACGTCGACAAGCTCGTGTTCTCGTCCAGCGCCACCGTCTACGGCACCGACCAGGCCGGCGCGACCGAGGACCAGCGGACGTTCGCGACCAACCCCTACGGCTGGACCAAGGTCATGCAGGAGCAGATCCTGCGCGACGTCGCCGCCGCCTCGCCCGAGATGCGCTTCGCGCTGCTGCGCTACTTCAACCCCGTCGGCGCCCACGAGTCCGGCACCATCGGCGAGGACCCCTCCGGCATCCCGAACAACCTGACGCCGTACATCGCGCAGGTCGCGGTCGGCAAGCGCGACAAGCTCCAGGTCTTCGGCGACGACTACGACACCCCCGACGGCACCGGCGTGCGCGACTACATCCACGTCGAGGACCTCGCCGCCGGCCACGTGGCCGCGCTCGAGGCGCTCACCCGGACCGACGAGCCGGTCAACGTGTGGAACCTCGGCTCGGGCCACGGCACGAGCGTGCTGGAGATGCTGCACGCCTTCGAGCGCGCCGTCGGCCGGGAGCTGCCCTACGAGGTCGTCCCGCGCCGCCCGGGTGACGTCGCCACGTCCTACGCCGACCCGTCCAAGGCCAACGCCGAGCTCGGCTGGAGCACCAAGAAGTCCGTCGACGAGATGGCGGCCGACGCGATGCGCTGGCAGTCGCAGAACCCGCAGGGGTTCACGGGCTGATGCTCCGGCGGGTGGCCGTCCTGCTGGTGGGGCTCGCGGTGGGCCTGGGTCCCGGCACGCTCGCTGCTCCACCAGTGGCGACCTCCGCCCCGCTCGCTGCGCAACCGGCGGCGACCGCAGCCCCGCCGGTTGAGGTGCGAGCGCAGCGAGCCTCGAAACCCCTCGCCGGCCGCACGATCGTCGTCGACCCCGGCCACCAGCTCGGCAACCACAACTTCCCGGCGCAGATCAACCGACCGGTGCCGGCCGGCGGCTTCACCAAGCCGTGCAACACGACCGGCACGGCGAGCGACGGCGGCTACCCGGAGGCCACCTTCGCGTGGCAGGTCTCCCGGCTGGTGGCCCGCCGGCTGCGCGACCTCGGCGCCACCGTCCGGCTCACCCGGCACAGCAACCGCCAGGACCGCTGGGGGCCGTGCGTCGACGCCCGCGGCCGCGCCGGCAACGCGATCGGCGCCGACCTGAAGCTCTCGGTCCACGCCGACGGCTCGTACGCCGCCGGCGCCCGCGGCTTCCACGTCATCGCCCCGGCCGACCGGGCGCCGTGGACCCACGACATCTTCCGACCGTCGCGGCGGCTGGCGGTGGCGGTGAAGGCCGGCCTGGTGCGGCGCGGCTTCGACCCGGCGAGCTACGTCGCCGGCGGTGACGGGCTCGACGTCCGCTCCGACCTCGCCACCCTCAACCTCTCCGACGTACCCACCGTGATGGCCGAGCTGGGCAACATGCGCAGCGCCGCCGAGGCACGGGTGATGACCTCGTCCCGTGGCCGGGCCCGCTACGCCCGCGGGCTGGTGGCCGGGGTGCGCGGCTTCCTGCGCTGACACCTCCGCTGGTTGAGCAGCGAGCGGAGCGAGCGTGTCGAGACCGAGGTGATCGCCGCCCCCGGTCTCGACACGGGCGCGGGGCGCCCTGCTCGACCAGCGCCGTCGGTCAGCGGACCTCGAGCTCGGTGAGGCCGCGCAGCACCGCGCGCAGGTGGGCCACCTCGTGGGTGCGGACCAGGTGGGTGCCGCCGAGGGCGGCGAAGACGGCGTAGAAGCCCTCGGCCTTGCGGAACTCGTCGCCGAAGAGGTCGTAGGAGTGCGGCACCGCGTTGCAGACCGGTACGCCGAGGGGGCGCAGGCGGAAGCCCTGCGCCAGCACGCGCGCCTGGTGGCGGGCGCGCGTGGGCGGGTCGACGAGGTTGCCGTAGTAGAAGCCCATGCCGGGGTCGACCACCACCTGCCGCACGCCGAGCGAGCGCGCGTGGGCGATGCGCGGCGCGAAGTGGTCGAGCAGCACCGGGACGGGGTCGGCGTCGGGTGGCACGTCGGCGATCTCGCGGACGTTGGCGGTCTCACCGAAGCACATCACCACCGCGGCGTCGTACTCCGCGGCGAGGGCGAGCATCTCGTCCTCGTGCTCGCGCCCGGTCATGTTGAGGATGCGGGCACCCGCGTCGAGGCAGGCGCGCACGACGGTGGGCTCGTAGGTCTCGACCGAGACGATCGCCTCCTCGGCGAGGCCGCGGACCGCAGGGACGAGGGTGAGCACCTGGTCCTCGGGCGAGACGCGGGCCGCCCGGGCGTTGCTGGACTCCGCGCCGAGGTCGACGATCGCCGCGCCCTGCGCGACCTGGATGCGCCCCATCCGCACGGCGTCCTCGGGGCTGATGGCGACGCTCTCGCGGTAGGTCGAGTCGCGGGAGAGGTTGACGCAGCCCATCAACGTGACGGGGCCGTCGCCGATCCGGACCTGGCCCCGCGGCCCGTCGAGCACCACGGGCGTGACCTCGCTGTCCCACGCGTCGCCGTGGTCGTTCTGGAGGGCGGCCAGGTCGGCGAGCGTGATCACGGTGCAACAGTAGGGGCGTGATCCCAGACCCCCAGGCGCACCGCCTCGAGCTGCAGCACCTCGCCGACCTCAGCGACGACGACCTCGCTGCCGCCTACACGCCCGAGCGCGAGCCGTGGCTGCGGGTGAACTTCGTGAGCACCGTCGACGGTGCCGCGACCGGCTCCGACGGGCTGAGCGGGACGATCAACAACGAGGCCGACAAGCGGGTCTTCGACGCGCTGCGCCGGCGTGCGCACTGCCTCGTCGTCGGCGCCGGCACGCTGCGCGAGGAGGAGTACGACGTCCCGCGCGTGCCGCTCGTCGTGGTGAGCCGGTCCGCGGACCTGCCGCCGACGCTGCGCGACGCCCCGCGCGGACGCATCCTGATGGCGACCGTCGGGTCGTCCGACGGCCTCGCGGCCGCGCGCGAGGCGCTGGGCGAGGAGAACGTGCTCGTGCTCGGCGACGACGAGATCGACCTCGTCGCCCTCAAGGCCGAGCTCGCCCGCCGCGGCTGGACCGAGCAGCTCTGCGAGGGTGGACCGTCGCTGTTCGCCGACCTGCTCGCCGCGGGCGTCGTCGACGAGCTGTGCTGGACCGTGGTGCCGATGCTCACCGGTGGCGACGCCGCGCGCATCGCCACCGGCGCGGAGGTGGACGTGGCCCTGCGCCCCGCCCTGCTGCTGGAGCAGGACGGGACGCTGCTGGGCCGCTGGCTGGTCGAGGCTCAGGGAACCGGGTAGTCGACCACGAAGCTCGGCACGCCGGGAGCCGAGCTGTCGACGCGCGCCCCGGTGTCGTTGACGACGTGCTCGATGCTGCCGGCGTCGAGGTTGACCGTCATGACGTGGTGGAGCCGGACGCCGGCCCGGTCCGGGACCTCGAAGCCGCTCTCGGTGGTGATCGAGGGGTCGTTGCGGTTGAAGACGTAGACACCGCCGCCGTAGAGCCGGTGGCGGCGCACCCGGTCGCCCACCTTGTAGCCCGGCCAGCCGAGCGTGCCGTCGGGCTGGGTCCAGTCCGCCTGGCTGGGCGGGTCGTAGGGCAGCTCGTTCTGGTAGAGCACGACGTGCCCGTCCTCGCCGTTCCAGACGGTGTTGTAGGTCTGGAAGTGCTCGACGAACAGGCCGGTCGCGCGCACCCGGTCGCCGTTGACGATCACGCCGACGCGGCCGGTGTTGGTGCGCCAGCGGTCGGTGTCCCCGCTCGCGCCGGCGGTGAAGCCCTCGACGCCGTGGTCGGCGCGCCAGACCCAGATGTGGTCGATGAGGACGTCGTCGGCGTCGACGACGAGCGCGGTCTGCGTGCGTCCGACGTGGGGACCGCCCACGCGGAAGTAGACGTCGTTCAGCGTGGTGGTCGGGGTGGAGGTCTTGTGCCCGCGCCAGTGCTGCCCGTGGCCGCGCCGCGCCTCGAGGTGCATCAGTGACCGCGACAGGCCGGTGCCGGCGTCGATGGTGACGCCCGCGATGACGACGCCGCCGGCCTTGCCGTCGACGACGATCGGCGTCGAGCCGCCGACCGCGGTGAGGGTGGCCTGGCCCATGCCGAGCACCACGGTGTCGCTGCGCCTGACCACCAGGCTGCGGTCGACGTCGTACACGCCGGGGGTGAGGAGCAGGTGCTTGCCGCGGGCGAGCGCGGTGTCCAGGACGCGCGCCGGCTGGTCGGGGCGCGCGACGTGGAAGGCCGACAGCGGCAGGTCGCGCCCGGTGTCGGCGCCGACCGTCCAGTCCGGGCCGCGCGAGCCGGTGCGGGCGTCCGGAACGTGGACCCGCCACGCGCCGGAGTCGTCGAGGAAGAGATACGGCTTCTCCCGGCTGACCTCGGTCGTGTGGAGCGTCGTGTAGGTCTCGGTCGGGAAGTTGGCCTCGGACGGGGCGCCGATCGTGCCGGCGAAGACCTGGTTCCACACGCCGTTGGACCACTCGCCGACCTCGCTGTTGCGGGTCAGCCACTGCTGCTGCGACCCGTTGATGACGGTGCCGGCGCGAGAGTTGGCGAGGAAGCCGCCGCTGGCGTACTGCGGGCCGTCGGTGCAGTAGTCCATCAGCGAGAGGTTGCCGCCCCGGATGTCGACGCGGCGCAGGGCCGAGGCCTGGGACGCGGCCCAGAAGTTAGCCGAGCCGCGGCAGCCGTCCTGGCCGGTGCCGTTGACGTTGATCGTCAGGTTGGACATCGAGCGCCAGAAGTTGTTCAGCGCCACGCAGTAGGGCTGCGTCGGTCCGTCGGTCAGGCAGCGGTTGTAGACCTCGACCTTGCCGTTGATGACGACGTCGGACGGTGAGGCGCCGAGGCCGGCGACCTCGGTGTAGTAGCCGACCTTGATCTGCAGCGGGTCGGCGTCGGTGCCGTAGGTGCCCGGCTCGAACAGCAGGCTCCACCGCTCGGAGGACATCTCGGCGTCGACCTGCTGCGACCAGATGGACTCGGCTCGCGCCTCGATGTCGGCCACGGGCATCGACGGGTCGAACACGACGACGCGGTCGCCGAGGTCGGGCGCGGTGGTGGGTGGGTGCTTCGGGTGCTGCGCGGCCTGCGCGGAGGGGGCCTCGGCGAGGGCCGCACCCCCGAGCTGGAGCGGCGCGAGGCCGACGACGGCGAGGGCCAGGACGGAGACGACCGTGCGCAACGGCGTACGACGGCGCGGGGGACGGGACATGGGCGACCTTTCCGAGTGGGAGCGCTTCCACACGGAGTGTGCCGCATCGGTGTGACGTGCGCCACACCTACTTCTGGGATACGTCCATGCGCGCCACTGGCCCTCGCGTCGGGGGACGACGCGAGGGCCAGCGGTGGGGGCGGGGCAGCGCGGTCAGTCGCCGACGGCCTCCAGCAGCGCCTTCGAGAACGCCGGGATGTCGTCGGGGTTGCGGCTGGTGATGAGGTTGCCGTCGACGACGACCTCCTCGTC
>JAYSEC010000139.1:0-8794 GCA_041914085.1 Nocardioides sp.
GTCACCGTGGGCCTTGCGCACGTTGCGCAGCGTGAAGACGTACTCAGCCATGCGGTCGAGCCTACGGGGAACCGTGCCTGAGCGGACAATCGCACGGGCAAGGGCCAGCCGCGGTCGACGACTCGACACGCCAGGGATCACCCGAAGCGTTCGAAGAGCTTTTCGCCGTCGTGCGGGTGGCGCGCCCCCAGTGCCGACCAGGCCTGCTCGAAGGACGCTCGTGCGGCCGCGCCCGCCCAGTCCGCCGGCAGCAGCTCGCGAGGCAGCAGTGGATCGTCGAGGTGGGCCGCGTCGAAGACCCACGCCAGCTCCAGGGCCGCCGCTGTCGCGTCGAGAGGCCGCTGACCGTCAGCTCGGGAGAGGGTCGCGTCGGCGAGATCGCGCAGCGCCCGGTGTGATCTCTCGACGGGAGCGAGGTCCCAGATACGGGCCGCGATCGTGCCGGGATCTGTGTGGCCGTCGATCTCCAGATCGCCGGCGGAGGCGAAGACGACCCCCGGGCCCTCGGCGAGCTCGGGGCACTCGGCGATCAGCCACGCCTTCCAGTCGTGCGGACTGACGTACAGACCGGCGTGGACCTGTCCGGCGCCGAGACGACGCAGCACGCGCCGGATGCGGTCCCGGCGAGCGCGCTGCCGCTCAGGCACGGTGAGCGCGAGCAGTCGCCACTGGCGGTCCCAGGGCGCTTCGCCGGCGTCCTGGGCGTAGGCCAGTTGGACGAACTCCACGTCGTGGTGCTCGTGCAGGTCGGCCGCGGCCGTCCTGCGCAGCAGTCCCCGGCGTCCGCGGCCCTCCTGGACGAAGGTGTTCTCCGCGCACAGGCGACGGATGGCCAGGCGCAGCGTCTGGTCCGGGATCCCCAGGGAGTTCGCCAAGGCGTAGGCCCGGCCAAGATCCACTGAACCGTCTGCCCGCACCAGGCTCTCGAGGATGAAGCGTGGTGGCACCGAGAGGGGTGACGGCCTGTCCGCCGACGGTGATGTCATGGATCCTCCAGTTGCAGCGAACCTATCGAAAATGATACGAACGTGTCTGTGATGATAGGTTCGAGATTGGGTCTGGTCGACCGACTGCGCGGCTTCGCGCTGCTCGGGGTCGTGGTGGTCAACGCACCTCTGCTCCTCACGTCCTCGGCCGGAACCGACCCACGCGAGGTCACGACGGCGCTCGACCGCGCCGCGGCGCTCATCACGTGGATCGTCTTCCAGGGCAAGGCCTACCTCGTCTTCGCCTTCCTCTTCGGGTACTCGCTGACCATCTTCCTCGACTCGGTGACCGCGAAGGGACTGTCCCCCACTCGTCTGTACGTCCAGCGACTCGCGGCACTGGGTGTGCTGGGGTGCGTCCACGCCATCGTGCTCTTCCCGGGCGACATCTTGGTGGTGTACGCCGTGCTGGGCCTCATGCTGATACCCCTCCGACGTCGCGGCGATCGCACGCTCAAGCGCATCGCGATGGCGTTCTACGCACTGCAGGCGATCTGCCTGGTGGGCCTGGCGCTGCTGCCGACGGGCTCCGACGGTGCGGGTCCGTCGCTGTCCGACATCGACGCCCAGCTGGCCACCGGCGGGCTCGCGGCCACGTCCGCTGCGCACCTGACCCTGTGGCCGGGCTACCTGGTGTTCATGCTCCTCGTGCAGGGTGCGCTCGTGGGGGGAATGTTCTGCCTCGGCCTCCTCGCAGGGCGACACGGGCTGCTACGCGAGGTCGACCCGCACAGGTCCGCCTGGCTGCGCGCGCGGCGGTGGGGCCTCGGAGTCGGTCTGCCCGTCCAGACCCTGTCCGGCTGGCTCGCCCTTCGACCGGGGACCGGTGAGCTCGGGGAGTACCTCGGGCTGGTCCTGCAGTACCTCACGGCTCCGGTGCTCTCCGCCGGGATCGTGGCGACAATCGTGCTGCTGCCGCGGCGGGGCCTCACCCGCCTCGTCGAGGCCGACGGCAGGATGAGCCTGACGATCTATCTCGCCGAGTCACTGCTGCTCACCGTCCTGGCCGTCGGCTGGGGGTTCGGGCTGATGGGTCTGCAGCCAGCCGCCACCCTCGGTGCGGCGCTGTGCGTGTGGGTCGTACTGCTCGGCTTCGCACACCTGTGGCACTCCCGGGGCCTGGGCAACGGGCCGGCCGAGCGCGTGCTGCGGCGACTGACGTATGCCGGGGCGCGTCGCCGATCGCCGAAGCCCGCGCAGCCCTCCCTGCTGTGAGGTGCCGGTCAGGCCGCCTGGGAGGTGTCGGGCTCGTCGGGCCTCGCGGGTGCCGGAGCAGGGACGACCTGCGAGGGAGCCGGAGTCGAGGGCGGCTGCTCCGGTCGCGCCCTCCTGAGGAACGTGGAGGTCCCTTCGCTCAGGTCGTGACCCACGGAGCTGGCGACGACCTCGTAGGACGTCATCGGCTTGCCGTCACGCTCCCACACGTCGGCGACGAGACGGCCGTGCACCACCACGGGGTCGCCGCTGCTGAGTGACTGGGCGACATGACCGGCCAGCCGGTTCCACGCCTTGACGGTGTGCCAGGTCGTGGTGCCCTTGACCCACTCCCCGTCGCGGAAGCGCGAGGGGGTGCAGGCGAGGCGGAACGAGGCCAACTGGCGCCCGTCGCCGAGGTCGCGGAGCGTGACGGGGCCGCCGATCCAGCCGGTCAGGGTGATCTGGGTGTCGTTCATCGCACGATGCCTCCTGTGGGGGCGGCGGAGGGTCCGCCGCGCTCCCCCAAGGCTCGGCAGTGCGCCCGACAGTCCCGGCCGACGGCGGCCGGAGCCTGTGGACGACCCCGGACACGTCGTCCCTGTGGACGGAACGTGGGCCGCGAACGCCTACTTCAGCGCTGCGGACAGGCCGTCGCGGACCGCGGCGTACGACGCCAGCTCGGCCTTGATCGGCTCCACGACCACCTCGGCGGAGACCTCCGAGATCGCGTCGCGCAGCCGCTTGTCGGCGGCACGGGCGCGGGACCTCGCGGTCATCGACACCAGCCAGCGGCACACGAGCGCGAGCAGCAGCCCGAGCCCGATCCCGCCGAGCAGCAGCAGCGTCGGGACGGGGAACGCGCCGACCTCCGGGGTCGGCGGCTCGGGGAGCCGGGCGTAGGAGCCGAGCGCGAGCAGGGCCAACCAGCCGGCCCCGACCACCGCGGACAGGATCAGGAGGTACTGCAGGACCCGCACCAGGCCGGCCCAGAACGGGATCTTCGCGGCGCCGAGGTCGGTGGCCGCGACCGCGCGGTCGAGCCGGTCGTTGAGGTCGGGCAGCCGCGAGACCGACGCCGCGCGCACGGCGCTGGCCCACGACGGGGCCATCCCCTCGCCGACCTGGTCCGCCAGCGCGCGCACCTCGCTGTCGATGCGGGCCCGCTGGACGCCGGTGGCCTGCGGCACGGAGGTGCGGGCGGTGCCCGTGAGCTCCTTGCCCGACGCCCCGAGGTCGAGGTGGAGCCGCTTGAGGGGGTCGGGACGCAGCCGCGAGAACCACGCCGTCACCGGCCACCCCGTGGCCCGGTTGGCGCGCATCCGGGTGGAGTCGGCCACCGCCTTGACCACGATCGGCACACCGGCGGCGTCGGCGAAGGCGTCGTCGAGCGCCGCCACGCGCTCCGGGGAGAGCGTCGGAGCCGTGCCGCTGCCCACCTCCTCCTGCAGCCGCAGGGCGGCCGTGCGCAGGTCGGCCTCGAGCCGCGCACGGGTGGCCTTCTTCTCCGCCACCCGCTTGACGATCAGCGAGCGGAGCTCGTCGATGCCCCAGCCGTGGCGGGCGCTGACCGGCAACACCGGCACACCGGGCAGCCCGTCGGCCTCGAGCAGGCGACGTACGTCGTCGACCATCGACTGGCGGCGGTCCTCGGGCACCGAGTCGATGTGGTTGAGCACCACCAGCATGACGTCGCGGTGCCCGGCCAGGGGCTTGAGGAAGCGGTCGTGGATCGCGGCATCGGCGTACTTCTGCGGGTCGAGGACCCACACCAGCATGTCGGCGAGCTGGACGAGCCGCTCCACCTCGAGGTGGTGGGAGACCTCGGTGGAGTCGTGGTCGGGGAGGTCGAGCAGCACCACGCCGCGCATCTCGGCGTCCTCGTCGCCCTTCGACAGCATCGAGTCGCGGGTGACCTGGTGACGGGCGGGGATGCCGAGCCACTCGAGCAGCTCCTCGGCGCCCTCCTTGCCCCACACGCACGCGGTCGCCCACGACGTGGTGGGGCGGCGCACGCCGACCGCGGCGAGCTCGAGCTCGGTGAGCGCGTTGAAGGTCGAGGACTTGCCGGAGCCGGTGGCGCCGGCGAGGGCGACGACCGTGTGGTCGGCGGAGAGCTTGAGACGGCCCGCGGCGCGTGCGGCGACGGCGGTGGCGTCGTCGACGACGGCGTCGTCCACGCGGCCGCGCGCGGCGGCCGCGGCCCGCTCGAGTCCGTCGACGCGGGCGCCGATGTCAGAGCTCCTGGTGACCAGCTTCTTGGCCCCTTCGAGCAACGACGTCATGACTCCCTCACGGCTCTCGCGGACATCTCGGGACCCAACCCTAGGGCTCGCTGTCCTCGACCACCGCACCCCGGGTGGTGTGCGTTGCGGCATAGCGCAGGTCGTCGACCTTGCGCGCCGCCGCCCGCATCCGCTCCGGAGCCTCCGGCGAGACCTCGAGGCTGTCGAGGAGGTCGGTGTAGCGGCGTCGCTCCGAGTCGAGGAGCTCGCCCACCGAGGCCTCCAGCCGGCGGCGGGCGCGGTCGGCCAGCGAACGCACCGCCTGGTCGCCGAAGACCGCCTCGAGGAGCTTCTGGCCCAGGACGGCGGACCCGCCGGCGATGCCGGCCTCGGCGCCGGTGACGCCCGCGGTGTGGGCGAAGACCACAACCATCAGCGCCACGGAGAGGCCGTTGACGCCGAACGCCAGGAACCGCGCGGTCGAGCGCTTGTCGGCGCCCTCCGTGCGGACCATCTCGAGCACGTCGGCCTGCCAGTCGCGCACGGCGCGCTCGGCCCGGCGGCGGAAGTCGCGGGACGCGCGACCGAGGTCCTCCCCCGCGTCCTTGACCAGCGCCTGGCCGGCCGCGGTGCTGCGCCACGACGCCTCGGCGCGCTCGGCGGCGGCCTCCGCGTGCTCGAGGATCAGCGTCTCGAGGCCCGACTCGACCGCGACGGTGACGCGCTCGGCCTGCTGGGGCTTGCCCTTGATCGCGTTCACGACCTTGTCGCGGATCCAGCCGACCCGGGTCTCCAGCGACCGCAGCAGCTCTCCCGTGCCCACGAACTCCTGCCAGCGGGCGAGCACCTCGCCGCGCAGGAGGGTGCCGTCGGCTGAGGCCTCGCTGACGGCGGCGACGGCCCGGTCGTAGGCGTCGTTGGCGTCCTCGCGGAGGCGGCGTACGGCATCGGTCTGCTCCGTCGCGGCGTCCGCCACCGCGTGGGTACGACGTCCCAGGGTGCGGATGGCGCCGTCGAGGGTCTGCTGGACGACCGCGGCGCGCGCCTCCTGGTCGTCGGCGAGGGCCTGGAGCCACTGCCGGATCTCCATCACCGACTCGGAGGGCAGCAGGCCCATGTCGGAGACCGGGCCCTCCTCGACGGTGAACAGCGGGGAGTCCTTGAGGCCGCGGCTGGCGAGCATGCGGGCGAGGTGCGTGGAGATGGTGTCGACCGCCTCGGGCGGCGTGCGGTCGAGCACGATCGCGACGGCAGCCGAGCGCTCGGCGGCCTTGCGGAGGAAGTCCCACGGCACCTGGTCGGCGTAGCGCGCCGCGGAGGTGACGAAGAGCCAGAGGTCGGCGGCGGCGAGCAGCTGGGCGGCGAGGACCCGGTTGCGCTCCTCCACCGAGTCGATGTCGGGGGCGTCGAGGATCGCCAGCCCGGGGCTCATCGCGGGCGAGGCGACCAGCTGCAGCGCCTCGGGGTCGTTGGTCTGGCGCGAGACGCGCTCGAGCTCGGGCAGCAGCCGGTCCTGGCCGAACCACTTCGCGTCGTCGGGGTGGTGGACCAGGACGGGCGAGCGGGTGGTGGGCCGCAGCACACCGGGCGTGGTGACGCGGGTGCCGACGATCGAGTTCACCAGCGTGGACTTGCCGGCGCCGGTGGAGCCGCCCACCACCGCCAGCAGCGGCGCGTCGAGGGTCATCAAGCGCGGGATGACGTAGTCCTCGAGCTGGTCGACCATCTCGGCGCGGGCCGCGCGCTGCTCCTCGGCACCGGGCAGCTCCAGCGGCAGCCGCGCCTCCTGCAGCGCCCCGCGCAGGCGGACCAGCGCGGTCACCATCGCGGTGTTGTCGGTCATCGGGTGGGCACCACCTGTCCGGGGAAGGAGATGTAGGGACGGATGCGCCGCAGCTCCTCGACGTGCTCCTGCCCGCGGACGCCGAAGTCGACCGGCGCGGTGCCGCGGAGGTAGCGGTGGTGGAGGTAGCCGAGCTCGACGGCCGCGGCCTGGTAGGCGCGCATCGCGCGCTCGGCCTGCGGGCCGCCCTGGTGCCGGGCCCAGCGACGGGCGTGGCGTCGGGCCCGCAGGTCGACCAGCCAGGGGATGTCGGTGGCCGGGAGGAGCCCGCGGTCCGCGGCGTCCTGGAGCGCCTCGCCGAGGAGGGGTCGCTCCGATCGCCGCCGGTAGACCGCGAAGGCGACCACGCCGAGGAACGCCGGGAACATCATCGTGCCGTAGACGACGAAGAAGTGGCCGGTGCCCGACAGGGTCGAGGAGTTCCAGAACCCGTGCAGCGCCGCGGCGATGACGAAGCCGACGACCGGGGCGAGCACGCGCACCACGACCCGGCGCGAGGCGATGGCGAGGCCCACCCCGATGCCGATGAAGACGGTGAAGAACGGGTGCGCGAACGGGCTGATCAGGCACCGCAGGATGAAGGTGCCGGTGAGCGCCGTGGTCCCTCCGGGGCCGATGCCGTCGGTGCCGTCGTAGGCGGCGGCGAGGTAGAGGATGTTCTCGGTGAACGCGAAGCCGATGCCGACCATGCCGGCGTAGACGATGCCGTCGAGGACGCCGTCGAGCTCGTGGCGGCGCCACCACAGCAGCAGGAGGAGGAAGAAGCCCTTGGTCGCCTCCTCGGTCACCGGGGCGAGGACCGCCAGGCTGTCGCGCTCGCTCGCACCGCCGGCCATGCCGATCCCCTGGAAGACCAGGGCGGCCGCGGTGGCGACGAACGCGCCCCACAGCAGGCCGGCGACGAGGAGGTTGCGCGGCTCCGGCTCGTAGCGGTCGAGCCACATGAAGCAGCCCACGAGCGGACCGACGGGCACGGCGGCGAGCAGGGCCGCGAGGGCCAGCGAACCAGGGGCGCCCGAGAGGCCGACGACGAGCGCCATCGCGATCCCGCCGAGCAGGACCAGCACGCCCACCACGACGGTGAAGGCAACACTGTCGCGGCGGCCTCGGTGCATGGCCCCGACCCTAACGGAGCAGGGGCCACGGGGCCCTCCGCCGCACCCCTCTGGGGGTGGCCCGTCTGCCTCGTGCGCGTGCGCGCGAGCGTCGTACAGTGGCCGCGTGAGCGAGCCCACTGCGGAGAACCCTGCCGAGAACCCTTCCGAGAACCCCGCCGAGAGCGCTGCCGACCAGCCGAGGACCGAGTCGCACGACCCGGCCGTCCCGGCCGCCTACGCCGCGTTCATGCGGGAGGGCTGGGGCAACCGCGACCTCGAGCTGCCGCGGCACCCGGTGGCCGACTGGGCGGCCGCCCGTCGCGCGAAGCTGGCCGAGGCGTTCCCCGGCGAGCGGCTGGTGCTGCCCGCCGGGACCTACAAGGTGCGGGCCAACGACACCGACTACCGCTTCCGTCCCGACACCGCGCACACCTACTTCACCGGCAACCAGACCTCCGACGCGGTGCTGGTGGTCGAGGACGGCGAGTCCGTCCTCTACGCCCGGCCACGGTCGGAGCGTGACACCGACGAGTTCTTCCGCGACCGCCAGTACGGCGAGCTGTGGGCCGGACGGCGTCCCTCGGCCCAGGAGATCTCCGACTCCCTCGGCATCGAGGTGCGCCACGTCAAGGACCTGCCGTCCTTCGACGACGACCGCAAGACCCGCGACATCACCACCGACGAGGACCTCGCCCGCGTCGCCGACGAGCTGCGGCTGGTCAAGGACGAGTGGGAGGTCGGCGAGCTGCAGGAGGCCTGCGACATCACCACCCTCGGCTTCGAGGACTCGGTCCGCGAGTGGGACCGGGTGCGGGAGTTCGGCGAGCGCTGGATCGAGGGCACGTTCTTCCGCCGGGCACGGGCGATGGGCAACGACATCGGCTACGACTCGATCTGCGCGGGCGGCTCCCACGCCACCACGCTGCACTGGATCGACAACACCGGCGCGATCGAGCCCGGCAAGCTGGTGCTGCTCGACATGGGCGTGGAGGGCCACAACCTCTACACCGCCGACGTGACCCGCACCCTGCCCGTCGACGGGACCTTCACGCCGCTCCAGCGCGACCTCTACGACCTCGTCCACCGGGCGCAGCAGGCCGGGATCGACGCCGTACGCCCCGGCGCGGCCTTCCTGGCCGCCCACCACGCCGCGATGGACGTGCTCGCGCACGGCCTCGCGGACATGGGCCTGCTCCCGGTGTCCGCCGAGGAGGCCCTCGACCCCGAGTCGAAGGTCTACGCCCGCTGGACCCTGCACGGCACCTCGCACATGCTGGGCATGGACGTCCACGACTGCGGTCGCGCGTCGACCGACATCTACCCCAAGGGCGACCTCGCCGAGGGCATGGTGCTCACCGTCGAGCCGGGCCTCTACTTCCAGGAGGACGACCTGCTCGTCCCCGAGGAGCTGCGCGGCATCGGCATCCGCATCGAGGACGACATCCTCGT
>JAYSEC010000140.1:0-2768 GCA_041914085.1 Nocardioides sp.
CGGGCCGCGTCGGCGTCGACGTAGTTGTTGTAGGACATCTCCTTGCCGTGGTGCTGCACGGCCTGGGCGAGGCCGGGGCCGCCGGGCAGGAAGCCGTTGGTGTAGAGCGCGGCGCCCTGGTGCGGGTTCTCGCCGTAGCGCAGCACCGCCTGCTTGTCCCACGTCGCGCCCATCCAGGCGGGGAAGCCGGTGCCGTCGCCGGTGTCGGTGAGCACGTTGCCCATCCACGACGCCACGTGCACGTCGTAGGTCGCGGTGTGGACGAACGCCTCCGCGGCGAGGCGCTGCCGCTCGGCCAGCGTGAAGCCGCCGGCGGCCACGGCGGCCAGCACGGCGTCGTACGCCGCGGGCGAGGTGACGATGGCGACGCTCGGGTGGTTCTTGGCCGCGGCGCGCACCATCGAGGGCCCGCCGATGTCGATCTGCTCCACGCACTCGTCGGGGCTCGCACCGGACGCCACCGTCTGGGTGAACGGGTAGAGGTTGCTGACCACCAGGTCGAACGGCTCGACACCGAGGTCGGCCAGCTGCTGGACGTGGGAGTCGAGGCGGCGGTCCGCGAGGATGCCGGCGTGCACCCGCGGGTGCAGCGTCTTGACCCGGCCGTCGAGGCACTCGGGGAAGCCGGTCAGGTCCTCCACCTTGGTGACGGGCAGGTCGAGGGACTCGATCAGCGCGGCGGAGCCCCCGGTGGACACGAGCTCGACGCCGGCCGCGTGCAGGCCGCGGACCAGGTCGTCGAGACCGGCCTTGTCGTAGACGGACACCAGGGCGCGGCGGATCGGGATGCGGTGGTCGGACACGGGACTCCTCGGTAGCTCTCGAGTCGAGGGCACCCAGGCGTTCGATGCACCTCGCGCGTCACTCCCCGGTGGTGGCCCACCTGCGCCAGTCGTGTGCCCCGAAGACTACCGAGCCACGGCCCCGATGCGAACCCGGCGACCCTCGACGGAGATGCCCTCGCGGGCGATCCGGCCCACGGCGTCGACCAGCATCGCGCGCTCGGCGGTCTTGATGCGCTCGTGCAGCGACGCGACGTCGTCGTCCTCGGCGACCTCGACGGGCACCTGCGCCACGATGGGACCGGTGTCGACGCCGCCGTCGACCACGAAGAGCGTGGCACCGGTGACCTTCACGCCGTGCTCGAGGGCGTCGCGCGGGCCGTGCATCCCCGGGAAGGCCGGGCACAGCGCCGGGTGCGTGTTGAGGGTGAGGAAGCGGGCGAGGAAGTCCTCCGAGAGCAGCTTCATGAAGCCGGCCGAGACGACGAGGTCGGGCTCGAAGCGCTCCACGACCGTGGTCAGGGACGTGTCCCAGCCCTCGCGGGTCTCGAAGTCCGACACCTTCCGCACGAACGTCGGGACGCCTGCCCGGTCGGCGCGCGCGAGGCCCTCGATGCCGTCGCGGTCCGCCCCGACCGCGACCACCCGGGCGCCGTACGCCGGATCGGCGCAGGCGTCGAGGAGGGCCTGCAGGTTGGTGCCGGAGCCGGACACCAGGACGACGAGACGGGCGGGGCGGGACTGCTCGGGCACGGCCCCGATCCTAGGCGCGGTGGGACCCCGCCGCGCCCGCTGTCCGTCGCTCGCGCACCAGCCGGGCCGCGACCAGGGCCGCGATGGCGGTGGTCACCGGGACGGCGGCGATGATCCCCAGCCCGCCGACGAGGCCGCGCACGACCTCCTGCGCCACGACCTCCTGGCTCACCGCGATCCCGAACGGCAGCTCGAGCGCCGAGAAGACCAGCATCAGCGGCAGCGTGGCCCCGACGTAGGCGAGCACGAGGGTGTTCACGGTCGAGGCGACGTGCGAGCGGCCGATCCGCATGGCCCGCGCGAACAGCGACCGGGCGCTGGCCTCCGGGTCGAGGTCGGCCAGCTCCCACACCGCCCACGTCTGGGTCACGGTGACGTCGTCGAGCACGCCGAGCGCGCCGATCACCAGCCCGGCGAGCAGGAGGCCGTGGAGGTCGACCTGGGCGGCGATGCTGGAGATGTACTGGCTGCCCTCGTCGACCAGGCCGGTGAAGTGGCCGACCGTGGTGAAGACCCAGCCCAGCCCCGCGATCACGGTGAGGGAGACGAGCGTGCCGAGCATCGCGACCGTCGAGCGGACCGTGAAGCCGTGGGAGAGGTAGAGCGTGACGACCATGATGGCCGCCGCGGTGACGACCGCCACCGCCAGCGGTGGGGCGCCCTCCATGATCGCGGGCAGGGTGAAGACGGCGATCAGCACGAGCGAGGAGGCCAGGCTCACCAGGGAGCCGATCCCGCGCCAGCGCGACAGCGCGAGCACCCCGAGCGCGAACAGCACCGTCAGCGTCAGCAGCGGTGGGCCGCGGTCGAAGTCCTGGAACGCGTACTGCTCGCCCTCCTCGCCCTGGGCGACGTAGGTGACGACGATCCGGTCGCCCGGGTCGACCGCCGGCGCGCCGTCGCCGTAGGGCAGCACGGCCACGGCCTCGCCCGGCGCCCCGGGACCGCTGTGCAGCTCGACGCGCGCGGCCCGGCAGCCGGCCACGTCGCGGCGGCACGGGACGATCTCCTGGACGGTCGCGGTGCCGCGCTGGACGTCGGCACCGGGCGAGGTGATCTCGAGGTCGCCGTCGGGCCAGAGGACCACCAGCCCGACGACGGTCGCCAGCACCAGGGGCACGACCACCACCGCGACCAGCAGCCTCAGCCGTTTCGGCGCAGGTCCGAGGGAGGCGGGCCCGGACGCGTGCGCATGCCCTGCGCCCACGCTCAGTCCTCGGCTTGGTCGGAGGT
>JAYSEC010000140.1:2868-8785 GCA_041914085.1 Nocardioides sp.
CGCGCGGGGCGCGTCCGTCGCTCGAGCAGGACCACCGCGCACGCACCGAGCAGGGCACCGACCCCGCAGGCGGTCACGGCGTGCACCAGGACGTCGGGGACGAAGGGGCCGACGAAGCGCATCCGACCCGGGCCGGCAGCCCCTCCGGACCGCGCCGCGAGCAGGGCGAAGCCGAAGCCCGCCACCAGTCCGCCTCCGCACCCGGCGAGGACGACCTGGTCCCACGGCAGGGTCCGGCGTCGCAACCGACGGAAGGCGGCGACCGCGGACAGCAGCGGCGGCAGCGCCATCGCGCCCCCGACCCAGCCGGCGGGGGTGCCGGCGGCCGGGAGCGCGGCGAGCAGCGGCACGACGGGCAGCGGACCGAGGACCACGGCCCCGGGCGAGACCAGGGTGGCCCCGCCCACGGCGAAGCCGGGGCCCAGCAGCCACGAACCGGAGAAGAGGGCGGCGTTGGGGAGGTACGCCGCGTTGGCGAGGGCGTAGAGGCCGGCCTCCGAGGGGCTCGGGTGCAGGCGCGAGGTCATCGTCGCGGCCTCGTCGAAGGACAGCGCGAACGACACGAGGAACACCAGGGCTGACACCACGAGGAACGAGCTGAGCACCGCACCCGCGACGGCCGCGCCGGCACGCACGGTCGGCGGCGTGAACGCCGCCCAGATGGCCGCGCGCCCCGAGCCCACGGCGATCGCCGGCGCGGCGACGAGCGCGGTCAGCACGAAGGTCCAGGCCAGCACGCGGGGCACCGACGGGTCGGCCGTGGCGCCGGCGGCCAGGGACGCGACGACGACGGCCACCACGGCGTACCCGGCGAAGAACAGCGCGATCGCAGTCGGCACGGTGAAGTCGCGCTCGCCGTCGGAGATCCGGTCGGCGTCGGGACCGTGGCCGGAGATCGAGTCACCGACCCGGTGGCCGAGTCGCCACATGGACCAGACGGCGACGGCGGTGACGCCGAGGGGCACGATCGTCACCCGCGCGCCCATGACGGTGAAGCCGGAGCCGTGGCCGGCCAGCCAGACCAGCGCGCCGACCCGCATGCCGTCGCGCGGCGCGCCGTGCACGCCCGCGTCCGTGGCGAACCAGCCCACGATGCCGACGGCCGCCAGCACCACCAGCGGGCCGAGCGCGGCGAGCACGCCGCCGAGGGTCGCGATCAGCACCAGCGGACGCGGCCGGGCAGCACCGGCCCGCGCGTGGTCCGGTCGGGTGAGCAGCGACGTCATGGCCCGAGCATCATCACCCGCCCCGGTGCCGGGATCTCGCTCCCACGCCGCCGGCCGCCGGTCCCCGGGGGAAGTTGTACGCCGTGCACGGCTCTCCCGTACCGTGGAGCGGTCATGAGGAGCCCCGAGACCTTCGACGCCTACTACGTCGAGACCCGCACGCGTCTCCTGCACGAGGCCTTCGCCCTGACCGGTGACGCACCGGCGGCCCGGGCCGCCGTGCGGGACGCCTTCGTCGTCGCCTGGCACCACTGGCGCAAGGTCGAGGGGCTCGAGGACCGTGACGCCTACGTGCGACCGCTGGCGTTCCGCCGGGCCCGTCGCCGGCACACCGCCCGCATCTGGCACCGCGACAAGTCGCTCGACCCCGAGGCGCGCAGCACGCTCGACGCCCTGTCGAAGCTGTCCGCGCGCCAGCGCGAGCTGCTCGTGCTGAACGCCCTCTCGGCACTGAGCCTCAACGACATCGCCCGGTCCGTGGGGCTCACCCGCTCCGACGCCGAGCGTGAGCTGCAGACCGCTGCCTCCCAGTTCTCGCTGAACCGCGACGTGCCGACCACCGAGGTCCAGCGCCTGCTGCAGGACCTCGCGCAGCCGCTCGCCGAGACCCGCTGGCCCCGCGCCAGCGTCGTACGCCGTTCGGGCGCAGCGCGACGTCGCACGCACACCGTGATCGGGGCGGCGGTGGCCACCACGGCCCTGCTCGTCTCCGGCTCGCTCGTGGCCAGCGGGTCGGGCGCGCAGCCGACCAGCCTCAGCGAGGAGAAGGCCACCAGCGGCATCGACCTCAGCGACCCCGACACCGGCGGTGTCGGCGAGGCAGTGATCGACGAGGCGGCGCTGCTGTCGTCCGCACAGGTCGCCCGGTTCGGCTCGGGGCTCGAGTGGGACGAGACCAGCACCAGCGACAACCTCGCCGGCGACGGGCTGGTCGCCCCCTGCCAGCGCGAGCGCTTCTCCGACCCCGACGGCCTGGCCGCGCTGGCCCGCACCTGGGAGGGCTCCGCCACCGAGGTGGTGAGGAAGACCGTGGGCAAGGGCGACCGCAAGCGCACCCGCAAGCAGCGCGTCACGCGGGTCCGGGCGACGGCGGTGCAGATCGTCGAGCGCTCGCGCAACGAGGAGCAGGCCGCCGACAGCTTCGAGGCGGCGTCGCTGTGGTTCGCCAGCTGCGCCGACCCGCGCACCCAGCTCCTCCGCACCAGCGACGTGAAGCGGGTGGGCGACGAGGCGCGCCAGTTCCGGCTCCGCACGTGGGGGAAGACCCCGGCCACCATCGCCGTGGGCACGGCCCGCACCGGCAGCCTCGTGGTGACCACCGCGGTCCGCACGACCGGGCGCCCGCTCGGCGACGCCGCCTCCCTCAGGGGGCTCGCGGCTGCCGTGAACGCGCTGTGCGGCACCGACGGTGCCGCGACGTGCGCCGGCCGCGCCACCGCGCGCACGACGTCGCCGCTCGACATCGGCGCGCTGCCCGGGCTGCTGTCGGTGGTCGACCTCCCGCCCGTCTCCGCCGTGCGAGGACCGTGGGTCGGCACCGACCCCGAGAAGGCGGGCAGGACGAACTTCGCCTCGACGCGCTGCGACAACACCACCTTCACGGGCAAGGGCATCAAGCTGGCCAGGACCCGCACGTTCCTCTTCCCGGAGACGCGCAACGTCGACCAGCTGGGGCTGACGCAGGTCGTCGGCTCGATGAAGCCCAGGGCCGCGGACACGTTCGTGGACCAGGTCCGCACGCGGGTGAGACAGTGCGGTCAGGCCAACCTCGGCACCACGGTGACGCCGCTGACGTCGTCATCGACGAAGGACACCGACCTCCACGCGTGGGCGCTGTCGATGGAGCTCAACGACAAGCAGTCGTTCCCCTTCCTCATGGCGATCGTGCGCGACGGCACGGCGGTCTCGCAGCTCGGCTTCAGCCCCCAGCGCAACATGACGATGTCGCGGGACGACTTCGTCGCGCTCTCGCGCCGGGTGCTCGAGCGGCTCGCCACCCTCCGCGCGCGAGGCTGACCGACCCGTCGACGCAACCTTTTCGCCTCCTGAGGGGTCTCAGGTGGCATGAGGCTCCGCTCCACCCTCCTGACCGCTGCCCTGGCCGGCTCGCTGGCCCTGGCCGGCTGCGGCGGGGGCACGTCGGGCGAGGACCCGGCGGCCGACCGGGCGACCAGCGCCGCGGACACCGCGCAGGCCGCCACCGAGCCCGCCGGGACCGCGATCCCCGACGACTTCCCGCTCTCCGCCGGGATGGGCGGTCCGCAGGACACCATCCCCACCTCACGCAGCGGTACCGGCCTGCGGGACCTCTCGCTGTGCGGCACCGCTCCCCTGCGCGGCCTCGGCGTCCGTGACCGGCTCGTCGCCGACAACAGCGGCGGCGAGTCCGCCAGCACGCGCGAGCTGGTGCTGCTCGGCACCCCGGACGAGGCCGCGCAGGTCTCCCGGTCGTTCGCCGACCTGCCGCTGACCTGTCCCACCGTCGCCGCCGACGGGGACCGGGAGACGCTCACCGAGGTGCGGGAGTCCCCGTTCGGCCCAGCCCCTGCGACCACCCTGGTGCAGACCTACACCTTCGACGGCGAGCCCGGCAGCGGCGCGACGGTGATCCACGTCGTGCCGGTCGGCGCGGCCCTCCTCGTCACCTCGACGTACGCCCAGTGGGGCGAGCCCGACGTCCAGCGGGCCGTCGACGCGACGGTCGACCCCCTGCGCGAGACGCTGGCGGCGATGGAGCTGTTCGGCCCCGTGGGCACCGGCCCGTCCGCGTCCACCACCGCGACGCCCCGCGGCCCGGCGGTCCCGGACGACTTCCCGTTGGCGGTGGGCTTCGACGCCGACAACGCCGACAACACGGTCTCGCCGCCCTCGCCGGACGGCGACGGGCTCGGCGAGCTGGAGATGTGCGGCCGCGTCGTCTGGCCGCAGCGCGAGACCTCGGGAGGCCTGCGGCGCCTGGTCGCCGGCGTGTCGGGCCCGGAGTACCACGAGTGGCGCGAGCTGTTCGTCCACGACGACGCGGAGAAGGCCACGGCGCCGATGGCCGTGCTGCGCCGCGCCGCGGCGGAGTGCCACGAGCAGGGCAACCAGGTGTGGACGGTCCTCGACCGTGACACCGGCTACGACACGGTGACGATCGGGCTGACCTACTCCGACGGCCTCGGCAGCTCGGTCTTCCAGGTGACCCGGGTCGGCTCGGCCCGGCTGCTGGTCGGGACGTACGGTGAGGGCTCGCTCGCATCGCTCGACGAGCAGGCCGACGGGGTCACCGAGACCACCGGGCAGATCCTTCCAGCGATGTGTGCGTTCACGAAAACGGGGTGTTGAACAATGTCGATTCCAGCCACGCTGTCCAGTGCAGCCTGTCCCACGCTTCCCTCACCGCGTCGCCGCATGTCGGTCGCCGCGCCGGTGCGCCTGCTCGGCGCGCACGTCGTCTGGCAGGTGCTCTGGAGCGCCCGGAACCCGGTCCGGGGCACCGTGTCGGCGCCGAGGACCAGCACGGCCCCGCAGGAAGACCTGCGGGGCCGTGAGTCGAGCCTGGACTGATCCGGGACCTCAGAGGCCCTGCAGGACCTCGCGCATCAGCGCAGCGGTCTCCGAAGGCGTCTTGCCGACCTTGACCCCGGCAGCCTCGAGGGCCTCCTTCTTGGCCTGGGCGGTGCCCGACGAGCCCGAGACGATGGCACCGGCGTGGCCCATGGTCTTGCCCTCGGGAGCGGTGAAGCCGGCGACGTAGCCGACGACCGGCTTCGTCACGTGCTCCTTGATGTACGCCGCGGCGCGCTCCTCGGCGTCGCCGCCGATCTCGCCGATCATCACGATCGCCTTGGTCTCCGGGTCGTTCTCGAAGGCCTCGAGCGCGTCGATGTGCGTCGTGCCGATGATCGGGTCGCCGCCGATGCCGATGGCGGTCGTGAAGCCGTAGTCCTTCAGCTCGTACATCATCTGGTAGGTCAGCGTGCCCGACTTGGACACCAGGCCGACCGGGCCCTTGCCCGCGATGGTGTGCGGGGTGATGCCGGCCAGCGACTCCTCGGGCGTGATGATGCCGGGGCAGTTGGGGCCGATCATCCGGGTGGACTTGCCCTCGAGGTAGGCCACGACCTCGGCGGTGTCGAGGACCGGGACGCCCTCGGTGATCACGACGAGGAGCGGGATCTCGGCGTCGATCGCCTCGATGCAGGCGTCCTTGGTGAACGCGGGCGGCACGAAGGCGACGGACACGTTGGCGCCGGTCTCCTTCATCGCCTCCTCGACGGTCCCGTAGACGGGGAGCTCCTTGCCGCCGAGCTCGACGGTGGTGCCGGCCTTGCGGGCGTTGACGCCGCCGACGATGTTGGCGCCGGACTCGACCATGAGGGTGGTGTGCTTGGCACCCATCCCGCCCGTCATGCCCTGGACGATGATCTTGCTGTCCTTGTTGAGGTAGATGCTCATCTGTTCAGTTCTCTCTCTCAGGCCTGGTGGGCGAGCTCGGCGGCCTTGTCGGCCGCGCCGTCCATCGTGTCGACCTGGGTGACCAGCGGGTGGTTGAGCTCGTCGAGGATGCGGCGTCCCTCCTCGACGTTGTTGCCGTCGAGGCGGACGACCAGCGGCTTGGAGGCCTCGTCGCCGAGGATCTCCAGCGCGCCCTTGATGCCGTTGGCGACCTCGTCGCACGCGGTGATGCCGCCGAAGACGTTGACGAA
>JAYSEC010000141.1:0-2301 GCA_041914085.1 Nocardioides sp.
GTGCGCGACTACGAACCCTCCATGCTCGACGAGCTCACCGCCTCCGGCGAGGTCATCTGGACCGGTCACTCGCCCCTGCCCGGCAGCGACGGCTGGGTCAGCCTCCACCTCGCCGACCAGGCCCACCTCACCCTGCCCGAGGTCGAGGCCGACGAGCCCACCGGCGTGCAGCGGGCCGTCCTCGACCTCCTCGACGGCGGCGGGGCGTGGTTCTTCCGCCAGCTCGCCGACCGGGTGGGCTCGACGAGCGACGCCGAGCTGTCCGCCGCGCTGTGGGAGCTGGTCTGGCAGGGGCGCGTCACCAACGACACCCTCGCCCCGCTGCGCGCCCTCGTGCGCAGCGGCACGCCCTCCCACCGCACCCGTCGTACGCCGCCCCGGCTGGGGCGCACGACCGGCGGCCGGATGCCCGTCCGGACCGGTCCGCCCGAGACCGCGGGGCGCTGGGCGCTGCTGCCCGAGCGCGACGGCGACCCGACCCGCCGTGCCCACGCCCGCGCCGAGCACCTGCTCGAGCGCCACGGCGTGGTGACGCGCGGCGCGGTCGTCAGCGAGCGCGTCGCGGGCGGCTTCGCCGGCGTCTACAAGGTGCTGAGCGCCTTCGAGGACACCGGTCGCTGCCGTCGCGGCTACTTCATCGAGGGCCTCGGCGCCGCCCAGTTCGGCAGCGCCGGCGCGATCGACCGGCTGCGCACGTTCGCCGAGCCCGACAGCACGAAGGCGGGCGCCAAGCCCGCCGTGGTCGCGCTGGCCGCGACCGACCCGGCCAACCCGTTCGGTGCCGCCCTCCCCTGGCCCGAGGCGATCGGCGAGGCGGGCGGGCACCGACCCGGGCGCAAGGCCGGCGCCCTGGTCGTGGTGGTCGACGGCGCCCTCACCGTCTACGTCGAGCGGGGCGGTCGCACGCTCCTGACGTGGAGCGAGGAGCCCGACGACCTCACTCCTGCGATGGAGGCGCTGGCCGAGGCGGCCCGACGGGGAGCCCTCGGCCGCCTGACGGTCGAGAAGGCCGACGGCCAGGCGCTGATCGGCGGGGGCGGGGACACCCCGATCAGGCAGGCGCTCTCCGCCGCCGGCTTCGTGGCGACCCCCAAGGGGCTGAGGCTGCGTGCCTGAGGGCGACACCGTCTACCGCGCCGCGGCGAAGCTCGACCGCGCCCTGAGCGGCCGCCGGCTGCTGGTGAGCGACTTCCGGGTCCCCGCCTACGCCACCCTCGACCTCACCGGCGCGACCGTGCGGCACAGCTTCTCCCGCGGCAAGCACCTGATCACCCGCATCGACCACGAGCGCGACTGGTCGCTGCACACCCACCTCAAGATGGAGGGGTCCTGGCACGTCTACCCGTCGGGGGAGAAGTGGCGGCGCCCAGCGGACCAGGCGCGCGTCGTGCTCGGCGTCGAGGGCCGATCGGCGGTCGGCTTCTCGCTCGGCATCGTCGAGGTGGTGCCGCGCCACGAGGAGCACGCCCTGACTGCCCACCTAGGCCCCGACCTCCTCGGGCCCGACTGGGACGAGGACGAGGCGCTCACCCGGCTGCGCAGCCAGCCCGAGCGGCCGATCGGCGAGGCGCTGCTCGACCAGCGCAACCTGGCCGGGATCGGCAACATGTACATGGCCGAGCTCTGCTTCACCAGCGGCATCCACCCGACGACACCGGTGTCCGAGGTGGGCGACCGGCTCGTCCGCCTCGTCCGGCGGGCCCACCAGATGCTCGCGGTCAACAAGGAGCGCGCGATCCAGTCCACCACCGGCAACCTGCGCGAGCGCGAGCGCATGTGGGTCTACCGCCGCGACACGTCACCGTGCCGCAGGTGCCGCACCCCCATCGCGGTCGCGATGGTGGGTGAGCCGGGCCGGGAGCGGGCGGCGTACTGGTGCCCGAGCTGCCAGCCGGAGCGCTGACGCAGCCGCCGGGTCAGGCGGCGGAGGCGACCACGTCGCCGGCCGGGCGCGCCGCGGTGATGGTGGTGTCGACCATGCCGATCGCGACCTCCTCGAGCGCGACCGCGTCGGCCACCTCGCGGAGCACGTCGGACAGCGGGAGGTCCATCGCCTGGCACAGCGAGGCCAGCAGCTCGGAGGAGGCCTCCTTCTGGCCGCGCTCGATCTCCGAGATGTAGCCGAGGCTGACGCGCGCCTCGGCCGAGAGCTCCCGCAGGGTCATCCCGCGCTGCATCCGGGCGCCTCGCAGCACCTCGCCGAGCAGTCGTCGGAAGAGCACCATGCGCGAAGTCCTTGCTCTGGGGGTCGAGTGGAGTCGTAGGCCCAACGCTACCCGAGGCCCGGTTCTTCCCGGGCGG
>JAYSEC010000141.1:2401-8784 GCA_041914085.1 Nocardioides sp.
CCGACTCGTTGGTCACGTCCGCGAGACTAGCCGCATGGCACTCCCCATCGAGGACTACGCCCTCATCGGTGACCGCGGCACGGCCGCGCTCGTCGGGAGGAACGGATCGATCGACTGGCTCTGCCTCCCACGCTTCGACTCACCGGCATGCTTCGCGGCGCTGCTCGGCACCGAGGACAACGGACACTGGCTGCTCGCCCCGGCCGACGAGGTGGTCCGCACGACGCGCCGGTACCTCGACGGCACCGCATGCCTGGAGACCACGTTCACCACCGCGGGCGGCGAGGTGGTGCTGCTCGACCTGATGCCGACCGGCGACGGGCGCGCCGACGTCGTACGCCGCCTCACCTGCACGCGCGGCACGGTCACCATCCGTCACGACTGGGTGGTGCGCACCGACTACGGCCTGGTCCGGCCGTGGGTCCACCGCGAGCACGCGCACGGCGACGAGGTGGTCGTGGCCGTCGCCGGGCCCGACAAGCTCGTCCTACGCGGTCCGCGACTGCCCCACGGGCACGACGGCCACCACAGCGACGAGTTCGTGATGACCGCGGGCGAGGAGCACACCTTCTCGACGACCTGGGTCCGCTCGTGGCGCGAGGTGCCCGAGCCGCTCGGCTTCGACGAGCGGATCCGCGCCACCACCGCCGAGCAGCGCGCCTGGTCCGAGCACGCTCCCGACGACGTGCCGCACGCCGACCTGGTGCGCCGCAGCCTGCTGACGCTGCTGCTGATGACGCACGCGGAGACCGGCGGCATCGTGGCCGCGCCGACCACCTCCCTGCCCGAGGACTTCGGCGGCGAGCGCAACTGGGACTACCGCTACTGCTGGTTGCGCGACGCCGCGCTGACCCTCGAGTCCCTCCTCGGTGCGGGCTACGAGGGCGAGGCGCTCGAGTGGCGCGACTGGCTGCTGCGCGCCGTCGCCGGCGACCCGGCCGACCTGCAGATCATGTACACCGTCGACGGCGGCCGTCAGCTGCCCGAGCGGGAGGTGCCGCACCTGCCCGGCTACGCCGACAGCCGCCCCGTCCGGATCGGCAACGGCGCGGTCTCGCAGCGGCAGAACGACGTGCTGGGCGAAGTGATGATCGCGCTCGAGCTGACCCGGCAGGCGGGGCTCCACGAGACCCACAACTCCTGGTCGCTGCAACGCTCCCTCGTCGACGAGCTGGCCGACCACTGGGACGAGCCGGACAACGGCCTCTGGGAGATCCGCGGCCCGCAGCGGCACTTCACGCACTCACGCGTGATGGTCTGGGTCGCCTTCGACCGTGCGGTCCGTGCGGTCGAGGAGCACGGCCTCGAGGGGCCCGTCGAGCGCTGGCGCGAGCTGCGCGACCGGGTCCGCGACGAGATCCTGGAGAAGGGCTACGACACCCGCCGCGGCACCTTCACCCAGCACTACGACACCACGGAGGTCGACGCGTCCCTGCTGACCATCCCGCTCGTCGGCTTCCTGCCTCCCGACGACCCGCGGGTGCTGGGCACGATCGCGGCGGTCACCGAGGACCTGATGTCCGACGGCCTGCTCCTGCGCTACCGCACCCAGACCGGGGTCGACGGCGTGCCCGGGGACGAGCACCCGTTCCTCGCCTGCTCGTTCTGGCTGGTGTCCGCCCTCGCGATGGCCGGGCGGCGCGCGGAGGCGATGGAGCTGATGGACCGGCTCTGCGGGCTGGCCAACGACGTCGGCCTGCTCTCGGAGGAGTACGACGCCGCGCACGGGCGGATGGCCGGCAACTTCCCCCAGGCCTTCAGCCACCTCGCGCTGGTGCAGGCCGCGCTGGCGCTGCGGCAGCCGCCCGAGGACGACCGCCCCGACACGAAGGCCTGATCCTCCTCCTGAACGCCCGAGGCCCGGTCGTCGCGGACGACGACCGGGCCCCGGGGATGGTGCTGTGGTGCTTCGAGAGGTCAGTGCCTCAGTTGCGGTGCACCTTGACCTTGACCACGGCGGTCTTGGTGCGCACCTTGCGGCTGCCGGCGTACTTCACGACGACGCGCTTGGTGCCCGCCTTGCCGAAGGTGGCGAGCCGGACGAACGCCTTGCCCTTCTTCAGCTTGACGGTGTACTTCTTGCCGCCGACCTTGACCACGACCTTGCCGGTGACGGCCTTGATGCCGAGCGCCTTGGCCTTGATCTTGAGCCGGGTGCGGGTCTCGCCCTTGACGATCCGCGCAGGCTTCGTGCGGACCTTGACCTCGGGCTTGGCCTTGCGGACGTCGATCGGCAGGGAGAACGTCGTCCCGGTCGTCGGGCCGGTGAAGGTGATCGTCTGCTTGCCCGTCTTGGTCTTGCCCTTGAGCCGCACCGACACGGCGCTCTTGCCGTACTCGTCGGAGATGGTCGTGCCGAGGGTGTTGTCCACGGGGGTCGAGCCGAGCGCCTTGTCCCCGACCTTCACGTTGAGGAGCGCGTCGCGCGCGTCGTTCGGGCCGGTCATGGCCAGCGAGCTGAGCGCGAGCTCGACCTTCTGGCCGATCCGGTAGAACCGCGGCTTGTCGGCCGGCCAGGTGACACCGACCTGCTGCTGGTTCGTGTTCACCGCGAGGGGCGCCTTCGAGGCGAAGGCCGCCATGTAGTCGACCATCGCCTGCAGGTCGACCTTCCCGGTGTCGCGCTTGCCGGTCGCCTTGTTGAACGCCCGGAAGTTGTCACCGCCCCCGGCGAGGAACGAGTTCGCGGTGACGGAGTACGTCGCCGCCGGGTCGATCGCCGTGCCGTTGAGCGACATGCTCGTCACCCGGTCACCAGCAGGGCGCGCGGGGTCGTAGGTGGCGAAGAAGCCCTTCGACACACCCAGCCGCAGGAACGGACGGCTCGGCGTCGGACCGCCGGGGTTGGTCTGCCACTGCTGCTCGAGCAGCTCCTTGATGGCCGCGCCGGTCATCTTCATGTTGACCAACGTGTTGGCGAAGGACTGGACGTCCGCGGCCTGCTTGTAGGTCACCGTGGCCGGGAACCCGCCCGGCTTGCCCCTCATGTCGTCGCGGAGGCCGCCCGGGTTCATGAAGGCGATCTGGGCTGCACCGGCCTCGGGGGTCGAGGTCGCCCAGCGCTGCACCTCGGCCACGAGGTTGCCCAGGGTGGACTCGCCACCGCGGTTGTCCGCACCGCTCGCCAGGCGCGCGCGGTCGAACGGACCGGCGATCTTGCCCAGCTCGGCGCCGCCCAGCACGCTGGCCTGCGCCACGGCGGCGTCGACGATCTCCTTGACCTCGTCACGCTTGTCCGTCGCAGCCGGAGCGGTGAGCTCCACCTTCGCCGCCGCGACGAGCTCGTTGGTCTTCAGCGTCACCTCGTCGGTGTCGGGGTCGACGGTGAACACGAGCTTGTTGATGTTGGTGCCGTACTGCCCGGCGGACACCACGGGACGACCGTTGATCGTGTGGGTGTACGCCAGGTGGGTGTGGCCCGAGATGATCGCGTTGACGTCGGAGTCGACGCCGTTGACGATCCGGCTGAAGACGTTGTCGTTCGTGCTGGCGTCGGCCGGCGAGGCGCTCGGGGCGCCCTCGTGGACCAGCAGCACGACCAGGTCGGCGCCGTCCTGCTTCAGCCGGTCGGCGGCCGCGTTGGTCTCGTTGACGATGCTGCTGACCGCGACGTCCGAGATGCCGGTCGGGCTGACCAGCGAGGACAGCTCCTCGGTGACACCACCGATGAAGCCGACCTCGACGCCACCGATGGTGGTGGTCCAGGTGCCACCGTCGGAGCTGTCGTTCGCGTCAGGCGTGCGTGCGGTGACGTCGGGCAGGGCGTAGCCGCCACCGGCCTTCTTGCGCACGTTGGCCGCGATGTACTGCCAGTCGGCGCCGCCGTACGGGTTGGTGCTCGCGTCGTGCGGGGCCATCACGCGGTTGACCAGGTCGGAGTAGCCCTGGTCGAACTCGTGGTTGCCCGCCGCCGAGACGTCGAGCCCCGCCGCGTTGAGGGCCTCGATCGTGGGCCGGTCCTTCTGGATGAAGGAGTCGAAGGTCGAGGCGCCGATGAGGTCACCGGCCGCCGCGAAGACGGTGTTCGGGTTCTCGGACTCCAGCTGGGTGACGGCGCCGGCGAACTGCGCCGCCCCCGCCACGGAGCCGTCGGCGACCAGGCGGCCGTGGAAGTCGTTGGTGGCGAGGATCTGTACGTCGACGGGAGCAGCGTGTGCTGGCGCCGCCACGGTGACCACGGCGAGCGGGGCTGCGAACAGCCCCGTCAGCGTCGTGGCCATGGCGAGACGGCGACCGGATCGTGATGCTGACACGAGTTCATGGGCCTTTCGTCGGATGACTGGACGGTCACCCTAACCGCACGTGTGCGCGACACGACCCCACCGAAGGAGGTTTTCCCGACCTTTCGGTCAGCGTTCGCCGCCCGGTCCCTCGCCAGGTCCCTCAGGTGTGCCGCACCCGCTGGCGGCGCACCTCGCGGACGAACTCCCAGCCCGACCAGAGCGTCATCGCCACGGCACCGGCGAGCAGCACCTGGCTGGCGTAGAACAGCACCTCGCCCAGCGGGCCGGGCCAGAAGTCGAACGCGTTGCCGTGCGCGTCGGCGTGCGGCAGCGGCCAGATCAGGCCGGACAGGGCGAGCGCCTGGAGGACCGTCTTGATCTTCCCGCTCTGCGCGGCCGGGATCACCACCTGCTTGAGGACCGAGAGCCGCAGCAGCGTGACGCTCCACTCGCGCAGCAGGACGACGATCGTGACCCACCACCACACGTCGCCCACCAGCGAGAGGCCGATGAACGCCATCCCGGTGATGGCCTTGTCGGCGATCGGGTCGGCGATCTTGCCGAAGTCGGTGATCAGGTCGTGCTTGCGGGCGAGGTCGCCGTCGACCTTGTCGGTGACCATCGCGACGGCGAAGATCGCGAACGCGACCCAGCGCCACAGCGGGTCGTTGCCGCCGTCGTGCAGCAGCGCCCAGCCGAAGAACGGCACCATCACGATGCGCAGCGTGGTGAGCACGTTGGCGATGTTGAAGTTGGACACCTCGCGCTGCTCGGCGCTCATCGGGTCCGTGCTCATGCTCCAGCTCCGTTCACTCGCGCGATCAGGTCGACGCCGTCGGTGCCGATGACGGTCGCCGTCACCAGGTCACCCACCCGCGCGCCGACCCGTCCTCCGTCGGCGCCGGTGAGCAGCGTCGTACCGTCCACCTCGGGGCCCTGGTGGGCGGCGCGGCCCTCGACGACGTCGTCCTCGACCGACTCGACCAGCACCACGACCTCCTCGCCGACGCGCTCCTCGGCCCGCTGGGCGTTGAGCTCCTCGACCAGGGCGGTGACGTGCTCGGTGCGGCTGCGGATCTCGTCCTCGTCCAGCTTGAGCTCGTCGGCGAAGCCGGCCGCCTCGGTGCCGTCCTCGTCGGAGTAGCCGAACACCCCGGTGACGTCCATGCGCGCCGCCTCGAGGAAGTCGCACAGGGTCTGCAGCTCCTCCTCCGTCTCGCCGGGGAAGCCGACGATGACGTTGGAGCGCACACCGGCCAGCGGGGCGAGCGAGCGGATCTGCTCGAGCAGGCCCAGGAAGCTGTCGGGGTCGCCGAAGCGACGCATCCGGCGCAGCACGGTCGCGCTCGCGTGCTGGAAGGAGAGGTCGAAGTACGGCACGACGCCCGGCGTGGTCGCGATCGCCTCGATCAGGCCCGGCCGGGTCTCGGCGGGCTGGAGGTAGGAGACGCGCACGCGCTCGATCCCGTCGATGCCGGACAGCTCGGGCAGCAGCGTCTCGAGCAGGCGGAGGTCGCCGAGGTCCTTGCCGTAGGACGTGGAGTTCTCGCTGACGAGGAAGAGCTCCTTGACGCCCTGCGTGGCCAGCCACTGCGCCTCGCCCACGACGTCGCTGGGCCGGCGGCTCACGAACGAGCCGCGGAAGCTGGGGATGGCGCAGAACGTGCACCGGCGGTCGCAGCCGCTCGCCAGCTTGAGGGGCGCCATCGGGCCGGCGTCGAGGCGACGGCGTACGGCGCGGGGTCCGGTCGCGGGCGCACCCGTGCCGATCTCGTCGAGGTCGGCGGCGACGGCCTCGTGCCCCGGCACGGAGATCCCCGACGCGTCGCGCTCGACGGGCGAGATCGGCAGGAGGCGGCGGCGGTCGGACGGCGTGTGCGGGTGGTGGGTCTCGCCACCGACGATCGCGCGCAGCTTGGAGGCGATGTCGGGGTAGTCGTCGAAGCCGAGCACCGCGTCGGCCTCCGGCAGCGACTCGGCGAGGTCCTTGCCGTAGCGCTCGGCGAGGCAGCCGACGGCGACGACGGCCTGGGCCCTGCCGCCGTGGCCCGCGGACTCCTTGAGGTCCGCGGCCTCGAGCAGCGTGTCGACGGAGTCCTTCTTGGCCGCCTCGACGAAGCCGCACGTGTTGACCACGACGGTGTCGGCGTCCTCCGGGTC
>JAYSEC010000142.1:0-8776 GCA_041914085.1 Nocardioides sp.
GCTACGGCGACAAGCCGTACCCGATCACCATGGTGTTCTACGAGGTCGACCCGCTGGCCAAGGCCGCTCAGGACCAGATCACCAAGGGCTTCGAGGCCGGTGGCTTCAAGGTCAAGTCGATCCCGGTCCAGGAGTCGCCGTACAACGTGTGGCTCGACCCCGACAACAAGGTCAACAAGACCCTGAACCTGCGTGGCGTCAACTGGTGCTCGGACTGGCCGTCGGGCTCCACGATGATCCCGTCGCTGCTGCGCACCGGTGCCGTCTACAACACCGCGCAGTTCTCGGAGCCGTCCATCGACGACGAGATGACCGCCATCGCCACCATGCCGATCGAGGAGCAGGCCGACGCCTGGGGTGCGCTGGACGAGAAGATCATGACGGAGTACTTCCCGATCATCCCGACCGCGTTCCGCAACGACCTCTTCGTCTTCGGCGAGAAGATCGGCAACCCGACGGGCGACGGCTCCATCGGCGCCCCGAACTACAAGGACCTGTACGTCATGCAGTGATCCTGGTGCTCGGCTGAGCATCATGTAGTTCCCCAGTAGTAACTCTGACGGGTGGGGGCTCCCGGACCGGGAGCCCCCACTCGCCAGCCCGGACCACGTAGGCTGTCGTGCCTCGGTCCGACTCATCCACCACCCCCGGAGAGAGACCTGCGATGTTCGCGTATGTCGTCAAGAGGCTGATCTCGGGAGTCCTCGTCGTGACATTGATCTCGATGGCGATCTTCCTGCTGTTCTGGTACGGCCCCTCGAGCCCGGCCCAGCCGATCTGCGACCGTGAGAGCGGCAACCGCTGCACCCCGGAGCGGCTCGCGACGTACGAGAAGACCCTCGGGTACGACAACCCCGTCTACGAGGAGTACGGCAAGTTCGTCAAGGGCGTCTTCGTCGGACGCACCCTCACCATCGCCTCCAACGAGTACGAGTGCGCGGCCCCGTGCCTCGGCATCAGCTTCCGCACCAAGGCTCCGGTCAAGGAGGAGCTGGTCTCCCGCATGCCGGCGACCTTCTCGATCGCCATCGGCGGTGCGTTCCTCTACCTGCTCTTCGGCGTCCCCATCGGCATAGCCGCGGCCAGACGCCGCGGCAGCGTGGCCGACAAGGCCCTGGTGTCGAGCTTCCTGTTCCTGAGCTCGATCCCCTACTACCTCTTCGCCCTGCTGACCTGGCTCTACCTCACGGTGACCTTCGAGGTCCCGCTGTTCTCCGACACCGGCTACTTCTCGCCCGTCAGCGACGGACCCTGGAAGTGGTTCTCCGGGATGTTCCTCGCCTGGATCGCGCTCGGGATCTTCGGCTGCACGCAGTACACCCGCTACACGCGCGGCGCCATGGTCGAGTCGCTGAGCGAGGACTACATCCGCACGGCCAAGGCCAAGGGCCTGCCGGCGCGGACCATCATCTACCGCCACGGCCTCCGAGCGGCGCTCGTGCCGGTCGTGACCATCTTCGGCATCGACTTCGGCACCCTGCTGGCCGGCACGATCTTCACCGAGCGGATCTTCGAGATCAAGGGCATCGGGTGGTGGGCGCTGGAGGCCGTGACCGGCAAGGACCTGCCCGTCGTCCAGGCGACGGCGCTGTTCGGTGCCGTGGCCCTGATCATCTCCAACCTGCTCGTCGACGTGATCTACAGCGTCCTCGACCCGAGGGTGAGGCTTTCGTGACCAGCGTTCCCATGACCCAGTCGTCCGCCGCCGAGCGCGACGCGAGCGACGGGCCCTTCCTCCAGGTCGAGGACCTGAAGGTGACCTTCCCGACCCAGGACGGTCCCGTCACCGCGGTGCAGGGACTGACGTACTCGGTGGAGAAGGGCAAGACCCTCGGCATCGTCGGCGAGTCCGGCTCGGGGAAGTCGGTGTCGAGCATGGCCGTGATGGGCCTGCACGACACCAAGTCCGCGAAGATCTCCGGCTCCATCCGCGTCGGTGGCACCGAGGTCGTCGGGCTGTCCGAGTCGCGCATGCGCGGGCTGCGCGGCAACGCGATGGCGATGATCTTCCAGGACGCGCTCGCCGCGCTGCACCCCTTCTACAAGGTCGGGTCGCAGCTGGCGGAGGCCTACATGGTCCACCACTCGAGCGCCTCGAAGCGTGACGCCCGCCGCAAGGCCATCGAGATGCTCGACCGCGTCGGCATCCCGCAGCCCGACCGCCGCGTGGACGACTTCCCGCACCAGTTCTCCGGCGGCATGCGTCAGCGCGCGATGATCGCGATGGGCCTCATCAACGACCCGTCGCTGCTCATCGCCGACGAGCCCACCACGGCGCTCGACGTGACCGTGCAGGCCCAGATCCTCGACCTGCTGCAGGACCTCCAGCGCGAGTTCAACTCGGCGGTCATCATCATCACCCACGACCTCGGCGTGATCGCCGAGATGGCCGACGACGTCCTCGTGATGTACGCCGGTCGCTGCGTGGAGTACGGCACGGCGAAGCAGATCCTCACCACGCCGGAGATGCCGTACACCTGGGGCCTGCTCTCGAGCATCCCCGACGTGAGCGCGTCCACCGACGCGCGCCTGATCCCGATCCCCGGCAACCCGCCCAGCCTGCTGCGGCCGCCGTCGGGCTGTTCCTTCCACCCCCGGTGCGTGCACTCCGACAAGGTCCCCGGCGACCTGTGCATCACCGAGCTCCCCGAGCTGCTGCCGGCCAGCTCGGGCACGGCGCACCTCAAGCGCTGCCACCTCGCCGACCCCGTCGCGGTCTACGAGTCCGAGGTGCTGCCTGAGATCGCCCCCGACCTCGTCGAGGAGACCCGATGACCCAGGACCCCAACGCCCGCTCCGAGGTCGAACCGACCGAGATCGGGGCGAACGCTGCCGAGACCGGCGAGCGCGTCCTCCACGACGACCACGACGTGACGGCCGACCACGAGGTCCTCCACGAGGGGCTCGACTTCGCCACCGTCGCGGGCATGGGGCACGCCGCGACCGAGCTCGACCCCGACGCCCCGCCCGTGCTGACGGTCGACAACCTGAAGATGTACTTCCCGGTGAAGTCGGCCGGCGTCGTGCGTCGCACCATCGGCCACGTGCAGGCCGTCGACGGCATCTCGTTCGAGGTGCCCAAGGGCGGCTCGCTCGGCCTCGTCGGCGAGTCCGGCTGCGGCAAGTCGACGACCGGTCGCCTGATCACCCGGCTCTACAAGCCGACGGCCGGCTCGATGATGTTCGACGGGCACGACCTCGCCAAGCTGTCCAACCGCGAGATGAAGCCGCTGCGCCGCGACGTGCAGATGATCTTCCAGGACCCCTACACGTCGCTCAACCCGCGCCACACCGTGGGCACGATCGTCGGGGCGCCGCTCGAGGTGCACAACATCGTCCCGAAGAACCAGGTCCTCAAGCGGGTCCAGGAGCTGCTCGAGGTCGTGGGACTCAACCCCGAGCACTACAACCGCTACCCGAACGAGTTCTCCGGCGGCCAGCGCCAGCGCATCGGCATCGCCCGCGCGCTGACGCTGAACCCCAAGGTGCTGGTCGCGGACGAGCCCGTCTCCGCCCTCGACGTGTCGATCCAGGCGCAGGTGGTCAACCTGCTCCAGGACATCCAGTCCGAGTTCGACGTGGCGTTCCTCTTCATCGCCCACGACCTCGCGATCGTCCGCCACTTCTGTCCCGAGGTCGCGGTGATGTACCTCGGCAAGATCGTGGAGATCGGTGACCGCGAGACGATCTACGGCCGCCCGCACCACCCCTACACCCAGGCGCTGCTCTCGGCGGTGCCCGACGTGAAGCAGGCCGCCGTGGGCGGGCGTCGCGAGCGCATCCGCCTCGAGGGCGACGTGCCGAGCCCGATCAACCCGCCCTCGGGCTGCCGGTTCCGCACGCGCTGCCAGTTCGCCCAGGAGATCTGCGCCAAGGTCGAGCCGCCGCTGCTCCAGATCGGTGCCCGCCACAAGGTCGCCTGCCACTTCGCGGGCGAGCTCGGGTCCCACCCGGCGACCCCGGTGACGACCGAGCTGCTCGGCGTCGACGACCAGGGCACCCCGGTCCCCGGCGCGACCCCGACCAACACGCAGCTCACCATCCCGGGCTACGAGAAGACCTGGTACGACCTGAAGACCAAGCAGACCGCCGGAGCCTGACCTACTCAGTGGACGGCTTGTTCGAGATTCCGGGCGCGGGGCAACCCGCGCCCGGTGTCGTACCCGGGGGCGGGTCGCTCGGCGCCAACACGCACGCCTCGGCGCCGCTCGCCGTCCGGATGCGGCCCCGCACGATCGACGAGCTGGTCGGGCAGCAGCAGCTGCGCGCCGCCGGCTCGCCGCTGCGACGCCTGATCGAGGGCGACCAGTCCATGTCGCTGCTGCTGTGGGGACCGCCCGGCACCGGCAAGACCACGATTGCCGCGATCGTGAGCCAGCAGACCCGGCGCCGGTTCGTCGAGGTGTCCGCGGTCGCGGCGGGCGTGAAGGAGGTCCGCGCCGCCATCGACGGGGCGCGCGCCGAGCTCGCGCGCGGCGGCCAGGAGACGGTGCTGTTCGTCGACGAGGTGCACCGCTTCACCAAGGCGCAGCAGGACGCCCTGCTGCCGGGCGTGGAGAACCGCTGGGTGACCCTCATCGCGGCCACCACCGAGAACCCGTTCTTCTCGGTCATCAGCCCGCTGCTCTCGCGCAGCCTGCTGCTGCGGCTCCAGTCGCTCACCGACGACGACGTCGCCGAGGTGATCGACCTCGCGCTCGCCGACGAGCGCGGGCTGGCGGGGCAGACCGGTCTCGACGACGACGCCCGGGCCCACCTCGTACGCCTGGCCGGGGGCGACGCGCGGCGCGCGCTCACCTACCTCGAGGCGGCCGCCGGTGCCGCGGCGAGCAACGGGCTGGACACCATCGACCTCGCCACCGCCGAGACGGCGGTCGACCAGGCGGCCGTCCGCTACGACCGGCAGGGCGACCAGCACTACGACGTGATCAGCGCCTTCATCAAGTCGATCCGCGGGTCCGACGCCGACGCGGCGCTGCACTACCTCGCGCGGATGATCGAGGCCGGCGAGGACCCGCGGTTCATCGCGCGACGGCTCGTGGTCCACGCCAGCGAGGACATCGGCCTCGCCGACCCGACGGCGCTCCAGGCGGCGGTCGCGGCGGCGCAGGCGGTCCAGCTCATCGGCATGCCCGAGGCCCGGATCAACCTCGCCCAGGCGACCATCCACCTCGCGGTCGCCCCGAAGTCCAACGCGGTGATCACCGCGATCGACGCCGCGATCGCCGACGTGCGGGCAGGCAAGATCGGCCAGGTTCCGCCGCACCTGCGCGACGCCCACTACGGCGGGGCGAAGGACCTCGGCCACGGCAAGGGCTACGCCTACCCCCACGACGAGCCCTACGGAGTGGCCGAGCAGCAGTACGCGCCCGACCAGCTCCTGGACGCGGAGTACTACCGGCCGACCGCGCTCGGCGCCGAGGCGTCGGTCAAGGAGCGGTGGGAGCGGATCCGCCGCATCGTGCGGGGCTCCTGACCACGGGCGTGGCTACGGTGGGTGCCATGCGCCTCGGCTTCCACGCGTCCCACGAGCAGATCGCCCCCTCGCGCCTGCTGGACGACGTCCAGCACGCGGAGCGGGCCGGTTTCGACATGGCGATGTGCTCCGACCACATCTCGCCCTGGGGGAGCCGCCAGGGCCACTCCGGGTACGCGTGGGCGTGGCTGGGGGCAGCGCTCGCCTCCACCGACCTCGAGCTGGGGTGCGTCAGCGCGCCGGGCCAGCGCTACCACCCCGCCGTGGTGGCGCAGAAGATCGCCACGCTGGCACAGATGTTCCCCGGCCGGTTCTGGACCGCGCTGGGCAGCGGCGAGGCCAGCAACGAGCACATCACCGGGCACCGGTGGCCGCCGAAGGAGGTGCGCACGCGCCGGCTCGAGGAGTGCGTCGACGTCATCTCGCGCCTGCTCGACGGGGAGGAGGTGAGCCACGACGGGCTGGTGACGGTCGACCGGGCGCGGCTCTGGGACCTGCCCGAGACCCGGCCCCGGCTCGTCGGACCGGCGGTGTCCGTCGCCTCCGCTGCCCGGGTCGCGGCCTGGAGCGACGGCCTGGTCACCATCAACCAGCCCGTCGACACGCTGCGCGACCTCGTGGCCGCCTACCGCGACGCCGGCGGGCGGGGCCCCTGTGCGCTCCAGGTGCACCTCGCCTGGGCGCCCACCGAGGCGGAGGCCGAGGCGGTCGCGCTCGACCAGTGGCGCACGAACGTCTTCCCGGAGCCGGTCAGCTGGGACACCGAGACCGTCGAGGGGTTCGACGTGATGGCCCAGCACGTCGGCATCGACGCCGTACGGGGCGCGGTGGAGGTCTCCTCCGACCTCGGGTGGCACCGGGACCGGATCGCCGAGCTCGCCGCCGTCGGCTTCGACGACGTCTACCTGCACCACGTCGGCCAGGACCAGCGCCCGTTCATCGACGCCTTCGGCGAGCACGTGCTGCCGGCCCTGCGCGGCTGAGCGGTCCTCACCCCCGAGGGCAGTTGTCACCGCGACCCGCCTCGGCTTGTGTGGGACGCATGCGAGTGACCGACACGAGTGACCTGTGGTGGAAGAGCGCGGTCGTCTACTGCCTCGACGTCGAGACGTTCTACGACGCCGACGGCGACGGCGTCGGCGACCTGGCGGGCCTCGCCCAGCGCATCGACTACCTCGCCGAGCTCGGGGTCACCTGCCTGTGGCTGATGCCGTTCTACCCCAGCCCGGACCGCGACGACGGCTACGACATCACCGACTTCTACGGCGTGGACCGCCGGCTGGGCAGCCTGGGCGAGCTGGTCGAGGTGATCCGCACGGCCCACGACCGGGGCATGAACGTCATCGCCGACCTCGTGGTCAACCACACGTCCGACAAGCACCCGTGGTTCCAGGCGTCGCGCCGCAGCACGACGAACCGCTTCCGGGACTTCTACGTCTGGCGTGACACCGAGCCGCCGGACACCTCGCAGCTGGTCGTCTTCCCCGACCAGGAGGACTCCATCTGGGAGCACGACAGCCGCACGGGGGAGTGGTACCTCCACAACTTCTACAAGCACCAGCCCGACCTCAACCTCGCGAACCCGGCCGTCGTGGACGAGGTGCTGCGGATCATCGGCTTCTGGCTGCAGCTCGGGTTCGACGGCTTCCGCGTGGACGGCATCCCGTTCCTCGAGCAGAACGCGCAGAACGCCGAGGACCCCGCGCTCGCGGTCGACCCGCACGAGCTGATGCGGACACTCCGCGGGTTCGTCAACCGGCGCACCGGACGCGCCACCATGCTCGGTGAGGTGAACCTCCCGCACGCCGAGCAGCGCCGGTTCTTCGGGGGTGCTGCGGCCAACGAGCTGCAGATGCAGTTCGACTTCATCGGCATGCAGGCGACGTACCTCTCCCTCGCCCGGGCCGACGCCCGGCCTCTGGTGAAGGCCCTCCGCCGCAGGCCCTCGATCGACCGGACCTGCCAGTGGGCGACGTTCCTGCGCAACCACGACGAGCTGACCCTCGACAAGCTCACCGACGCCGAGCGGCAGGAGGTGTTCGACGCCTTCGGGCCTGAGCCCGCGATGCAGGTCTTCGGACGGGGGCTCAAGCGACGGTTCCCGCCGATGGTCGACGGCGACCCGCGGCGCGTGCGGATGGCGTACAGCCTGATGTTCTCCCTCCCCGGGACGCCCACCCTCTACTACGGCGAGGAGATCGGGATGGGGGAGGACCTCGACGCACCCGGACGGATGGCGGTCCGCACCCCGATGCAGTGGAGCGCCGGGCGCAACGGAGGCTTCTCCACGGCGTCGCCGGGACGGCTCGTGCAGCGCGTCGTGACCGGCGCCTACGGTCCCGAGCACGTCAACGTGGCCTCGCAGGTGCACGACCCGGAGTCGCTGTGGAGCTTCGTCCGCAAGCTCATCTCCATCCGTCGGACCTGTCCGGAGCTCGGCTGGGGGACGTGGAGCGTGGTCGAGCAGCCCGACCGGCAGGTCCTGGTGCACCGGGTCGACCTGGACGGGTCCGCCGTGCTCACCGTGCACAACCTCGGGCCGGAGCCGGTGACCGTCCGCGTGCCCGTCGACCCGGAGGGTCGTGGGCTCGAGGCGACGGACCTGATGTCCGAGGAGGTCATCGCCGGGGACAGCACGGTCGACCTGCCGCTGGACGGCTACGGGTTCCGCTGGCTGCGGCTGCGCCCCGCGGGTGACCTCGCGGTGCCGTGAGGCTTGTAGGCTCGGCGCCGTGACGACGGACCAGGCATGGCTGACCGGCGTGGGCGCAGCCGCCCTCGCCGTGGCGCTCGCAGCGCTGCTGCTCGCGCTGCGCGCCCGCCGTCGCGCCGTGCGTGCCGAGGAGCTCGCGGCGTCCCTGGCAGCCCGGCTGGACGCGCTCGAGTCGTCCCCGGCCGAGGTGCCGCCGCCCGCGGCCGACGAGGCCGCCTTCGTCATCACCCACGTGGGCTCTCCGGGCGTCCACGACGCCGCCCCGCTCGCGCAGGACATCGACGGTCGCCTCTTCGCCGACATCGTGGCGCGCGAGACGGTGGTCAAGGCCGCGTCCTGGACCGCGGGCCTGCGCCGCGCGCTGTCCGCCGAGAGCCGCAACCGGATCCGCTTCGCGGTCCGCCAGGAGACCCGGCGGGCCGGTCGCGAACGCCGCTCGGAGATGAAGCAGGCGCTGCGCGAGTTCCGCGCCCGTGAGCGCGCCGGCGTCGGTGGCGACCTCGGGGAGGACGTCGCCTGATGGGTCGCCCACTCTGGTTCGTCGCCGGGGCGGGGGTCGGTGTGTACGCCGCTGCCCGCGCCCGCCG
>JAYSEC010000143.1:0-8721 GCA_041914085.1 Nocardioides sp.
TCCGACCACCGGTCCCGCCGGCTCCTCCCTCGGCTTCTTCCCCGGCCCCTTCCCCCCGAGACGAGCAGACCGTGACCCAGCCGATCCCGTTCGAGCGCCCGATCGTCGAGGAGACCCTCGACGTCGCGGGCACCACCACCTCCGAGGTGCCACTCGGTCCCACGGGTCGCCCGATGCCGGTCTTCCCCGAGCCGACCGCGCTCACCCGGCACGGCGGCGCGCGCGTGATCTCGATGTGCAACCAGAAGGGCGGCGTCGGCAAGACGACCACCACGATCAACCTCGGCGCCTCGCTCGCCGAGTTCGGGCGCAAGGTGCTGCTCGTCGACTTCGACCCGCAGGGCTCGCTGTCGGTCGGCCTCGGCCTCAACCCGCACGAGATGGACGCCACCATCTACAACCTGCTGATGGACCGCGAGACCACGCTCGACGAGGTCGTCGTCCCCTCCGGCATCCCCGGCATGGACCTGCTGCCCTCCAACATCGACCTCTCGGCCGCCGAGGTGCAGCTCGTCCACGAGGTGGCGCGCGAGCAGACCCTGCAGCGGGTGCTCGCGCCGGCGCTCGAGCAGTACGACGTCATCCTCATCGACTGCCAGCCCTCGCTCGGCCTGCTCACGGTCAACGCCCTCACGGCCTCCGACGGCGTCATCGTGCCGCTGGAGTGCGAGTACTTCGCGCTGCGCGGCGTGGCCCTGCTCAAGACCACCATCGACAAGGTCCGTGAGCGGCTCAACCCCAAGCTCGAGATCGACGGCGTGCTCGGCACGATGTTCGACGGTCGCACGCTGCACAGCCGCGAGGTCATGGAGCGGCTGGTCTCGGCGTGGGGCGACACGGTGTTCCACACCGTCATCCGCCGCACGGTGAAGTTCTCCGACGCGACCGTCGCGGGCGAGCCGATCACGTCGTACGCCTCGTCCTCGACCGGCGCTGACGCCTACCGCCAGCTGGCCAAGGAGGTGCTCACCCGGTGGCCCGCCGAGTGAGCATGCCGGCCGCGGACGACCTGTTCCGGCCGACCTCCGACCCCGCTGCGGAGCCCGCCCCCGAGCAGCGTCCTCGCCGCGTGCGCGCGGTCGCCGACGACGCCGAGCCGACGCCGAAGAAGCCCAGCGGCCGCATCCGGCACGACGAGAAGATGACCGTCTACGTCACCGCCGACGAGCTGCTCGACATCGAGCACGCGCGGCTGATGCTGCGGCGCGAGCACGGCCTGGCCGTCGACCGCGGCCGCCTGGTCCGCGAGGCGCTGGCGCTCGTCCTCGCCGACCTCGAGGGCCAGGGCGCCGAGAGCGCACTGGTCCAGCGGCTGCTGGACGAGTGAGCGCCAGGACCCGCTCCGGCCCCGACCAGGCAACCGGCGCTGCCCTCGAGCCCGGCAGCGAGGCGCCGGCGTTCGCCGTGCGGCTGGACAACTTCGAGGGGCCCTTCGACCTGCTGCTCGGCCTGATCGCCAAGCACAAGCTCGACATCACCGAGGTCGCGCTCTCGCAGGTCACCGACGAGTTCATCGCCCACGTGAAGAACCTCGGCGACGCATGGGACCTCGAGCAGACGACGTCGTTCCTCGTCGTCGCCGCGACCCTGCTCGACCTCAAGGCGGCCCGGCTGCTGCCGCAGGGCGACGTCGAGGACGAGGAGGACCTCGCGCTCCTCGAGGCGCGCGACCTGCTGTTCGCGCGGCTCATGCAGTACCGCGCGTTCAAGCAGGTGGCGTCGGTGCTCGAGCAGCGGCTCGCGTCGGAGTCACGCCGGCACCCGCGCGCCGTCGGGCTGGAGGAGCGCTTCGCCACCCTGCTGCCCGAGGTGCTGATCGGCATCGGCCTCGACCAGTTCGCCCAGCTCGCGGCCAAGGCGATGGAGCCCAAGCCGGTGCTGGAGGTGTCGCTCCAGCACATCCACGCGGCGAAGGTCAGCGTCCGCGAGCAGGCGCAGGTCGTGGTCGACCGGCTGCGGCGCAGCGGGACCATGACGTTCCGCGCGCTGTGCGGCGACTCGCCGGACCGCCTCACCACGGTCGCACGGTTCCTCTCGCTCCTCGAGCTGTTCCGTGAGGGCGCGGTGTCCTTCGACCAGGTCACGCCCCTCGGCGAGCTGACCGTGCGCTGGACCGGCAGCGAGGACGGAGAGGTCGACATCCACGACGAGTTCGACGGCGCCCCGCCGGCGGACGATGATGAAGGCAGCGACGACACGGCCGCCGACCGCGGCGTGGACGCGGCGGACGAGCCCCAGGAGGACGAGTGAGCGAGCAGCCCGAGCCGGCGCAGGAGCCGGTCGAGCAGCCTGACCAGGCGGATGTCGGGGGCGACGACGTCGAGACCCTGGCCGTGGCGGTCGCCGAGCTGCGGCCCGCGCTGGAGGCGATCTTGATGGTCTCCGACGAGCCGCTCGACAAGGTCCGCCTCGCGTCCGTGGTCGGGCACCCCGTCGCCGACGTCGAGGAGGCCCTCGCGGGCCTCGCCGCGGAGTACGCCGAGCAGGGCCGCGGCTTCGACCTGCGCGCGGTCGCCGGTGGCTGGCGCTTCTACTCCCGGCCCGAGTACGCCGCGGTCGTGGAGTCCTTCGTCCTCGACGGCCAGCAGGCCCGGCTGACCCAGGCGGCGCTGGAGACCCTGTCCGTCGTGGCCTACAAGCAGCCGGTCTCCCGCGCCCGCGTCTCGGCGATCCGCGGCGTGAACGTCGACGGCGTCATGCGCACCCTGCTCACCCGCGGCCTGGTCGAGGAGGCCGGCCAGGACGAGCAGAGCGGCGCGAACCTCTACCGGACGACGTCGTACTTCCTCGAGCGGATCGGCATCACCTCGCTCGACGAGCTGCCCGAGCTGGCTCCGTACCTGCCGGACATGGACGACCTCGAGGACGAGCTGGCCAGCGTCGCCGGCCTCGACGCGCCCGCCGAGCCGACCCCGGAGCCTGCTGCCGAACCCGCTGCCGCTCCAGCAGCCGAGCCTGCTGCCGAGCCTGCTGCCGAGCCCCACCCGACGCCCGCACCCGCCCACGCCTCGCCGCACAGCGGCTCCGGCACCGAGCCCGACGGTGGCACCGAGATCACATGACCACCCCACGAGACCACTCGCTCCGCTCGCGCTCCTGCAGGGACCCCGAAACCACATGAAGCCCCACGACGCACCCGACAACGACCAGCCCGCTTCCCAGCGCCCCGACACCGACGAGGACGGCCTGATCCGGCTGCAGAAGCTCCTGGCCCAGTCCGGCGTCGCCAGCCGGCGCAAGTGCGAGGAGCTGATGCTCGACGGCCTCGTCGAGGTCGACGGCGAGGTGGTCACCCGCCTCGGCACGAAGGTCGACCCACGCACGGCCGTGATCCGGGTCGACGGCAAGCGGCTGCCGCCGATCAGCGACAAGGTCTACCTCGTGCTCAACAAGCCGCGTGGCGTGGTGTCGACGATGAGCGATCCCGAGGGCCGGCGCACCCTCGGCGACCTCGTCGCCGACCGGCCGGAGCGGCTCTTCCACGTCGGCCGGCTCGACACCGACACCGAGGGCCTCATCATCCTCACCAACGACGGCGACTTCGCCCAGCACCTCGCGCACCCCTCCCACGAGGTCGACAAGACCTACGTCGCCGAGGTGGAGGGCGAGGTGCACGTGCGGACGATCCGCCAGCTGCTCGCCGGCGTCACCCTCGAGGACGGCCCCGTCACGGTCACCGACGCTCGCGTGGTCGGCGGCGACCCGCGCAGGGAGGGTCGCAACCGCTCGATCGTGGAGCTCACCATCCACGAGGGCCGCAACCGGATCGTGCGTCGGCTGCTCGACCACGTGGGGCACCCCGTACGCCGCCTGACCCGCACGTCGATCGGGCCGGTCACCCTGGCCAGGCTGAGGTCGGGGGAGATGCGCGAGCTGACCGTCGCCGAGCTCGGCGAGCTGATGGACAGCGCCGAGCTCTGACCGGACGTCGGTCCCCGCGCCTAGGGTGACCCCATGGCCACCGTGCCTGCGGCGCTGGCGCCCTACGTCCGGTCGATCGTGGTCTACGACGTCACGTTCGGCGGTCCCGGCGTGCACATCGGGATGCCCTCGACCGGGCTGACGTTCGTGCTGCCGATCGGCGAGCCGCTGGAGGTGTCCTGGGACGGCTCGCCGCACACCCGCACCGTCGGCTGGTCCTCGCTGTCGGGGCTGCACACCTCGGCGGCCGCGGTCCACCACGGAGAGCACCAGTGCGGCATCCAGCTGAGCCTCACCCCGGCCGGATCGCGAGCCATCTGGGGCGTGCCGGCCAGTGCCCTCGCCGGCGAGCTCCTCGCCCTCCCCGACGTCGACGCCGCTCTCGCCGACCTGCCCGAGCGGCTCGCCGACCAGCCGACCTGGCCGGGACGGTTGGCCGTGCTCGAGCGCGACCTCGTGGCTGCGCTGCGCCGCCACGCCCGGCCGGCCCTGCGCCCCGAGGTCGGTCGGGCGATGGCGCTGCTGACCCGTGGCGTGCCCGTCGCGGCGACGGCCGACGACGTGGGCTACAGCCGGCGCCGGCTCGCGACGCTCGTGCGCGACGAGGTCGGGGTCACGCCGAAGACCTACCAGCGCCTCGCCCGTTTCTCCGCCGCCCACGGCCGGCTGCGCCGGGCCGCCCTCGCCGGCGAGGTCTCGGTGGCACGGGTGGCCGCGGAGAGCGGGTACGCCGACCAGGCCCACCTCGCCCGTGAGTGGAGCGGCTTCGCCGGGTGCAGCCCGACGGAGTGGCTGCGCCGGGAGTTCCCGATCGTCCAAGCCACGGCGGACCACGACGCGGGACCGTGAGGTCGGGGGCCGGAACAGCCGGCCCACGACAGGAGGACACCCCCATGAGCGAGCAGACCGAGCAGCCCCGTCCCACGGCCCGGCCCGACGTCTCGGGCACGACCCTGTGGCACACCTTCTCCGTGCGCGACGCCGACGCGATGATCGCGTGGCTGCGTGCGATCGGCTTCACCGAGCACGCGACCTACCGTGACGAGGCCGACGCCTCGATCGTGCTGCACGCCGAGTGGGCGTGGCCCGGAGGCGGCGGGATCATGTTCGGCTCGGACCGCCCGGACTCCGCGATCGCCGGCACCGGGCCGGCGGCGGCGTACCTCGTCACCCCCGACCCCGACCGGGTCTTCGAGGCAGCCGTGGCCGCGGGCGCCTCGGTGGTGCGCCCGATGGTGGACCAGGACTACGGCGGGCGCGGCGGCAGCGTGACCGACCCGGAGGGCAACCACTGGTCGTTCGGGAGCTACCAGCCGGCCTGACCCGGGCCGGACGTGGGCGCCCCGGCTGGCGAGACGGGCCGCGGCGCGCCGTGGCGGCTGGCCTAGGGTGCTCCCGTGGCAGTGAGGGCAGTACGCGGCGCGACCCAGCTCGACGAGGACACCCGGGAGCACATGCTCGACCGGGTCGCGGAGCTCGTCACCGACGTCATGTCGGCCAACGACCTCGCGGTGGACGACTTCATCTCGATCATCTTCACCGCGACCAGCGACCTGACCAGCGAGTTCCCGGCGTATGCCGCACGGCAGCTGGGCTTCTCCGACGTGCCGCTGGTCTGTGCCCGCGAGCTCGAGATCGAGGGGTCGATGCCCCGCGTGGTGCGGCTGATGGCGCACGTCGAGACCGACCTGCCGCGCGCCGAGGTGACCCACGTGTACCTCCACGGCGCCGCCAACCTGCGGCGGGACCTGGCGCGGACCACCAGTCATGACTGACCCGCATCCCGGGGACGCCCTGACCGGGCCGGTCGAGGTGGTCGGTGCCGGGCTGATCGGCACGTCGGTCGCCCTCGTGTGCCGGCGCCTCGGCCTCGAGGTGCTGCTGCGCGACACCTCCGCGGAGAACCTCCGCACCGCGACCGGGCTCGGCGCCGGGCGAGAGGTGACGGCCGTCGACCGGCCGCAGCTCGTCGTGGTCGCCGTCCCGCCCGCCGCGGTCCCCGACGCGATCGTCGCCGCGCTGGGACGCTCGGACGCGGTCGTCACCGACGTCGGCAGCGTGAAGGCCGCGCCGCTGGAGGCGGTCGCCGCCCGGGTCGCGGCGGCGGACCTCGCCCGCTACGTCGGCTCGCACCCGATGGCCGGCAGTGAGCGTTCCGGCCCGCTGGCCGCGAGCGCCGCCCTGTTCGACGGCCGTCCCTGGGCGGTGACCCCGCACCCCGCGGCGCCCGAGCACGCCGTGGCCCTCGTGGAGCAGCTCGTCCTCGAGTGCGGCGCGGCGCCGCTGCGGATGGCACCCGACGAGCACGACCGCGCCGTTGCCCGTACGTCGCACCTGCCGCACCTCGCCGCGGTGCTCGTCGCCGGGCGTCTCGCGTCCGCGCCTCCGGAGCACCTGGCGCTGTCGGGACAGGGCGTGCGCGACGTGACCCGGGTCGCGGCGAGCGACCCGGCGCTCTGGCAGCAGATCCTGGAGGCCAACTCCGAGGCGGTGCTCGACCTCCTCGCCGAGGTGCGCGCCGACCTCGACGCCCTCATGACGGCGGTCGCGTCGGACGCCGGACCGGACCTCGTCGAGATCCTCGTCCGCGGCAACGACGGCACGGCCGCGATCCCCGGCAAGCACGGCGGCCCCGCGCGGCCGACGCGCTCGGTGTTCGTCAGCGTGCCCGACCACCCCGGCGAGCTGGCGCGCCTCTTCGGCGACGCCGGCGAGGTGGGGGTCAACATCGAGGACGTCCACATCGACCACGACCCGGGCCGCCCCGTCGGCCTCACCGAGCTGGTCGTCGAGGAGAACAGCGCGGAGCGCCTGCTCGCGGCTCTCGAATCCCGCGGGTGGACGACCCACCGGTAATCTTCTCGCCCGTGAGCAGCGTCGACACCGCCCCGGACCACCGCCTCGTCATCGCCGTCGACGGGACGTCCGGCTCCGGCAAGTCGAGCACCTCGCGCGGCGTGGCCGAGCGGCTCGGCCTGCGCTACCTCGACACCGGCGCGATGTTCCGGGCGATGACCTGGTGGCTGCTGCGCGAGGGCGTCGACGTGCACGACGTGGCGGCCGTCGCCGCCGCGGCCGGCCGGCCGCGGATCGAGTCCGGCACCGACCCGCAGGCGCCGACCATCACCGTCGACGGCCGCGACGTGTCCGTGGAGATCCGCAGCGACGAGGTCAACGGCGCGGTCAGCCCGGTCAGTGCGGTGCCCGAGGTCCGCGCCCGACTGCTCGACCTGCAGCGCGAGGTCATCGGCGACGGCGGGATCGTCGTCGAGGGCCGCGACATCGGGTCCGTGGTGTGGCCGCAGGCCGAGGTCAAGGTCTACCTCAGCGCCGACCCGGACGCCCGCGCGGCGCGACGCGCCGCGGAGGAGGGTGGCTCGGACCTGGCCACGACGCAGGAGTCGCTGCTCGCGCGCGACCGCATCGACTCCGGGCGCGCCACCGCCCCGCTCACCATGGCCGACGGCGCCGTGCACGTCGACAGCACCCACCTGAGCCTGCTCGAGGTGATCGACCGCATCGTCGGCCTCGCCGAGGCGCGGGCGGACCGGTCGGAGGCGCAGTCGGATGTCCGGTCGGGGGCACGGGGGGACTCGTGACGGAGGCCGACCACGCGGCGCCGCCGCGCAGCGCCGACCGCCACCCCTCGACCCGCCTGCTGCACGACCTCCGCCCGACGGCGGCGTGGCTGATCCGGCGGCGGTGGCCCGTGCGGGTGCACGGCGCCGAGCAGGTGCCCGCCGAGGGCGCGGTGATCCTCGCTGCCAACCACGTCGGTGTGATCGACGGACCGCTGCTGGCCATCTTCGCGCCTCGTCCGGTCCACGCGCTGACCAAGCAGGAGATGTTCGCCGGCCGGCTCGGCGGGTTCCTGCGCGCCGCCGGACAGATCCCGCTCGACCGGTACGCCGCCGACCCGGCCGCGATCCGGTCCTGCCTGCGGGTCCTGCGCGACGGGGGAGTGGCCGGCATCTTCCCCGAGGGAACCCGCGGCGACGGCCGGCTCGGGCGGTTCCACCACGGCGCGGCCTACCTCGCGCTGGTCACCGGCGCACCCGTCGTACCGGTCACGATGCTCGGCACCCGCCCGCCGGGCGGCGGGTCGAACGCGCTCCCGGCGCGTGACGGAGCCATCGACATGGTGTTCGGCGCGCCGTGGCGAACCACACAGCAGCCCTGGCCCCGCACCCGGGAACACGTGCAGGCCACCTCGGTGTTGTTGCGTCTGCACATGCTGTCCGAGCTGGACGGCGCCCTCGCGCGGACGCGGCGATCCTTGCCCGGACCCCTTCCTGCGGGACAATCCGAGGACGACCCCGACACCGGGCTCGTTCCTCCCTCCCAGAAGCTGTGATCACCCATGACTGAGTACGACGCCGTCAGCGTCGAGGCTGGCTCCGACGAGCCGACCGGCCCGACCCCCGTCCTGGCCGTGGTCGGCCGACCCAACGTGGGCAAGTCCACGCTCGTCAACCGGATCATCGGCCGGCGCGAGGCCGTCGTGGAGGACCGCCCGGGCGTGACCCGCGACCGCGTCTCCTACGACGCCAACTGGAACGGCCGCGCCTTCACCGTCGTCGACACCGGCGGCTGGGACCCCGACGCCCGCGGCCTCGCCGAGCGCATCGCCGGTCAGGCCGAGGTGGCCGTCTCGCTGGCCGACGCCGTGCTGTTCGTCGTCGACGCGACCGTGGGCATCACCGACGCCGACGAGGCCGTCGTACGGATCCTGCGGAAGTCCGGCAAGCCGGTGGTGCTCGCGGCCAACAAGGTCGACGACCAGCGCACCGAGGCCGAGGC
>JAYSEC010000144.1:0-8692 GCA_041914085.1 Nocardioides sp.
GCGTCGACTTGCCGGAGTCCATCGTGCCCGTGAAGAAGTGCAGTTCAGCCATGTCGCGGTGATCCTGTCACAGCCGGTCTACGTGGCAGCCGCAGCCGCGCCGCCGTCGTTGGCCTGGCGGTTCAGCTCGACGTAGGCGACCCACAGCACGAAGCACCCCGGGCGCGGGTCCAGCGGCTCCTGCACGGTGAGCCGCGGCCTGGTGGTGAGGAGCCCCGACCGGCTCACCTCGCCGATCGGCGCCCCGGCGCGCGACAGGGTCAGGCGCGTCGAGAAGACGCCACGTGGGCGCAGCTGCAGCTGCTCGCCGGCGTCGATGGTCCACGTGGAGGTGAAGAACCCCGAGCGGCGGGCCACGAAGCGGGTCACTCCGTCGAGGGAGGCCGTCAGCTCGCTGGCGACCCACCCGTGGGACCGGTAGTCCCACAGCTCGGGTCCGATCTGGACCTCTGCCCGCTCCCGGAACCACGAGCGGCTGGCGTGCCCGACCTCGACGCCGTCCGCGACGATCACGTCGCCCTTCCCCCAGTCGAACTCCATGCGGGGCAGCCTCCCACGGCGTGGCAGGGTGGCTCCATGACCGACGGGCCCCTCATCAGCACCGACCAGCTCGCGGCCTCGCTCGGCGACGTCACCGTCCTCGACGTGCGCTACCTGATGGGTGGGCCGCCCGGTCGGGAGCTGCACGAGGCCGGGCACGTTCCCGGGGCGGCGTACGTCGACCTCGACGAGGACCTCGCCGACCCGCCCGGCGTCGGCGGACGGCACCCGCTGCCCGACGAGCGCCGCTTCGAGGCGGCCATGCGACGCGCCGGCGTGCGCGCCGACCGCCCGGTGGTCGTGTACGACGACTGGCAGGGGCGCGCCGCAGCCCGGGCCTGGTGGCTGCTGAAGCACCACGGCCACCCGGACGTGCGCGTGCTCGACGGCGGGTGGACCGCCTGGCTGGAGGAGGGTCACCCGGTCGCGGCGGGGGAGACCACCGTCGAGCCCGGCGACTTCACCGTCCGCGCCGACAAGCGGATGGCGGTCGTGGAGGCCGACGAGGTCACCGACGTGGACGTCCTGATCGACGCCCGCGCGCCCGAGCGGTTCCGTGGGGAGACCGAGCCGGTGGACCCGGTGGCGGGCCACATCCCGGGCGCGGTCAACGTGCCCACGACCGACAACCTGGACGCGGACGGACGCTTCCGCTCGGCGGACGAGCTCTACGACACCTACGCCCGGGTGGGTGCGACCTCGACCGGGTCCGTGGCGGCCTACTGCGGGTCCGGCGTCACCGCCGCGCACGACGTCCTCGCCATGGCCGCCGCCGGCATCGACGCCGCGCTCTACCCCGGCAGCTGGAGCGGCTGGATCACCGACTCCTCGCGACCGGTCGAGACCGGGTGAGGCTCAGCTCGCGACGACTTCGTCGCCCACGCTGATCCGGCCCTCGTCGAGCGGCAGCAGGTGGAGGGCGAACATGGTCTTGCCGTCGACGAGGCGGTGCCGCGCCAGCGTCCGGGTGGGCTCCTTGGCCGTCGTCAGCGTCGCGGGGTCGAGCGTGGTCATGACGCACCGACTGACCGGCTTCGCGACCCGGAACCGCACGTCACCGACCCGGAGCTCGTGCCAGCGGTCCTCGGCGAACGGCTCCTCGCCGTCGACGACGAGGTTGGCGCGGAACCGCTCGACCGGCAGCGGCTCGGGCGGCTCCTCGCCGGTCTCCAGGGCACGCTCCGTGATCCAGTCGTTGAGCTGCCGCAGCGAGGCCAGGGAGGCGACGGTCACCGGGAACGCGTCGGCGAACGACGTGTGGTCGTCGGGGGAGGAGAAGCCGGGCTGGAGGTTGCGCGCGGCGGGGTCGTGGCACCACACCAGCCGGAGGTCGTCGCGCCCGAGCGCGCGGCGTACCCAGTCCTGGGCGGCCTCGGCCGCCGGGAGCGCCTTGAGGTCGAGGGAGAACAGGCGTACGGCGACGGGCTCGGTGTCGGGCTCGGTGTCGGGCCGCTGCACCGCCAGGTCGTCCATGCCCGGCGCGCGCAGCCGCAGGCCGCCCGCCACGGTGGGGTCGGTCGCCGGGGTGTCGGCGACGACCCGGTAGGTCGCATGCAGCTCGCGCGCGGACACCAGCCGCCCCGCCGCGTCGACCAGCATCCACGAGCGGTCGTCGCGCAGCCCGCCGGGCAGGACGTCGGCCGCGTCGAGGGTGCGGATCGCCGCGGACTTGAGGGGGTGGACGTTGAGCTGGACGAGCCGCACCGCTCAGTCGCCCTTGCCGCCGCCGAACATGATCTCGTCCCAGCTGGGCACGGACGCGCGGCCGCGCTTCCGGGGCCGTGCCTTCGGCTCGGCGGGCGGCTCCTCGGCCGCCTGCGGTGAGGGGTCGGGCTCGGTCGCGGATCGTCCCGCGGGCTCGGCGGACGGCTCCTGCGAGCCCTCGTCGGTCGTGCCGTCGAGGTAGGCCTCGACCGACTGCTCCGCGCCCAGGGCGGACAGCTCCGCGGTGGTCTCGTTGGCGGGGTCGGCCTCGCCCGCGGGCTCCTCGCCCGTGACCATCTCGATCGCGTCCTCGCCCAGCGGGAGCTCCTCGCCGGAGACGGCGCTCAGGCGACGCTGACGGGCCGCGGCCAGGTCGTCGGCCGCGGGCTCCGGCGACGTGGCGGTGGCCGCCTCGCCGATCAGCCACCGGGCGTCCTCGTCGTCGACGGTCACGAAGTTGCCGCGCGGGTCGTGGGAGAAGGTCGCGATGCCGGTGCGTCCGGCGACGTCGTACGTCCCGGTCAGGGTCCAGCGGCCGTCCTCACGCCGCCACGCGTCCCACTCCACGGAGCCCGGGTCGACGTTGTGCGAGCGCAGGTGCGCGGTGACGGCCTCACCGAGGGTCCGCGCCCCGGACTCGTTGGCCCGGCGGCGCACGGACGCGAGCTGGGCACGCTCCGCGACGTGCGCACGCTCGGCGAGGACGGGAGCCGCGAAGGCCATGATCTTCTCCACCGACGTGCCGGCGGCGTGCGCGACCGCCTCGGGCGTCTCACCCGCACGGATGCGCGCCTGGATGTCGCGGGGGCGGAGGGTTGATTCCATCGGGATCTCCAACTGGCCGTTGCTTGCGGACACGCCCGACAGGGCGTTGCGGAGCTTGGCGTCGATCACCACCGAGTGCTGCTGGCCTGACTCGTCCACCAGGAGCAGGCGCTTGCCGTCACCGCTGCGTCCGGTGAACGTCAGCTTGGCCATGGGTGGCGGGCTCCTGACTGCTTCCTGGTCGGGTGGGGCTGGTGCGTCGGCGATGCGCTCGGCATGCGTTCCGGCGAGCCTACGCCAGCGCGCGGTCCACGCCGGTGAGGCGTGCGGCGCGCCTGCGCCCTAGCCTTCACGGTGTGCCAACCACGGAGTACGCCACGACGCTCGTCGTGCTCGACCTCGTCGGCATCTTCGTGTTCGCGGTCACCGGTGCCCTCGTCGCCGTGCGCAAGCGCCTCGACCTGTTCGCGGCGCTCGTCCTCGCCGGCGTGACCGGACTCGGTGGCGGGTTCATCCGCGACGTGCTCATCGGCGCCGCCCCGCCGGCCGCGCTCGCCGACTGGCGCTACCTCATCGTGCCCGTGGCGGCAGGCCTGGTGACGTTCGCCTTCCACCCGGTCGTGGGACGGCTCGAGCGGGTCGTCACGCTCTTCGACGCCTTCGGCCTGGCGCTGTTCTGCGTGACCGGTGCGCTGAAGGCGGTCGACTACGGCCTCGGCCCGGTGCCGGCGGCGTTGATGGGGATGGTCACCGGGATCGGTGGCGGCATGATCCGCGACGTGCTCGCGGGGCGGGTCCCGGTCGTGTTCGAGGGGGCGCTCTACGCCACCCCGGCGCTCGCCGGTGCCGCAGTGGCGGTGGTGCTGGACCGGGCCGGGCTCCCGCTGGAGCTCGTCGCGGCTGCCGGATTCAGCACCTGCCTGGGCTGGCGGCTGATCGCCCTCGTGCGCGGCTGGCAGGCGCCGATGCCGAAGGGGCCGGCCAACGTCTGAGTCAGTCGCCGAGGACCTGGCGCAGGTAGGCGTTGGCGAAGACCCGGTCCGGGTCGAGCCGCTCGCGCAGGGCGAGGAAGTCGTCGAAGCGCGGGTACACCGGGGCCAGGTCGCCGGCGCTGCGGGTGTGCACCTTGCCCCAGTGGGGACGCCCGCCGGCCTCGCGCAGGATCGGCTCGAGCCCGCCGAAGTACGCCGTGTGGTCGGTGTCCATCGGCACGTGGAACGCCAGGTAGAAGCTCTCGCGCCCGTGGGCCGTCGACAGCGGCACGTCGTCGGCGCGGGCCGTGCGGATCTCGACCGGGAAGGCGATCCGCCAGTCGCTGGCGTCGATCACCCGACGGCACTCGCGCAGCACCTCCAGGCCGACCTCGCGCGGGACGGCGTACTCCATCTCGCGGAAGCGGACGCGACGCGGGGTCACGAACACGCGGTGGGCCAGGTCGCTGTAGCGGCGCTCGGACAGCGCCCGGCCGGCGAGCCGGTTGATCCGGGGGATGAGCGTCGGCGCGCGTGACCCGACCCGGCACAGCGCGCCGAAGACGGTGTTCGAGACGAGCTCGTCCTCCCACCAGGCGGCCAGCCGCGAGGGCGGCTGCTCCTCGCCGGGCTCGAGGTCGGTGCGCACGTTCTGCTTGACCATCATCGCGTCGGTGTGGGGGAACCAGTACATGTCGACGTGGTGGGACTGCGAGGTCATCTCGTCGTAGGAGTCGAGCGCCTCGCTCCACGACATCGGCTGCTCGTGGGCCTCGATGACGAACAGCGGCTCGACGTGGAAGGTCACGCTGGTCAGCACGCCCAGGGCGCCGAGCCCGACGCGCGCGACCTCGAGGACGTCGGGGTTCTCCTGCGCGGAGGCGCGGACGACCTCGCCGGTGCCGGTGACGAGCTCGAGGCCGGCCAGCTGGGCGGCCAGGCCGGCGGCGACGCCGCCGGTGCCGTGCGTGCCGGTCGAGGTCGCCCCGGCGAGGGTCTGCTCGGCGATGTCGCCCATGTTGTGCAGCGAGAGCCCGAGGCGCTCGAGCGCGAGGTTGAGGTCCTTGAGCTGCGTCCCCGCGCGGGCCGTGACGGTCATCGCCTCGCGGTCGACCTCGAGGATGCCGGCGAGCTGCTCGGGACGCAGCAGGGTGTGCTCGGGGGCCCCGATCGCGGTGAAGCTGTGGCCGGTGCCGGTCATCTTCACGGTGGTGCCCTGCTCGCGCGCCCGGCGTACGACGTCCACGACATCGGCGACGGAGGTCGGGGTCAGGACCTGCTGCGGGTGCGCCTCCACGAGGCCGGACCAGTTGCGCCAGCGAGTGCCGTCGGTGGGCGTCGTCATGCCCCGGAGGCTAGCGGGGAGCGGCGGGGCGTGCGGGCGGTCTGCGCCACCAGCGCCCCGAGGAGCCCGCCGACGAGCGCGACGGAGTACGCCGCCGAGGCGCCGCTGTGGTCGACGACGAACCCGGCGATGCTCGCGCCCGGGGCGACGCCCGCCACGATCCCGGTGTGCAGGATCGCCATGCCCTCGGTGAGCCGGGAGGAGGGGACGCCCTGCTCGACCATCGTCATCGCGCCGATCATCGTGGGCGCGATCGCCAGCCCGCCGACGAGCAGCACGACGGCCATCAGCGGGACGGACTCGACGAACATGAGCGGCGCCATCGCCACTGCCATCGCCAGCGACCCCCAGCGCAGCCGCACCTCGGGACCGCCCCGCCAGGCGATCGCGCCGGTGACCAGGCCGGCCACGAGGCTGCCGAACGACCACGCGGCGAGGAGCCAGCCGGCCACCCAGCGCATCCCGGCCTCCTCGGCGAAGGCGACGGTGGTGACCTCGGCGGCCCCGAACAGCGCGCCGAGGGTGAGGCAGACGACGGCGAGGGTCAGCACCAGGCGCCACGGCATCGGCGGTCGGACGCCGGCTGGCTGCGAACGGCGGGCCGGCGGCTCGGTCCGCCGCTGCGCGGCGAACGCGAAGGTGCCGAGGAGGCCGCTGACGAGGGCCGCCGTCAGCCCGGCGACCGGGTGCCAGCTGGTGGCCAGCAGGGTCACCAGCACGGGCCCGACGACGAAGACGACCTCGTCGAGCACCGCCTCCAGCGCGAAGGCGGTCTGCTTCTCGCCGGGGTCGTCGAGCAGGTGGGACCACCGGGTCCGCACGCTCGCACCGACCTGGGGGAGCGCGGCGCCCGCGACCGCCGCGAAGACGTAGGTGAGGACACGCGGCCAGTCGCTCTCGACCGCGACCATCATCAGCGCGAGGCCGGCGCCGAACAGCGAGATCGCGGCCGGCAGCACCGTGGACTGCCCGTAGGAGTCGACCAACCGGCCGTGCAGCACCGCGAAGGCGGCCTCGGCCAGGACGAACACCGCCGACACCGTGCCGGCGAGCCCGTAGGAGCCGGTGCTCTGCTCGACGAGCAGCACGATGCCGAGGCCGACCATGGAGATCGGCAGGCGGGCGACCAGCGCAGCGCTGCTGAAGGCGAGGGCGCCGGGGCGGGCGAGCACCCGGCGGTAGGAGTCGAGCATCGGGGAGATGGTAGGGCGCTCTACGCTGGCAGCATGAATCCCGCGGGTCACCCCGACGTGAAGCCGTACGACGCTCTCCTCGTGCTCTCCTTCGGGGGCCCGGAGAAGCCCGAGGACGTGGTGCCGTTCCTGGAGAACGTCACCCGCGGACGGGGCATCCCGCGCGAGCGCCTCGAGGAGGTCGGCCAGCACTACTTCCTGTTCGGCGGCCGAAGTCCGATCAACGACCAGAACCGCGCGCTGATCGCGGCGTTGGAGAAGGACTTCGCCGACCAGGGCATCGACCTGCCGGTCTACTTCGGCAACCGCAACTGGGACCCCTACCTCGCCGACACGCTGGCGCAGATGGTGTCCGACGGCGTGCAGCGTGCCGCCGTGTTCACCACGTCGGCGTACTCGTCGTGGTCGTCGTGCCGGCAGTACCGCGAGAACCTGTACGACGCCTCCGCCGCCACCCCCGGCGCGCCGCGGCTGGACCGGCTGCGGCAGTACTTCAACCACCCCGGCTTCATCGACCCGGTGGTGGACGCGTGCGTCGCGGCGCTCGGCGACCTCCCGGACCACGGCGACCGGGCGCGGCTCGTGTTCGTCACGCACTCGATCCCGACCGCGATGGCCGAGACCAGCGGCGGCCCCGAGAACGGCGGCGCCTACGTCCGCCAGCACCGCAGCGCGGTGGACGAGGTGGCCAGGCGCGTCCGCGAGGCGACCGGCCGGGCGCACCGCCACGACCTGGTCTACTGCTCGCGCTCCGGAGACCCGCGGACCCCCTGGCTCGAGCCGGACGTCAACGACCACCTCGAGGAGCTGGCCACCGACGGCGTCGCCCAGGTGGTGCTGGTGCCGATCGGCTTCGTGTCCGACCACATGGAGGTCATCTACGACCTCGACACCGAGGCGATGGCGACGGCCGAGCGCCTGGGCATGCGCGCGGTCCGCGCTGCCACGTCCGGCACCGACCAGCGCTTCGTGACCATGGTCCGCGAGCTGGTGCTCGAGCGGGCCGCCGCCGAGCGTGGCGAGGAGCCGGAGCGGGTCGCGGTCGGGTCCCTGCCCGCGCGCCAGGACCTCTGCCCGGTCGGCTGCTGCCCCAACCCCCGGGGCCCCCGGCCGGCCCTGTGCGGGGTCGACTCGTGACGGAGGCCGCTCCGGTCGAGCTGCGCACGCTCGCGGTCGCCATCGCGCACGAGGGCGCCAACCTCGCCCGGGAGATGCAGCTCGGCGGCATCGACGTGGCCGACACCAAGACCAGCGCGGTCGACGTGGTCACCGAGGCCGACCGCGCAGTCGAGGCGCTGATCCGCTCCCGCATCACCGCGGCACGGCCTGACGACGCGATCCTGGGGGAGGAGGGTGACGACCGGCCCGGAACGAGCGGGGTCCGGTGGGTCGTCGACCCCATCGACGGCACCGTCAACTACCTCTACGGCCTGCCCGACTGCGCCGTCTCCGTCGCGGTGGAGCTCGACGGTGAGGTGGTGGCCGGAGCCGTGGTCGCGATCCCCACCGGGCTCGAGTACGCCGCCGCCCGCGGTGCCGGCGCCACCCGCGATGGCCAGCCCATCGGCGTACGCCCCTCGCCGCCGCTGGCGGAGCGGCTGGTCCTCACCGGGTTCGGCTACCAGCGCGAGGTCCGTGCCCACCAGGCCGCGTGCGTGGCGCGGCTGCTCCCGGAGGTCCGGGACATCCGCCGGATGGGGTCGTGCGCCCTCGACCTGTGCCACGTGGCGGAGGGCAGCGCGGACGCCTACGTCGAGGCGGGACCGCAGCCGTGGGACTACTCGGCAGCCGGCCTGGTGCTGCGCGAGGCGGGCGGGCGTTTCGACCTCCTGGACGGCAGCAGGACCTTCGATCCGTACCCGACGCGCAACGTCGTGGTGGGCGCTCCAGCCGAGGGTTGGGACACCTTCGTGGCCGCCTTGGGAGCTGCTGGTTTCCTGTCCTGACACTCGTCAAGACTTCGGGAATAGCGAGGCGTGGCGCACTGTTCAGGCGACACGTTGCGGACCGGCTCACCACGGAGTCGGTTCATGGTGCACAATCTGGCGCCGACGACGAGCACAAAGGTCTCAGCCCGCCGCGATCCGGCGCGCACGAGCCACAGCATGGGGAGAGGGATCCGATGGCCACCGACTACGACGCACCACGCAAGTCCGAGGAGGACCAGAGCGAGG
>JAYSEC010000145.1:0-2188 GCA_041914085.1 Nocardioides sp.
CCGGAACGCGCGCCCCTGCGCACCCGACAGCTCGGCGGTCCTCCGCGACAGCTCCGTGACGTCGGCATCGCGGATGCTCGAGAGCTGGTGCGGGTCGCGCTCGAGGTCGTAGAGCTCCCACTCGCCGGTGCCGGCGTGCTCGATGTAGGCGCGCGAGCCCTCGCGGAGGAGAGCCCAGTCGAGGTTGGTGTTCTCGATGATCAGGCGGCGCCGCCAGGAGGACCAGTCGCCGGACCGGAGGGGTCCGAGCATGGAGCGGCCGTCGAGCTCGCGCCCGTCGTCCGGGTCGAGGCCGGCGATGTCGAGGGTGGTGGGCATCAGGTCGACCTGGGACACCAGCGCATCGACCGTGCGAGGCTCGACGCCGGGTCCGCGCGCGGCGAAGGGGATGCCGGCCGCCTCCTCGTAGGGCTGCGACTTGTGGAGCAGCCGGTGCTCGCCGAGGAGGTAGCCGTTGTCGGAGACGAAGAAGATCCACGTCCTCCGGAGCTGGCCGGTCCGTCGCAGCACGTCGAGGATCCGACCGACCTGGTCGTCGACGTCCTGGAGCTCCTCGAGCTTGCCCTCGTAGATCTTGCGCATCCGGCGACGCTCCTGCTTCGGCAGGTCGCGCAGCCAGGTGGGCTTGTCGCTCATGTCGGCCTCGTTGAACGCCGGCGGGTCCCACTCGACGTCGTCGAAGTCGTCGGCGTGCCGGGGGCTCGGCGTGTAGGGGCCGTGCGGAGCAGTGGGGGAGTACACCGCGAACCACGGCCCGGTGTCCTGGTGGCGACGGATGAAGCGGCGCAGCCGCTTGCCGGCGAACTGGTCGAACCCCCGCTGCGACTCGACGCGCCGGACCGTGCCGTCGACGTTGACGCGTGGGTCGTCGATCATGCCGTCGAGCAGCGCCACCCAGCGGTCCCAGCCGGGGGCGACGTAGGTCGGGTCCAGGCCGAGGCCGTTCATGTACTTCCCGAAGTAGCCGGTGCTGTAGCCGGCGCCCTGCAGCCTGGTCGCCGCGGTGTCCCGGTCGTGCCCCTGCCCGACGAAGGGCTGGTGCGTCATGTTGCTGTCACAGCCGTGGTTGTGGGGGTAGCGGCTCGTCAGGATCGAGGCGCGCGCCGGCCCGCACAGCGGCATCGCGCTGTAGCCGCGGCGGAAGTGCACCCCCTTGCGGACCAGCCGCCTCCAGGTGCGGTCCATCGACCGCAGGGTCGAGCGCATCTGGTCGTCCGTGACGATCCACAGCACGTTGTCGGCCACGCGCCCACCCTACGCACGCCCCACGACGGGTCGCATGCCTCGACGGCACCCCCGCGACCCCAGCCGACGACCTCTGCTAGCGTCGTCGCCGTCCACACGGGAGTCCGCGGCAGCGGGCTGAGAGGGAGCTGGAGCCGCTCCGACCGTCGTACCTGATCCGGGTCATGCCGGCGAAGGAAGTGATTCCACGTGTTGTCGACGCGCATCTTCTGCCTGGTCTCCTCGACCGACGACCTGTCCCTGCTCGGCGACCTGGCCGAGGCCGGGATCGACGGGTTCCAGGTCCGCGACAAGGTGGCCACCACCCGTGAGCTCGTCGAGCTCACGCGGGTCGTGATCGGCGCGGTCCGCCCGTTCGGCGCCACCGTCGTCGTCGACGACCGGCTGGACGTCGCCCTGGCGACGGAGGCCGACGGGGTCCACCTCGGGGCCGACGACCTCCCGGTCGCGCTGGCCGTCGCGGCCGCGCCGCACCTGCTCGTCGGAGCGACCTGTCGCGACCGCGGCGACGTCGAGCGGGCCGCCGCGGCAGGGGCGGCGTACGCCGGGTTCGGACCCGTGTTCGCCACGTCCAGCAAGGCCGGGCTCCCGCCCGCGCTCGGGGTGCCCGCCGTCGCCGCTGCGAGCGGCGTGCTGCCGCTGGTGGCCATCGGCGGCATCGAGACCGGCCGGGTGCGTCCGGTGGTCGACGCGGGTGCCCACGGCGTGGCGGTGATCGGTGCCATCTGGCGCGCACCTGATCCCGTCGCCGCAGCGAAGGAGCTGGTGCAGGAGCTCGGCTGATGCGCGTCCACGTCCTCGGCGCCGGCATCGTCGGCCTCGCCTGCGCCGACGAGCTGCTCGCCCGCGGCCACGACGTCACGGTCGTCGACCCGGCACCCGGGAGCGGCGCCTCGGCCGTCGCCGCCGGGATGCTGTCGCCGGCGGGGGAGGCCTGGTTCGG
>JAYSEC010000145.1:2288-8651 GCA_041914085.1 Nocardioides sp.
GGCGACCGCGGGGGGTGTCCTCCGGCTGCTCCGCGCCGCACGCGTGCTGCTGCCCGCGCTCGACCGGGCCGAGGTGCTCGCGTGCGAGGCCCGGGACCGGCCAGCGACGCGCGACCACCTGCCCCTGGTCGGCCCGACCGACGACCCGCGCACCTGGCTCGCGGCCGGCCACTTCCGCCACGGAGTCCTGCTCGCCCCGCTGACGGCCCGGCTCCTCGCCGACGCCCTCGAGGGCGCGGCCCCCGACCCGGCCGTCGACCCCCGACGGTTCCTGACCGCTAACCACCCCACCACCACGACCACCGGAGGCATGCCATGCGCCTGACCCTCAACGGCGTCCCCCTGGACGCCGACGCCCGGACCCTGCAGGACCTGCTCGGCCCCCTCCCGAGCGGGCACGCAGCCGTCGTCAACCACGAGGTCGTGCCGCGCGCCGAGCACGCCAGCAGGCTGCTCGCCGACGGCGACGTCGTCGAGCTCGTCACGGCGGTGGCCGGCGGATGACCGAGCGGACGAGCGACCTCGTGATCGGCGGGCGCACCCTGTCGTCGCGGCTGTTCCTCGGCACTGGGGGCCTGCCGCGACCGGACTTGGTCGACCCGGTCCTCGACGCGGCCCGGCCCGGACTGGTGACCGTCAGCGTGCGGCGGACGTCGAGCACCGCACCGGGCGGGCTCCTCGCGGCGCTCCGCGACCGCGGGGTCCCGGTGTTGCCGAACACCGCCGGCTGCCTGTCGGCCCGCGAGGCCGTGCTGACCGCCGAGACGGCGCGCGAGGCGCTGGCCACGGACTGGGTGAAGCTGGAGGTGATCGGCGACGAGGTGAGCCTGCTGCCCGACGCCGTCGAGCTGGTCGCGGCAGCGGCGGAGCTCGTCGCGCGCGGCTTCACGGTCCTGCCCTACACGACCGACGACCCGGTGCTCGCCCGCCGCCTCGCGGACGTCGGCTGCGCGGCGGTGATGCCGCTCGGCTCGCCGATCGGCTCCGGCCTCGGGATCCTCAACCCCCACCTCATCGAGTCGGTCGTGGCCGCGGTCGACGTGCCGGTGGTGCTCGACGCCGGCATCGGCACGGCCTCCGACGCGGCGCTGGCCATGGAGCTCGGGTGCGACGCGGTCCTGGCGGCGAGTGCGGTGACGCGGGCCGCGGACCCGGTCGCGATGGCCGGCGCACTGCGGGCGGCCGTCGACGCAGGCGCCGCCGCACGGCGGGCCGGCCGGATCCCGCGCCGGACCGTGGCGCGCTCGGCGAGCCCGCTGGACGGGAGGATCGCGTGATCCCCCGGCTCGTCGTGCTGACCGACCGCGCCCAGCTGCGGCTGGGCCGGGGGCTGGTCCGCACCGTCCGCGAGTGCGCCGACGCGGGGCTGTCGGCCGTCGTGGTCCGTGAGCACGACCTCGCGCCGTCGGCCCGGTCGGCGCTCGTCGAGGAGCTGGTGTCGGTCCCCGGCCTGACCGTGATCTCCTCCCGCGTCCCGGACCCGCGAGCCCACGGCCTGCACTGCGCGGCGCACCAGGCCGCACCTCCCGCCGGTCGCTGGGGCCGGTCGTGCCACTCGCGCGCCGAGGTCGAGCGAGCGGCAGGCGAGGGCGCGTCGTGGGTCACCCTGTCGCCGTACGCCGTCAGCGCGAGCAAGGCCGGCCACGGTCCTGCCCTGCCGACCGGGGCCTTCGCCGGCCACCGCGTCCCGGTGCTCGCCCTGGCCGGGATCGACACCCGCAACGCGGCCGCCGCCCGGGCCGCGGGCGCGCACGGCGTCGCGGTGATGGGCGCCGTGATGCGCGCCGCCGACCCCGCGGCCGTGGTGTCCGGGCTGCTCAGGGAGCTGGCATGAGCGCCCCACCCGTGGTCCTCGCCGTCGGCGGCACCGACAGCGGCGGTGCCGCGGGGCTGGCGGCCGACCTGGCCACCCTCGGCCACCTCGGCTGCCACGCCGCCTGCGCGGTCACGGCGATCACCGCGCAGGACACCACCGGCGTGCACGCGGTGCACCGGGTCCCGCCTGCCGTGCTGGCCGCCCAGCTCGCCGCCGTCCTCGACGACCTGCCCGTCGCCGCGGTGAAGACCGGCATGCTCGGGTCGCCCGAGGCCGTCCGGCTCGTCGCCGAGCGCACGCGCGGCCTGCCGCTGGTCGTCGACCCCGTGCTGGTCGCCACGAGCGGGGCGGTCCTCGGTGACGACGCGGTGCGCCGGGCGTACCGCGAGGTGCTGCTACCGGTCGCGACGGTCGCGACCCCCAACCTCGCCGAGGCCAGGGCCCTCACCGGTGTCGACGCTGACGCCCGCGACCTCGCGGCCCGCCTCGCGGACCTCGGCTGCGCCGTCGTCCTCACCGGGGGACCGGACTGGCGGCCGGGCCGGGACGTCGGCACCTGCACCGACTGGCTCTGCGAGCCGGGCCGCATCCCGGTCGCGCTGCGGCACCCGGCCGTCCCCACCACCGCCGACCACGGCACGGGGTGCACCTACGCCAGCTCCCTCGCCGCCCGCCTCGCCCACCGCGCGTCCCTCGCCGAGGCAGCCGCGGACGCGGCGGCGTACGTCGCCTCCCGGCTCACCGACAGCAGCACCTGGCGCCTCGGCCGCGGCCGGGGTCCCGTCTCCCACCTCGCACCCACCACCCATCGCGTCCACCAGGAGGACCCCGCATGACCGCCCAGCCCACCCACCCCGCCCACGAGCGCGTCCTCACCGGTCCGTTGGAGGTGCCCGTGACGAGGGTCCACCTCACCAACGGAGAGACCTTCGACCGCTACTGCACCTCGGGCCCCGGCTCCGACCCGGCCGCCGGGCTGCCGGCGCTGCGCGCGGAGTGGATCGCGGCGCGCGGGGACACCGAGGAGCACCCCGGTCGCGAGGCCCGGCTCGCCGACAACGGGCGCTCGGCCGTCCGGCGCGGCGCCGCGCGCGAGGAGTGGCCCGGCGAGCGCCGGGCGCCGCGGCGCGCCCGCCCCGGTCGTACGGTCACCCAGCTCGCGTATGCGCGGCAGGGCATCGTGACACCCGAGATGCAGTACGTCGCCGCACGCGAGGGCTGCGACGTCGAGCTGGTGCGCAGCGAGGTCGCCGCCGGCCGGGCGATCATCCCGGTCAACGTCAACCACCCGGAGTCCGAGCCGATGATCATCGGGCGGCGGTTCCTGGTGAAGGTCAACGCCAACATCGGCAACTCGGCCGTCACCAGCAGCATCGCCGAGGAGGTCGACAAGCTCACCTGGGCCGTCACCTGGGGCGCCGACACGGTCATGGACCTCTCGACCGGCGAGGACATCCACACCACCCGCGAGTGGATCCTGCGCAGCTCACCCGTGCCGATCGGCACGGTCCCGCTCTACCAGGCGCTGGAGAAGGTCGGCGGGCAGGCGGAGCGGCTGACCTGGGAGGTCTACCGCGACACCGTGGTCGAGCAGTGCGAGCAGGGCGTGGACTACATGACCGTGCACGCCGGGGTGCTGCTGCGCCACGTCCCCCTGACGGCGGACCGCGTCACGGGCATCGTCTCGCGCGGCGGCTCGATCATGGCGGGCTGGTGCCTCGCGCACCAGGAGGAGAACTTCCTCTTCACGCACTTCGACGAGCTGTGCGAGATCTTCGCGGCCCACGACGTCGCCTTCTCCCTCGGCGACGGGCTGCGCCCGGGATCGGTCGCCGACGCCAACGACGCCGCCCAGCTCGCCGAGCTGCGCACGCTCGCCGAGCTCACGCAGCGGGCCTGGGAGCACGACGTGCAGGTCATGGTCGAGGGTCCCGGCCACGTCCCGCTCGACCTCGTCGAGGAGAACGTCCGCCTCCAGCAGGAGTGGTGCCACGGCGCTCCGTTCTACACGCTCGGCCCGCTCGCCACCGACGTCGCGCCTGGCTACGACCACATCACCAGCGCCATCGGCGCGGCCGCGATCGCGATGCACGGGACCGCGATGCTCTGCTACGTCACGCCCAAGGAGCACCTCGGCCTGCCCGACCGCGACGACGTGAAGACCGGCGTCATCACCTACAAGCTCGCCGCCCACGCCGCCGACGTCGCCAAGGGCCACCCCGGTGCCCGCGACTGGGACGACGCGCTGAGCCGCGCCCGCTTCGAGTTCCGCTGGCACGACCAGTTCGCCCTCTCGCTCGACCCGCACACCGCCGAGGCCTTCCACGACGAGACGCTGCCCGCCGAGGGTGCCAAGACCGCGCACTTCTGCTCGATGTGCGGCCCGAAGTTCTGCTCGATGCGGATCAGCCGCGACGTGCGCGAGCGCTTCGCGGCGAAGCCGCCGGAGCTCCTGACGCTCGGCGCGACCGTCCACGGCGGGGAGGACGCGTCGTGACCGTGGCCGGGACGGCTTAGGCGATCTCGGTGTCGGAGACCCCGCCGGCGACCAGGCTGTCGCGAAGCGCCACGAGCTCGGCCACGGCATCGAGGAAGCGGGTCGTGCTGTCGCCGACGTGGAGGTCGTCGAAGTAGTGGTGCCGCATGGCCGCGCGGGCGAGGTGGTGCTCGTCGTGGGCGAGCCGGTCGGCGAGCAGGGAAGTCAGCGCGGCCACGTCGGACTCGTCGACGACGTCGGCGCAGCGGCTGATCGGGACCTCCTGCCGGAGGGCCTCGGCGTCGCCGTGGCGGTCGGTGAGGAAGATGGGCTTGTCGGTGTGGAGGTAGAGCCAGTCCAGCCCCACCGACGACACGTCGGTGACCATGGCGTCGCAGCCCGGCATGACGGCGAGGATGTCGCCCTCGAGGACCTGTGCGTGCCCGGCGGCGGGATCGGCCCGCGCGGCGTCGTCCACGATCCGCCGGATCTCGCGGTGCGCCGCGGCGATGGCCGGGGTGGTGCTCGTCGTGACCTTGGGGTGCGGCTTGTAGACCAGGCGGACGTCGGGGACCGCGAGGATCGCGCGCACGATGGTGGGCCCGAGCGTGTCGACGGAGGTGTAGTCGTTGTAGTCCGCGTCGCCCTCCCAGGTGGGGGCGTACAGGACCGTACGACGATCGCTCGGCGCGAGGAGGGGCGTGCGGGCGAGGTCGAGCTGCGGGCGTCCGACGCGGACGAGCCGGTGGGCGTCGAAGTCCAGCAACCCGGTGAGGTAGCGCTCGACCGCGGCGCCTCCGGCGACGAAGACCCGGTCGTAGGCCTTGGCGTTGTTGCTCGCCATGGACTGCTTGTCGCTCTCCCCGTGGTTGACGTGCACGTGCAGCCGGCGGGTGTCGACCAGGGACTCGAAGTTGAGCACCGAGTTGTTGCAGTAGAGCACGACCTTCGCGTCGAGCCGGGCGTAGAGCTCGGTGAGCTCGGGGAAGGTCGGCGCCGCCAGCACGGGCAGGTGCGTCCGGGGCTCGATCACGGCCGCGGACGAGGGGTCCCGCAGGACCAGGGCGACCGGGTGGACGTCGTGCAGGATCTCGAGGACCTCGAGCCACTGGGCGAGCTGGTAGGTCCGGGTCGGGTCGCCGGCGAAGTAGGCGATCACGTGCACGTCGTTCACGTCCAGATCCTAGTCCGGTCGACAGCACCGGGCAGGACCCTTCGAGGCTCCAGTCGGACCCCAGCGAGCGGGGTCAGGATGGGACCGTGTTCCACATCGGAGTCCTCGCGCCCCGGCTGCCCGCTGCAGCCGAGGTGCTGCGGCGGATCGAGGAGGCGGGGACGGCCCTCGGCCCCGACCTGCAGCGCCCCGAGGTCAGCCTCGTGTGGCAGCCCCTGGAGGGACGCTGGGACGCCTGGCAGCGCAACGACCCGGACACCGTCCGGACCCAGCTCGCGCTGGGCTGCGTCCGCCTGCGCCAGTCGGGCGCGCACTTCTTCGTGTGCCCCGACGACACGGCGTACGCCCTGCTCGACGACCCGGGCCTGGACCTCGCGTTGCCCGGGCTCCACGTCGCCGGCGTCGTCGCGGCTGCGGCTCAGCGACAGGGCTTCGCCCGGATCGGGGTGCTCGGCACGAGGTGGACGCTCGACGCGGGACGCTACGCCGACGAGCTCGAGCCGATGGGCCTCTCCGCCGTGGCGCTGCCCCTGTGGGACCAGACCACGCTGCACTCCATCGTCTTCGACGAGCTCGTGCGCGGCCGGTTCTCGCTGGAGTCGCGCGACACCGTGCTGGCCCTCGTCGAGGACCTGAAGGGGGAGGGGTGCGAGGCGGTCGTCGTCGGCTGCCCCGAGCTCGCTGCGCTCGTGAGCCCGGCGAGCTCCCCGCTGCCGCTGCTCGACGCGACGCAGCTGCTGGCCGACGCCGCCGTCGCGGTCGCGACGGGCGCCGCCCCGCTGCCACGGTGGCGCGGCGGTCCGGACGAGGGCACCGTCACCGACCCGTGGGCGCGCTCGGCCGGCTGACACGCACCGAGGGGGCTCCCGACCGGGAGCCCCCTCTGCTGTCACGCCG
>JAYSEC010000146.1:0-8647 GCA_041914085.1 Nocardioides sp.
TGACGCAGTAGAACTCACCGCTCCAGGTCTCCGCCATGACGGCCTCCTTGCTTGTTCCTCATTGGTCGTCGCGACGGGGTTGCTCGTGGGGGAAGCCCGCCGGGGAACCCGGGCGGCTGCCCGTGCTCCGTCGACGACCCTACGCCACGCGTGGCGCACGCTCACGCACCACACGCGCTGAGCGTGAATCCCGCTGATCCCACGCTCAGCGGCGTCAGTACCCTCAGCCCATGTCCGAGCACCCTTCAGACCGTCCGTCCGAGCAGGTCGCCGACCTCTCCCACCTGCGTCTCGAGCGCCCTGCGGAGGGCGTCGTCCTGCTGACCCTCGACAACCCCGACATGCGCAACGCGATGAGCGAGGAGATGACCGCGTCGTGGGTGCGGGCGATCGACGCGCTCGCCGTCGACCCGACCGTGCGCGTCGTCGTGGTGACGGGTGCGGGCAGCGCGTTCTGCTCCGGTGGCAACACCTCGTGGATCGCCAGCGAGCCCGACGCGAGCGTCGACCGCCTGCGCGCCCGGATGATGCCGTTCTACCGGGCCTGGCTCTCGATCCGTCGCCTCGAGGTGCCGACCATCGCCGCGGTCAACGGCCACGCCATCGGCGCCGGGCTGTGCCTCGCGCTCGCCTGCGACATCCGCTACGCGGCGTCCGGAGCCAGGCTGGGCCTGCCGTTCAACAAGCTCGGGATGCACGCCGGCATGGCCGGCACCTACCTGCTCCCCAACGTCGTGGGCCCCGCCCACGCCCGCGACCTGCTGCTCACCGGTCGGGTCGTGGAGGCCGACGAGGCGCTGCGCCTGGGCCTGGTCTCGCGCGTGGTCCCGGCCGACGGGTTCCTCGACGACGTGCTGGCGACCGCCGCCGAGGTGGCGGCCACCGCGCCCATCGCGGCCCGCCTCACCAAGATCGCGCTCGCCGACGGCGGACACGCCGACTTCGAGTCCGCGCTCCAGTGGGAGGCGCTCGCCCAGCCGATGACGCTGGCGACCGACGACCTGCAGGAGGGGATCGCCGCGGCCCGGGAGAAGCGGGCGCCGCAGTTCCGCGGCCGGTGACGGAGCCGGGAGACGAAGAAGGGGCCCCGCAGCCCTGGACGCCTGCCTTCCCCTGCTGACGTCGAGGAGCCGTGGGGCCCTTCTGGGGCGCAACGCTAGGAGGCCCGTGCCGAGCGGTCAACGGGTCCGCGTCCACGCCTGTGGACAGGGCTGTGGACGCCGTGTGCACGGGCGGCCGTCGGTGGTGGAGGGGCGTCTCCACGGTGGGGAGGGGCCTGTGGGCGACACGCCCGGCTCGTCGCCGTACTGTGCGGGTGACCAGCGCGTTCGTCGGACCGGGGCTGTGGAGGGGAAGAAGTTGACGGAGAACGGCGAGACCGTGCGCGGTCCGGTGGCCACGCTGCGGCGGATCGCGTTCCTCATGGAGCGCCAGCGCGAGGAGAGCCGCCGGATCGAGGCCTTCCGCAAGGCCGCGCGCACGATCCTGCCCCTGTCCGAGGAGGAGGTACGCCGGCGGGCCGAGAGCGGCACGCTGACCGAGCTCCCCGGCATCGGGCCGAGCACCGCCGCCGTCATCACCGACGCCTGCCGCGGGGTCGTCCCGGAGCGACTGGTGCGCCTCGAGGACACCGCGGGGCCGCTGGCCACCGGCGGGGAGGAGCTGCGGTCCCGGCTGCGGGGCGACCTGCACTCGCACTCCGACTGGTCCGACGGCGGGTCGCCGCTGGAGGAGATGGCGATGACCGCCATGGAGCTCGGCCACGAGTACCTCGTCCTCACCGACCACAGCCCGCGCCTGCGCGTGGCGAACGGGCTGAGCGCCGAGCGGCTGACGCGTCAGCTCGGCGTGGTGGAGGCGGTCAACGCGCACCTCGGCACGTCGACAGGCTCAGCACCAGCGGCCTTCACGCTGCTCAAGGGCATCGAGGTCGACATCCTCGACGACGGCTCGCTCGACCAGACGGCCGAGATGCTCGGGCGCCTCGACGTGCGGGTGGCGTCGGTGCACTCCAAGCTCAAGATGGACCCGGAGCCGATGACGCGCCGGATGATCGGCGCGGTCCGCAACCCGTACACGAACGTGCTGGGCCACTGCACCGGACGGCTGGTCACGGGCAACCGCGGCGTCCGCCCGCAGAGCAGGTTCGACGCCAGGGCCGTCTTCACGGCCTGCGCGGAGGAGGGCGTCGCGGTGGAGATCAACTCGCGCCCCGAGCGGCGCGACCCGCCCACGAAGCTGCTCGAGCTCGCGCGCGACCTCGGCTGCCTGTTCTCGATCGACTCCGACGCGCACGCGCCCGGGCAGCTCGACATGCTCGACTTCGGTGCCGCGCGCGCGACCGAGGCGGGCATCGACCCGGACCGCATCGTCAACACGTGGGAGCGCGACCGGCTCCTGGCGTGGGCCTCGGCCCGGCTCTGAGCGCCGCGCAGGCGTGCCCCGCGCCCGCGCGTACGACGCCCCACCGTGGGTGGTGACGGCTAGGTTCGAGCCATGAGCCAGTCGACCAGCGCCGCGTCCGGGGCGCCCGACGTCGAGGTGCGCCGCTCGCGGCGCCGCCGGCGCACGGTCTCGGCCTACCGCGACGGCGACCGGATCATCGTGCTGATCCCGGCCACCATGAGCAAGCGCGACGAGGCGACCTGGGTCGCCGACATGGTCGCCCGGGTGCAGCGGCAGGAGCGCCGCAAGGTGCGCTCCGACGACGACCTGGTGGTCCGGGCGGCCAAGCTCAACGACCTCTACCTCGGCGGCATGGCCGTCCCGTCGTCGGTGCGCTGGGTGACCAACCAGAACGCCCGCTGGGGCTCGTGCACCCCGGGCGACCGGACGATCCGGCTGAGCGACCGGCTGCAGCAGATGCCGGCCTGGGTCGTCGACTACGTGCTCGTCCACGAGCTGGCGCACCTGCTCGAGGCGGGGCACACCCCGGCCTTCTGGGCGTGGGTCGACCGCTACCCGCGTGCCGAGAAGGCCAAGGGGTACCTCGAGGGCTACTCCGCTGCGGCCCGGCTCGAGCCGCCGCCGGGCGGCGAGGAGCAGGTGGACTGACTCAGCCGCGGACCCGCGCCACCGCGGCCTCGACGAGGGCGTACATGTCCTCGAACGTCGCCGGCAGGGCGTCGACCGGCCACCACCGCACGTCGAGCGACTCCTCGCTGGTGGCGTGGGAGGCGTCCGGCTCGGCGACCGCGACGAAGCGGACGTCGAGGTGGTGCACGGTGCCCCGGTCGGAGCAGAACTCGACGGCGTGCGCGTCGAGGCACAACGGCTCCGGGTCGAACGCGAAGGCGGTCAGGCCCGACTCCTCCACGAGCTCACGCCGGGCGCCGTCGGCCAGCGAGGCGTCGCCCGGCTCGAGGTGGCCGCCGAAGGCCAGCCACGCGTCGGCCTTGCGGTGGTGGTTGAGCAGGACCGCGTCGGCCCGTGGGGACACCACGATGGCGCCCGCGGTCAGGTGGTCGGGGAAGCAGGCCTTGGCGAGGCCGTCCGGGTGGGCGTCGAGGTGGGCGACGAAGCGGTCGCGCAGGGCGCGCTGACCGGGGGAGGGCGGCGTCCACTGCGTCAGGGTCCGCACCGCGCTCCCGTGCAGGTCGGACGTCACTCGCCGGGTCGCGGGTCGGAGCCGCCCTCGAGCAGGTCGCGCAGTCCTGCGTCGAACTCCTCGGCCGAGAGCTCGCCGGGGGCGTCGGAGCCCTCGCGGAAGCCCAGCGGGTCGTCGAGGTCGGCGGCGGTCGGGAGGAGCTGCGGCGACATCCACACGCCGTCGCGGGCCTCGGCGCCCTGGCGGGTGCGCAGCGAGCCCCACAGCGTGGAGGCGTCGCGCAGCCGACGCGGCCGGAGCTCGAGGCCGACCAGGGTGGCGAAGGTCTGCTCGGCCGGGCCGCCGGCGGCGCGGCGACGACGTACGGTCTCCTGCAGCTTGGCGGCCGCGGGCATCCGCTCGGCCGTGGCCTGGCTGACGACCTCGTCGACCCAGCCCTCGACGAGCGCGAGGGTGACCTCGAGCTTCTCCAGCGCGGCCTTCTGCGCGGCCGACGGCTCGGGGTCGAACAGACCGCCGGCCAGGGCGTCCTGCATCGCGGCCGGGTTGGTCATGTCGATGTCGCGGAGCTTGGCTTCCATCCCGGAGGTGTCGAAGTCCATGCCGGCGCCGTACTCGGCCACCGCGCTGAGGAGGTGGTCGCGCAGCCACGGCACGCCGGCGAACAGCCGCTGGTGGGCGGCCTCGCGCAGGGCGAGGTAGAGCATGACGTCGTCGGTGGTCACGTCGGGGAGCTCGGCGGCGAACGCCGCGACGTTGGTCGGCAGCAGGGCCGCCTTCCCGATCGGGCCCAGCGGCAGCCCGATGTCGGAGGCGCTGAGCACGTCGCCGGCGAGGGCGCCGAGGCCGCTGCCGACCTGCGAGGCCACCATCGCCCCGCTGGCCTTGCCGAGCATCGCCATCAGGGGACCGGCGAGCTGCCGCATCTCCTCGGGCATGGCCTGTCCGAGGGCGGTCGTGGCGGAGCCGGCGATCGGCTCGACGAGCACCTTCCACACGTCGAGGGTCTCCACGATCCACTCCGCCCGGGACCAGGCCGCGGTGGTGGAGACGCCGGAGGGGAACTCGGTGGTGGTGTCGAGCCAGTGGTCGGCGAGGCGCACGGCGTCGGCGACCGCCGCGGACTGCGCGGGGCTCACCGCGGGGTCGGGCTCCTGTGCGGCCGCGCGGCGGGCGAGGTCGCGCACGGTGTCCCAGTTGACCGGGCCGTCGTGCGGCGCGAACAGCGACTGCATCTGCGCCATCAGCTGGTTGAGGTCGGGCATGCCGCCGCCCGGGCCGAAGCCGCCCATCTGGGAGAAGATCTGCTCGAACGGCGTGCCCTTGAACGGGTTGTTGTCCTCAGGGTTCGGGCCGGACGATCCGGGGCCGCCGGGGGTGTCACTCATGGCTCCACGGTACTCACCGCGCCCAGACCCGGCACGGGCGTACGGGCCTAGACTCGGGCCCGTGACCGACCCTGTGCGCCTCGTGGCCATCCGCGACACCCCGCTCGACGTCGCCGAGGTGGTCGACGCCCTGGGCGACGACGGCGCCGGCGGCCTCACCCTCTTCATCGGCCAGGTCCGCGACCACGACGGCGGCAAGGGCGTGACGGCGCTGGACTACTCCGCCCACCCGACCGCCCTGGCCCGGCTGGAGGACGTGTGCCGCCGGGTCGCGCAGCAGCACGACGTACGCGGTGTGGCCGCGGTGCACCGCGTCGGCCCCCTGCAGATCGGTGACCTCGCCGTCGTCGTCGCGACGACCGCGGCCCACCGCGGTGACGCGTTCGCCGCCTCGCGCGACCTCATCGACACGCTCAAGGCCGAGGTGCCGATCTGGAAGCACCAAGTCTTCGACGACCGGACCGAGGAGTGGGTCGGCACGCCGTAGGGCCTCCCCGAACCCGGGGCCGTGCGCGCCTAGGCTCAGGCCGTGGAGATCCTGCTCTGGCTCGCGCCCGCCGCCGTGGTGACGGTCGTGGCGATGCTGTGGGTGGGCTGGGTCGGCCGCGACGGCCGCGGCGAGGTCGACCGCGACGTCGCCGCCGCACGGCTCGGCAAGGCGCTCGCCAAGGACCTGCCTGCGCGCGCACGTCGTACGCCGCCCGCGGTCCGCGACCGGAGCACCGGCATCGCCGTGCGCCCCAGCAACGCCGGCGCCACCCGGGCCGACCGCACCCGCCGCGCCTCCTGAGCGACGCGTCGGTGTCGGCTGGTTGTCGCGTGGTTGTCGGGGTTTGAGAGAGTTGCGCCCATGAGTCAGCGGACCAGGGCGGGGCTGCTCGCACTGTGCCTGCTGGCCGTGCTGTGGGGGACCGCCGCGTTCGCGCCGCTGCCCTACGTCACGTACTACCCGGGACCCACCGTCGACATCCTCGCCGAGAACGACGGCAAGGAGACCGTGACCGTCACGGGGCACAAGTCCTTCCACGACGACGGCGAGCTGCGGATGACCACGGTCTACGTCAGCCAGCCCGAGGACGACGTCTCGCTCCCGGAGCTCCTGCGCGCCTACTTCGACCCCGACGCGGCCGTGTGGCCCCGCTCGTCGATCTACGCGCCAGACGAGACCGACGAGTCCAGCGACCGTGAGTCCGCGGTGGCCATGGTGTCCTCGCAGGACACCGCCGTCGCGGCCGCCCTCACCGAGCTCGGCGAGGAGGTCGACCCCATCGTCGAGGTCCAGGACGTCACGCCGTCGCTGCCGGCCGACGGCAAGCTCGAGGTGCGCGACGTGCTGCTCGAGGTCGGTGGCACCCGGATCACCGACGCCCAGGACGTCGTCGACGCGGTGGACGCCGCCGAGGTGGGCGAGCCCCTCGCGTTCGTCGTGCGCCGCGACGGCAAGAGGATGACCGTCCAGGTCACGCCGCGCGAGGTCGACGGCGACAAGCGCATCGGCATCACGCCCGGCGTCGGGTTCGACTTCCCCTTCCAGGTCAGCGTCAGCATCTCCGACAACATCGGCGGGCCGAGCGCCGGTCTCATGATGTCGCTGGCCATCTACGACACCCTCACCCCCGGCTCCCTGACCGGCGGCGAGGCGATCGCCGGCACCGGCACGATCACTCCTGCCGGCGAGGTCGGGCCGATCGGCGGCATCCAGCAGAAGATCGCCGCCGCCCGCGACGCCGGCGCCGAGCTGTTCCTGGTGCCGGCCGACAACTGCGACGCCATCGGCGGCGTCGACACCGGCGACATGCGCCTGGCGAAGGCGACCACGATGCACGCAGCGGTCCAGACGCTCGACGACTGGACCGCCGACCACGACACCGATCTCCCGACCTGCGAGGACTCCGCCTGATGACGACCGACGACCCGGCCGCCCTCCCCGAGGACCCGGCGCTGGCCACTGCGGTGCTGGAGATCGAGGCGCACGTGGCCGCCGACGGCTGGGACCAGCCGGCCCGGCTCTACGCCCTCGTCGACACCGCCGAGCTGGTGGCGCAGGAGCCGGCCCTGGCCGCGGCGATGTCCATCGACGGCCCGGGCGACGACGGCTCCTTCACCCCGATCGAGCAGGAGGGGCTGCCTCCGGGCCAACCCCTCGAGGAGGCCCTCCACTCGATCGCCTGGCCCGACAGCGTCGCCGGCTGCGCCGCCGTGATCGAGCGGCTGGTGCTGCCGCCGGGCGTCGACGACGACATCCCCGACGACCCGACGGCCGCCGAGCTGTTCGCCCGCGAGCACCCCGACCGCCAGGAGGTCCGCATGGTCGCCGGCGTGACCCGCGCCGGGGCGTCGTACTGCGCCCTCCGGCTGCGCGCCCACGACGACGAGCAGTCGGTCGTCAACGGTACCGAGCTGGTGCCCGGCCTCCTCGAGCTCCTCCACGCGACGCTGCACGACACCCCCACCGAGAAGGCCTGAGCAGGAACCCGAATGAGCACTCCGTTCGACAACTCCCGACCCACCCCGCCGCGCCCGGCGCCCACCTCGCGGCGCCCCGGCGCGCTGGTGATCACGGCGATCGTGCTGATCGTGGCGTTCATGCTGCTCAGCGGCTTCGCCTCCTTCTGGACCGAGCGGCTGTGGTTCCGCTCCGTCGGCTACAGCGAGGTCTTCACCACGCTGCTGCTGACGCGCGTGGGGCTGTTCCTGGTCTTCGCCGGCCTGATGGCCGCAACCGTGGCGGTGGCGATGTCGATGGCCTACCGCTTCCGTCCGGTGCTGTGGCCCGGGATGCCGGGCACGCCCGACGACGGGCTGGACCGCTACCGCCAGCTCCTGGCACCGCGGATGGGCTGGGTCATCGGCGGCGTGGCCACGGTGATGGGCCTGTTCGCCGGTGCCTCCGCCACGGGGCAGTGGCGCAACTACTCGCTGTGGCGGCACGGCCAGTCCTTCGGCACCACCGACCCGTACTTCAAGAAGGACGTCGGCTTCTACGTCTTCGACCTGCCGTTCTGGCACTACGCCGTCGACTTCGTGATGGCACTCGCAGTCGTCGGGCTGCTGGCGGCGATCCTGGTCAACTACCTCTTCGGTGGCATCCGCCTCTCGGCACGGCCGGGGGAGCGGCTGACCAGCGCGGCGCAGATCCAGGTCTCGGCCTTCCTCGCGCTGTTCGTGCTCGCCAAGGCCGTCGACTACTGGCTCGACCGCTTCGACCTGGTGACCAACTCCGGGTCGATCTTCACCGGCATGGGCTACACCGACGACAAGGCCGTGCTGCCCGCGAAGGAGATCCTGGCCGGCATCGCGATCGTGTGCGGGGTGCTGTTCCTCGCCAACATCTGGCGCCGGACGTGGCTGCTGCCCTCGGTCGGCGTGGCGCTCTTCGCGCTCTCGGCGATCATCCTCGGCCTCATCGTGCCGACCCTCGTCCAGGCGATCCGGGTCAACCCGAACGTGCCCGACCGCGAGGGCCGCTACATCAAGGCCAACATCGACGCGACGCGCAAGGCCTACCAGCTCGACCAGATCGACGTCCGCAACGTCGAGGGCACGGCCGTCCCCCTGGACGGCCGCCTCGAAGCCCTCGACGGGATGACGGACGGCATCCCGCTGGTCGACCCGCAGATCGTGAGCGAGATCTTCGAGCAGCAGCAGCAGGTCCGTGCCTACTACTCGGTGCCCAACGTGCTCGACGTCGACCGCTACGAGATCGACGGCA
>JAYSEC010000147.1:0-6605 GCA_041914085.1 Nocardioides sp.
TGAACGGGTCGGCCGACGGCGTCGCGACGGCGGCGAAGATGAAGGTCCCGATGACGATCCAGGGCCGGTAGGCCTTGAGCGCGGAGCCCTTCACGACACCGGCGAAGTTCAGCAGCACGACGAAGACCGGGATGTTGAAGGCGAGGCCGAAGACGAAGAGCGTGCGGGTGAAGAACTGGAGGTAGTCGTTGAAGTCGATCAGGTTGGTGACGCCGTCGGGGTTGAAGCCGATGAGCACCTCCAGCGCCAGCGGCAGCGTGACGTAGCCGAGGACGACGCCGGTGATGAACAGCGGCCCCGCGACGGCGACGAAGACGCGGGTCATCCTCCGCTCCTGGGCGTAGAGCCCGGGCAGCACGAAGGCCCACACCTGGTAGAGCCAGTAGGGCGCGGTCACGATCGCGGAGGCGAACCCGCACAGGGTCAGCCACAGCAGCAGGCCCGCGCCGGCACCACTGGTGGTGGCGATCGACGTGCCCTCGGCCAGGGTCTCCTGCGCGTCCTGGTAGGGGCCGTAGACCGCGTCGTAGAGCGCGTGGCGGAAGAAGATCGCCACCACGAGCGCGATCGAGAACACCAGCAGGCAGCGCAGCAGGCGGGCGCGGAACTCCCGGAAGTGGTCGGAGAGCGCCATCCGGCCGTCCGGGCCGACAGCATGGTGCGGCCGGCCGTTGAACAGGCCGACGAGACCGGCGATCCTCACGGCTGGTGGGTGCTCCCGCGCTCAGGCGGTGGTGTCGTCGCGACGCTCGCGGAGGACCTCGCCCGAGGTCTCGTTGCGCGTCTCGGTGCCCGTCTCGTTGCGGGTCTGGATCTCACGCTGCTCGGGCGTCGTCGTGGCGTCGTCCTCGTCGCGCAGGCCCTTGGTCTCGGTCTTGAAGATGCGCAGCGCCTGGCCCGAGCTGCGGGCCAGGTCGGGGAGCTTCGCGGCACCGAACACCAGCACGACGATCGCGAGGATCACCAGCCACTCCAGACCCTGTGGCATGCCGATCAGGGGGTTGATCATGAGGTCACTCCGTTGTGTGGGTTCGGTCCTGCGGTGTCCGTGTCGAGTCTACGCCGTCATCCTCGTACAGGCTGAGCGCTTCGCGGGCAACGGCACGCAGCGTCTCGGCGTACGACTCCGGGGCGAGGAGCGTCGCGTGGGGTGCGAGCCGGAACAGCAGCGACTGCACCCACGGCTCGCTGGCCACCTCGAGGTCCACGTCGATGGTGCCGTTCGGGCCCGGGCGCTGGTCGGTGACCTGGAAGTACTCGATCACCCACCGGGCCGGCGGTGAGAGCCGCAGCGTCACCGTCGTGGTCTCGGCGTCGGTGAACCAGCCGCCGGTCAGGTCGCGCGGGCGTGCGCCCTTGTCGGCCACCTCGGTGTCGAGCTCGCGCGCCGCCACGATGCGGTCGACGCGGAAGGCGCGGTCGCCCTGCGCGGTGTGGCACCACGCGTCGAGGTAGAGCAGGTCCTCGACCCGCGCCAGGCCGCGCGGGTCGACCGTGCGGCGCGACTCCTCGTCGCGGGAGGGCACGTGGTAGGTGATCTCGACCTGGTGGCCGTGGGCGATCGCCGACTCGAGCACGGGCACCACCGCGCTCGCCTCGAGCGGAGTGGGCGACACGTGCAGGCGCAGGAGGTCCTCGCCGTCCGCGCCGGCCGCCTCCTCGAGCTTGGCCAGGGTTCGCTCGATCACGTCGGCCGCTCCCTCGGGCGCCGAGACGGCCATCGTGCGCAGCGCGACCACCAGCGCCGTCGCCTCGGCGGGCGAGAACCGCACCGGCCGGGCGAGGTAGTCGGCGTTGTCGACCCGGATCATCCGGTCGCCCTCGAGCGCGTCGAGGTCGACCTCGATCAGGTCGCCGGGCAGGCCCGGGGACAGCCCGGTCATGAAGAGCAGCCGCAGGTCGCGCTCGATCTGCGCGGCGTCGGTGCCGAAGTGGGCGGCCGCGTCGTCGAGGCGCACCTCGCCGCGGGCGAGGAGGTACGGCACCAGCGCCAGGAGGCGGGCCACCTGGTCGGGAGCGGTGTCGGTCGGCTGGGTGGTCACGCGCGCGCCTCCACGATCGAGCGGAGCCGCGAGACGACCTCGTCGCGCAGCGCCTGCGGAGCCTGGACGACGGCGCTGGACCCGGAGGTGAGCACCTCGTCGGCCAGCTCTTGGAGCGGCCCCTCGACGACGAGCGTGTCCCAGCCGGAAGCGTCGGGCGCGACCGACTCCGCACGCCGGCGCAGCCCCACGCTGGTCCCCTGCCGCACCCGCACCTCGGCCCGCACCGTCGGGAAGGACGGGGTGAGGCGGCGTGCCACCGCTCGCACGTCGGTGCCGGGCGGGACGTCGTACGCGCCGGACTTGCCCGTCGCGCGGACCGGTCCGACGATGCGGGAGAGGCGGAAGACCCGCTCGGCCCCGCGGTCGACGTCGTGGCCGACGACGTACCAGCGACCCGACGAGCGGGCCAGCCCCCAGGGCTGGACGCGACGCGTGGTCGGCTCGGTCTCGTCGGCGCGCTGGTAGGGGAAGCTGACCTGGCGACGCTTGCCCACGGCGTCCCACAGCGGCTCGAACGCCGGCTCGTCGGCCGTGATCGACGGGGCGACCACCTCCAGGCGGGACGGGTCGATCTCGACGCCCTGACCCTTGAGCTTGGCCAGGGCGCGGCCCGTCGCCTTCGCCAGGGTCGCCTGCTGCCAGACCTGGGCGGCCAGGCCGAGCACGGCCGCCTCGTCGGACTCGAAGCGGATCTCCGGCAGGGAGGTCTGCTCGGTGGGGATGCGGTAGCCGATCTCGTCGTCGAAGAAGGCGTCGGCGCTGCCGACCTCGATCACCGCGCCGATCTGGCGCAGGGCGTCCTTGTCGCGCTCGAAGGCACGCTCGAACGCCTCGTCACCGCTGCCGCCGCGCGGGTACTCGGCGTAGCAGGCGTCGCGGATCGCGTCCTTGCTGATGAACCGCTTCGCCCCGAGCAGCAGGATGTGCAGGTTCATCAGCCGCTCTGCACGTGGCTGCGCCATCCTCCGCTCCCCCCCTGTCGTCCGTGCGGTCGTGACCGGTCAGGAGGCCTTGAGGATGTCGACCACGAAGAAGAGCGTGTCGGTGCCCTTGATCCCGGCCTGCTCGTTGCCCGTCTTGCCGTAGCCGTCGGCCGGCGGGATCTCCAGGATCACCCGCGAGCCCACCGTGCGGCCGACGAGGCGCTCGTCCCAGCCCTTGATGACCTGGCCGACGCCGATCGGGAACTCCGCGGGCTCGCCGCTGTAGGACTCGTCGAACGGCTTCTCGGCGTCGTAGACCTGCCCGAGGTAGTCGACCGTCAGGGTCTGGCCCGCCTTGACCTTCGCGCCATCGCCCTTGACCAGCGTGGTGGCGATGAGCTTGCCCGTGGGCTCGTGGGCGTCGGTGAAGTCGAGGCCGGTGATCACGCCGTCCTTCTCGATGAGCGTGGGCGCCCAGCCCGCCGGCTTCTTCTCCTCGCCCTGCGGGCCGTCGAGGACCGGCACCGTCTCGGACCGGTCCATGATGTCGACGATCGCGAGGACGGAGTCCTTGTTGCCGATGCCGATGGTGGGGTTGCCCGACTCGCCGTAGGCCTTCGCAGCCGAGGTCAGCAGCACCACGCGGTCGCCCACCTGGTTGCCGATCATGGCCTCCCGCAGGATCGGCAGCACCTCGTCGGAGAGCTCGACCGACTGGGTCGCGCCGTCCTTGGTGTAGGTGCTCTGCGCCTCCTTCTCGGTGAAGCCGTTGCCGATCCACCAGTTGGCCGACACGGTGTCGCCGTCGGCCACCGTCTCGCCGTCGCCCTCGACGAGGACCTCGGTCTCCTCCTGCGAGCCGTCGAGCCGGCCGTCGAAGGTCACCTTGGGCTCCTCGCCCTGCTTGCCCTCGATCGTCACGGAGCTGAGCGACTTGCCGCCCTCCTCGGTGTCGCTGGAGGCGGAGCCGCAGGCGGCGAGCCCGAGCAGGCTGAGGGTGAGGACACCGCTGAGGGCAGCGGAACGTACACGAGACACTGGTTCACCTAATCGATCGGTCGGCGTTGCCGGGACACCCTATCCAGCGGGCCCCACCCACGGCGGCAGGACACCGTCGCGGGCCGCGTGGAGGCGGGTGGCCGGTCGGTCACATCCCGTCGATGAGCCGCTGCACGCGCTCGTCGTAGGCCTTGAAGGGGTCCTTGCAGAGCACCGTGCGCTGCGCCTGGTCGTTGAGCTTGAGGTGCACCCAGTCGACGGTGAAGTCGCGACGCCGCTCCTGCGCCTTGCGGATGAACTCGCCGCGCAACCGGGCGCGGGTGTTCTGGGGCGGCACGCTCTTGGCCTCGAAGATCTTGAGGTCGGTGGTGACGCGCGCGACCGCGCCGCGCTTCTCCAGCAGGTAGTAGAGGCCGCGGCCACGGTGGATGTCGTGGTAGGCGAGGTCGAGCTGCGCGATGCGCGCGTCGCCGAGCGAGAGCCCGTGCTTGGCGCGGTAGCGCTCGAGCAGCTTGAGCTTGATGACCCAGTCGATCTCGCGGTCCACCAGGCCGAGGTCGTCGGACTCCACCGCCTTCAGCCCGCGCTCCCACAGGTCGAGCGCGCGCTCGATGGTCGGCGTGGAGATCTGGCGACGGTCGACGAAGTCGCGTGCCTTGGCGAGGTACTCGCCCTGGATCTCCAGCGCGCTGGCCTCGCGGCCGTTGGCGAGCCGCACCTTGCGGCGCCCGGTGGTGTCGTGGCTGATCTCGCGGATCGCGCGGATCGGGTTCTCCATGGTGAGGTCGCGCATCACCACGCCCTCCTCGATCATCCGCAGCACGAGGTCGCAGGACGCCACCTTCAGCAGCGTCGTCGTCTCGCTCATGTTGGAGTCGCCGACGATGACGTGCAGCCGGCGGAAGCGCTCCGCGTCGGAGTGCGGCTCGTCGCGCGTGTTGATGATCGGGCGGCTGCGGGTGGTGGCGCTGCTGACGCCCTCCCAGATGTGCTCGGCGCGCTGGCTCACGCTGTACGACGCCCCGCGCGGGGTCATCACGACCTTGCCCGCCCCCACCACGATCTGCCGGGTCACGAGGAAGGGGATGAGGATGTCGGCGAGGCGGCTGAACTCGCCGGCCCGCCCCACGAGGTAGTTCTCGTGGCAGCCGTAGGAGTTGCCGGCGGAGTCGGTGTTGTTCTTGAACAGGTAGATGTCGCCGGCGATGCCCTCCTCGTGGAGGCGGTTCTCGGCGTCGAGGAGAAGCCCCTCGAGGATGCGTTCGCCGGCCTTGTCGTGGGTGACGAGGTCGACGATGTCGTCGCACTCGGGCGTGGCGTACTCCGGGTGGCTGCCCACGTCGAGGTAGAGGCGGGCGCCGTTGCGGAGGAACACGTTGGACGAGCGACCCCAGCTGACCACCTTGCGGAAGAGGTAGCGCGCGACCTCGTCGGGGCTCAGGCGGCGCTGTCCCTTGAACGTGCACGTCACGCCGTACTCGTTCTCGATGCCGAAGATCCGCCGGTCCACGCCTCCACCCTAGTCTCGCTAGGGTCATCCACCGTGGACTTCCGCGACTACGACACCCGGCTGGCGGCGTACGCCGTGGTGGTCGACGACGCCGATCGGGTGCTCCTCGCGCTCTGGAACGAGCAGGACGTGCCCTCGTGGACCCTCCCCGGTGGCGGGGTCGAGCTCGACGAGACCCCCGAGGCCGGGGCGGTGCGCGAGGTGCGGGAGGAGACCGGGTACGACGTCGAGCTGACCGGCCTGCTCACCGTGGACACGCTCGTGGTGGCTCCCGAACGGCGCCTGCACTGGCACGACCGGCCGCTCAAGGCTGTCCGCGTCGTCTATGCCGCGCGGGTCGTCGGGGGCGACCTCGTGCACGAGGTGGACGGCACCACCGACGAGGCGCGCTGGATCCCGCTCGCCGAGGTCGCGGACGTCCCCCGGGTCTCGCTGGTCGACGTCGGCCTCGACGCCTGGCGCTCCCGCCCCTGAGTGGCCGGGTCTGCTCAGGACGGGTCTGTCGGACGAGCGATCGACGGGCCGCCCTTGACGGGCCGCCCGCGCGCGGGTGAGCGTTCCTCCGTGGGACCCCGCCACCTCGTCGCGACCGTGCTGGTCGAGCCGAGCGTGGTGGCGGACCTCGAGCTGCGGGTGATGACCGACGACCTGTGGCTGTGGCCGGTGCGCACCGCACCCGTCGTCGTGGACGGGCCCCGGCTGGAGTTCCAGCTGCGCCGGCGGCTCGTGGAGCAGCGGCGCGGCGAGTGGGACGACGCGGCCGGGTGGACCCCGGTCTGGATCGGCTTCGGCGACGCCTGGCACGAGTTCGGACCTGACGGCAACGTCCGACCCACCGGCCCGCTGCCGTGGGCGGCGCACCAACGGCTGTGGCGCGCGCTCGACGAGTTCGGGACGCTCGTGCGCTACCAGCGGCGCCTGCGCGGCATCCCCACCGTCGCGACGGCCGACTGGCCCGGGCTCAACCTGCGCTGAGCCGCGCTCAGCCCAGCGGGTCGGTCGGCGGGGTCGCGGGGCGGGTGGGGTCGACCGGCGGCTGGGGTGCCGGTGGCGGGGCCTCGCCCGGCGCGGCCGGGTCGGTCGGGGTCGGGTCCGCCGGACGCGTCGGTGGCGCCACGGGCGGGGCGA
>JAYSEC010000147.1:6705-8610 GCA_041914085.1 Nocardioides sp.
GGGTCGGTCGGGGTCGGGTCCGCCGGACGCGTCGGTGGCGCCACGGGCGGGGCGACCGGGGGGGCGACCGGAGGGGCGACGGGGGGCTCGCCGGTGACCGGGTTCTCCAGTGGCGGCGTGTTGCCGCTGACCTGGTCGGTGGGGTCGGCCGGGTCGTCCTGGGCGCCGTGCCGCGGGCCGGCGCCGGCGACCGCGTCCTCCGGCTCGGGTGCGGACGGCTCGGCCGCACCGCGCTCGCCGAGGATCTCGGTCAGCCGCGGCTCGCGCAGCCGCAGGAACTTCCGGGGCTGGGTGCGGGTGCGGTCGAGCGCGGCGACCTCGAGGTCGTCGGCCGGGATCACCCGGTCGTCGGTCTCGCTGTGGCCCAGCGCCGCGACGGCCAGCCGCAGCGCCTCCTCCAGCGGAGCGCCCGGCCGGTAGTGCTCGCGGAGGTGTCCGGCGACCACGTCGGCCGCTCCCCCCATCACGGCGAACCCGTGCTCGTCGGCGACCTGGCCGTCGTAGGTGAGGCGGTAGAGCTGGTCGTCCTCGGCACGGTCGCCGATCTCGGCGACGAAGATCTCCACCTCGTAGGGCTTCTCGCCGCCCGAGGAGAAGATCGTGCCGAGCGTCTGGGCGTAGGCGTTGGCCAGGCCGCGACCGGTGACGTCGCGGCGGTCGTAGGCGTAGCCGCGCATGTCGGCGAGGCGTACGCCGGCGATGCGGAGGTTCTCGAACTCGTTGTAGCGCCCGACCGCCGCGAAGGCGATGCGGTCGTAGATCTCGCTCACCTTGTGCAGGGCCTGGGACGGGTTCTCCGAGACGAACAGGATCCCGTCGGCGTACTGGATCGCGACGACGGACCGCCCGCGGGCGATGCCCTTGCGCGCGAAGTCGGCCCGGTCCTTCATCAGCTGCTCGGGCGAGACGTAGAACGGCATACTCATGGGGCGGTGACTCCTACGTCAGGTCAGGTCAGCGCGGCGGCGGGGCCGTCGGGACGCTGCATGCGGGCGGCGATCATGCGGTCGGCGATCGCGGAGACCTCGTCGTCGGGCATCCGGCGACCGCCCGCGGGCGTGATCACGTGGACGACCGGGAAGATCCGGCGGGTCAGGTCGGGGCCTCCGGTCGCGGAGTCGTCGTCGGCGGCGTCGTAGAGCGCCTGGATGACGGCCGTGACGGCCCCCTCCTCGTCGAGGTCGTCGCGGTAGAGCTTCTTCAGCGAGCCTCGGGCGAACAGCGAGCCCGAGCCGACCGAGTGGAAGGCGGTCTCCTCGTAGCGGCCGCCGGTCACGTCGTAGCTGAAGATGCGCCCCTGCCCGGCAGCGAGGTCGAAGCCGGCGAACAGCGGGACGACCGCGAGGCCCTGCATCGCCAGGCCGAGGTTGGCGCGGATCAGGGCAGCGAGGCGGTTGGCCTTGCCGTCCATCGACAGCGTGGTGCCCTCGATCTTCTCGTAGTGCTCGAGCTCGGTCTGGAACAGGCGCACCATCTCGACGGCCAGCCCGGCGGTGCCGGCGATGCCGACCACGGAGAACTCGTCGGCCGGGAAGACCTTCTGGATGTCGCGCTGGGCGATGATGTTGCCCATCGTGGCGCGCCGGTCGCCGGCCATCACGACGCCGCCCTCGAAGGTGGCGGCGACGATGGTGGTGCCGTGCGGCGCCAGGTCGCCGGCGTCACCGCTCGGCACGGCGCGGCGCGACGGCAGCAGCTCGGGCGCCTGGGCGCCGAGGAAGTCCGCGAAGCTGGACGTGCCGGGAGTCATGTACGACGCCGGCAGGCGGGTGTCGCCCATCCGGACTACTCCCCGCCCTTCTGGATGAACGACTTCACGAAGTCCTCGGCGTTGGTCTCGAGGACCTCGTCGATCTCGTCGAGGATCGCGTCGACGTCCTCGTCGATCATCTCCTTGCGCTCGGC
>JAYSEC010000148.1:0-8604 GCA_041914085.1 Nocardioides sp.
GCGAGACGCCGCTGGTCACGGTGCCGAGCACCTGGTTGACGCCGGCGAGGCCGAGCAGTGAGCCGGCGATCATCATCACGATCGTGTAGGTGCGTCCGACGCTGATCCCGGATGCCCGGGCGGCGTGCGGGTTCTCGCCGACGGCGCGGATGCGGTAGCCGAGGGTGGACCGGTTGAGCAGCCACCACACGATCGCCACGGCGACCAGGGCGAGGACGAAGCCGAGGTGCAGGTTGAACCGGTCGCCCAGCACCTTGGGCAGGATCGCGGTCTCCTTCATCGGCGGCGACTTCGGGTTGGCCGAGCCGGGCGTCGCCAGCAGCCAGTCCTTGGTGAGGGCCCAGAAGAGCAGGTAGTAGCCGACGTAGTTGAGCATGATCGTGAGGATCACCTCGTGCGCGCCGGTGCGGGCCTTGAGCACGCCGGCGATGCCGGCCCACAGGGCGCCGGCGGCCATGCCGACCAGGATGGCGAGGGGCAGGTGGATGATCGCCGGCAGGTCGAGCTTGAAGCCGACGAGGCCCGCCGCGCCGCCCGCGATGAGCATCTGCCCGCGCCCGCCGATGTTGAACAGCGCGGCCCGGAAGGCGATGCCGACGCCGAGGCCGCCGAGGATCAGCGGACCGGCGAACTTCAGGCTCTCCGTCAGCGGGCGCCACTGCTGGGCGGGGTCGTCGACGAGGTTGTTGTAGACCGCGCCGCGGAACATCGCGCTGTAGGCGCCGGAGATGGCGTCCCACAGGGCGCTGAAGAAGTCGGAGGGGCGAGCCGTGACGTAGCTGAGGGTGTCGCGGACGTCCGGGTCGGTCGCGGCGATCATCACCGAGCCGACGAAGACCGCCAGGAACACCGCGAGCACGCCGGACAGGGCGTCGCCCGAGGCGATCTCGCGCAGCACCGACCGGGACCGCTCGCTGCGGGCGTCGTGGGGGTCGTCATCGGGCTTGGCGTCCAGCTCGGGCTTCTCGTCCGGCTGGGGCTTCTCGGTGTCGCTCACGCGACCACGTCCTTCAGGTCGTCCGGACGCTCGCCGGTCATCATGAGACCGAGGGTCTCGCGGGGGGTGTCGGCCGGGACGATCCCGACGATCTTGCCTCGGTAGAGGACCATGATCCGGTCGGCCAGGGCCACGACCTCGTCGAGCTCGGTGGACACCACGAGCACGGGGATCCCGCTGTCGCGGGTGGCGACGACCTGCTTGTGGATGAACTCGATGGAGCCGACGTCGACACCGCGGGTGGGCTGTGCGGCGACGAGCAGGCGCAGGTCGCGGGAGAGCTCGCGCGCCACGACGACCTTCTGCTGGTTGCCGCCCGAGAGGTTGGAGGCCAGCGAGTCGATGTCGCGGGCGCGGACGTCGTACTCCTTGAGCTTCTTCTCCGCGAACTCGCGCAGGGCGCCGATGCGGAGGGCGCCGTTCTTCACGAACGGCGACTTGAAGCTGCGGTTGAGCATGAGGTTCTCGGCGATGGTGAAGCCCGGCACGAGGCCGTCGACCTGGCGGTCCTCGGGGATGAAGCCGACGCCGGCGTCGAGGATCTTGCGGGTCGAGCGGCCCACGAGCTCGACGCCGTCGAGGGTGATCGAGCCGCTGACGTCGTCCTGGAGCCCGAGGAGGGCCTCGGTGAGCTCGGTCTGGCCGTTGCCCTGCACGCCGGCGACGGCGAGGACCTCACCGGCCCGGATGGTGAAGCTGAGGCCGTCGACGTGCGTGTGCCCGGCCGCGTCGACCACGCGCAGGTCCCGGACCACGAGCGCGTCGTCGCCGAGCTGGGGCGCGTCCTTGTGGACCACCAGCTCGACCGGGCGCCCGACCATCATCGAGGCGAGCTCGGCGTTGCTGGCCTTGGGGTCGGCCTCGCCGACGACCTTGCCGAGGCGGATGACGGTGATCCGGTCGGCGACCTCGCGGACCTCGCGGAGCTTGTGGGTGATGAAGACGATGGCCTTCCCGGCCTCGCGGAGCTGGCGCATGATGTCCATCAGCTCGTCGGTCTCCTGGGGCGTCAGCACCGCGGTGGGCTCGTCGAAGACGAGCAGCTCGGCGTCGCGGGAGAGCGCCTTGATGATCTCGACCCGCTGCTGCACGCCGACGGGGAGGTCCTCGACCACGGCGTCGGGGTCGACGTGGAACCCGAAGCGCTCGGAGATCTCGGTGACCCGCTTGCTGGCGGCGTCGAGGTCGAGCCGGCCGGCGAAGCCGGTGGTCTCGTTGCCGAGCATGACGTTCTCGGCGACGGTGAAGACGGGGATGAGCATGAAGTGCTGGTGGACCATGCCGATGCCGGCCGCCATGGCGTCGCCCGGGCCGGTGAAGTGCTGGACCTCGCCGTCGAGCTCGATCTCGCCCTCGTCGGCCTTGTAGAGCCCGTAGAGCACGTTCATCAGGGTGGACTTGCCCGCGCCGTTCTCACCGAGCAGGCAGTGGATCTCGCCGGGCTCGACGGTCAGGGAGATCGAGTCGTTGGCCACCACGCTGCCGAAGCGTTTGGTGATGCCTCGCAGGACGAGTCTCATGGCATCGCATCCTAGGGGTCGGAATGGTCGGGGGGTCAGCCCCGGGGTCTGCTACGGCGGCGCCGGAACGGGCGCGCGGCAGGCCGCGGGAAGGGTATCCGGCACGGGGCCGCCGGTCGTGGCGAACATGTGCCAAACCTGCGGCTCCGGCGCTGGCAAGAGGCGGGGAGGTGCGGGACGCGAAGGGGGAGGCCGACGCGCGCGTCGGCCTCCCCCTCGTGGTGGAGCGTGCTGGTGATCAGCCCAGGTAGGAGTTCACCTTGATCGAGCCGTCGATGATGCCCTGCTTGACGGTGTCGAGCTCGGCCTGCAGCTCGGGGTTGACCTTGCTCTCGAAGTTGTGGAACGGCGCGATGCCGACGCCCTCGTTCTCGAGCGTGCCGATGTAGGGCTCGAAGTCGAAGTTGTCCTCGCCCGCAGCCTTGACGGCCTCGTAGGTCGAGACCTTCATGCCCTTGAGGATCGAGGTCATGACGTAGTCCTGGGTGGACGGGTCGGTCTCGTAGAGGTCGGCGTCCACGCCGATCATGGCGACGTCCTTGCCGGAGTCCTCGATGGCGGTGATGGCGCCCTGGTAGATCGGGCCACCGACGGGGAGGACCACGTCGACGTCCTGGTCGAGGATCTGCTTGGCGGTGCTGGTCGCGGCCTCGTTGGCCTCGAAGCCACCGGTGAAGGAGCCGTTCTTGCCGTCCCAGCCGACGACCTCGATGTCCTTCTTCTTCTCCTTGGCGTAGTACTCGGCGCCCTGCTTGAAGCCGTCCATGAAGATCGTGACGGTCGGGAACGGCATGCCGCCGTAGGTGCCGACCTTGCCGGTCTTGGTGTAGTCGGCCGCGGCGTAGCCGGCCAGGAAGGCGGCCTCGGCGGTGTTGTAGAGGAGCGGCTTGATGTTCTCGACGTCGGCCTTGCCGTCGAAGGTCTGGCCGTCGTCACCACCGTCGGCGGAGTCGTCGATCAGGACGTACTCGATGTCGGGGTTGGCCTTGGCCGACTCCTTGGTGGCCGAGGCGAGGGCGAAGCCGACGGTCACGATGACGTCGCAGCCCTGGCCGACCAGGCTCTCCAGGTTCGGGCCGAAGTCGTTCTCGCTGTTGGACTCGACCGGGATCAGCTCGGCGCCGAGCTCGTCGGCGGCCTGCTTGGCGCCCTCGTAGCCGAGCTGGTTGAACGACTTGTCGTCGAAACCACCCGCGTCGGAGACGATGCACGGCTGGAAGTCGCTCTTGGCCTCGCTCCCGCTGCCGCCGGTGTTCTCATCCTCGGGTGCGTCACCGCACGCAGCAAGGGTCGCGGCCGCCAGGAGCGCCACGAGGCCGCTCGAGACGACCTTCCTCGTCTTCACCACAAATGCCTCCAAGTTCGTGCACCCCGGGGTGGGGTCAGCTTTCGGGCGTCATGATGCCCCCACCTACGCCACGCGTCACGCGGATCGGGCGTACTGAGACGTGTTTGAGACCTAAAACTCGCAGGAGATCTTTCGGCGGAACCTGCCGATGACCTGCTGATCCTCGTATGCGCCATAGTGGCCGCGTGGAAGAGCAGTGGGAGCAGGACGACTGGGACGGGCTGAGGGCGAGGGCGGTCGAGGTGATGCGCCGCGCCTACGCGCCGTACTCCGGCTACCCGGTCGGCGCGGCCGCGCGGGTGGACGACGGACGCGTGGTGGCGGGCTGCAACGTCGAGAACGCGGCGTACGGCGTGGTGCTGTGCGCCGAGTGCGGACTGGTCTCGCAGCTGCACGCGAGCGGGGGCGGTCGGCTGACCCACTTCGTGTGCGTGAACGGCGAGGGCGAGATCATCATGCCCTGCGGGCGCTGCCGGCAGCTGCTCTTCGAGCACGGCGGGCGCGACCTGCTGGTCTGGACCGTCTCGGGGGTCAAGGCGATGTCCGAGGTCCTGCCCGACGCGTTCGGCCCCGACGACCTGGCCCGCGTGGCCACCGATGGAGGAACCCCCTGATGCCCGCACACGACGCCGTCGAGGTCATCCTCGCCAAGCGCGACAAGCACGAGCTGAGCGACAGCCAGATCGACTGGGTCATCGACGCCTACACGCGCGGCGAGGTGGCCGACGAGCAGATGTCGGCCCTCGCGATGGCGATCCTGCTCAACGGCATGAACCGCACCGAGATCGCGCGCTGGACCGCGGCGATGATCGCGTCCGGGGAGCGGATGGACTTCTCCACGCTGTCGCGGCCGACGGCCGACAAGCACTCGACCGGGGGCGTGGGCGACAAGATCACGCTCCCGCTGGCGCCGCTGGTCGCCGCGTGCGGGGTCGCCGTCCCGCAGCTCTCGGGCCGCGGGCTGGGCCACACCGGCGGCACCCTCGACAAGCTGGAGTCGATCCCGGGGTGGCGTGCGCTGCTCAGCAACGAGGAGATGTTCTCGATCCTCGAGGACGTCGGCGCGGTGATCTGCGCGGCCGGCGACGGGCTCGCCCCCGCCGACAAGAAGCTCTACGCGCTGCGCGACGTCACCGGGACCGTCGAGGCGATCCCGCTCATCGCGAGCTCGATCATGAGCAAGAAGATCGCCGAGGGCACCGGTGCACTCGTGCTCGACGTCAAGGTCGGCAGCGGCGCCTTCATGAAGGACCTCGGCACCGCCCGCGAGCTCGCCGAGACGATGGTGGCGCTCGGCACCGACGCCGGCGTCCACACGGTCGCGCTGCTCACCGACATGGCGACCCCGCTCGGCCGGACCGCCGGCAACGCGATCGAGGTCGCCGAGTCGGTCGAGGTGCTGGCCGGTGGCGGGCCCGCCGACGTCGTCGAGCTGACCCTCGCCCTCGCGCGCGAGATGCTCGCCGGGGCAGGTCGCGACGACGTCGACCCGGCCGACCGGCTCGCCGACGGATCGGCGATGGACGCCTGGAAGGCGATGATCCGGGCCCAGGGCGGCGATCCCGACGCCCCGCTGCCGCAGGCCAAGGAGTCCCACGTCGTCACCGCGCCCGCCAGCGGCACGCTGACCCGCCTCGACGCCATGGCGGTCGGCCTCGCCGCGTGGCGCCTCGGCGCCGGCCGCGCCCGCAAGGAGGACCCGGTCCAGGCCGGTGCCGGCGTGGTCTGGCACGCACGACCCGGCGACACCGTGACCGAGGGCGAGCCCCTGTTCACCCTGCTCACCGACGAGCCCGAGCGCCTCGACCGTGCCCTGGCCTCGCTCGAGGGCGGCTACACCGTGTCGACGGACGGGGAGTTCACGCCCACCGACCTGGTGCTCGACCGGATCGGCTGACGCAGGGACGTCCCCAACACTGGCGAAGACCCGCCGGTAACCCCTCGTTCCTTTACTTTGCGGCCTAGCGTCGCGGGTGTCTCGAGGGGCGGGGGTCCCATGAACAACCTTGACGAGCGCGACGGGGGCCGCGCAGACGTGAGGACGCCTGTCCTCGTAGTCCTCCTGCTGGTGACCGGCGTCCTGGTCGGCGGCGGTGCGTCCTACCTGCTGATGTCGCGGGGCGACACCTCGGCTGCCGACGCGCAGACCTGCGCCACCTACGACACGGTCGAGCTCACGGTCGGACCGGAGCTCTACGGCCCGGTGCTGACGGCGGTCGAGGAGGCCGCCCCGGAGTGCACCCGGGTGGAGCCCGACATGCGCTCGGGCATCGACGTCGCGCAGGGCGTGTCGCTCGGCGGCGCGCTGCCCGACATCTGGATCCCGGAGTCGCGCCACCTGACGACCCGCGCCTACGTCGGCGACGCCCGTCCGCGCCTCGTGGCCCGGACCCTGGCCCACACGCCGGTCCTCCTCGTCGGGGGTGCGGCCGCGCGCAGGTTCGCCTCATGGGGCGAGGCGGAGGGCTCGGGCCTCGTGTCCGTGCCCGACCCCGAGTCGAGCGTCGCCGGGACGCTGGCCGTGGTGGCGCCGCAGGCGGAGGCCCGCGCCGTCGGCCGCAGCGCCGCCGACGCGCGCCAGCTCGTCGTACCGTTCGCGCAGGGGTACGGCGCCCGCCGCTCCGACGGGGACGACACCGAGGTGTCGCCGGCGATGTTCCCGCGGCGCTCGCCGCGGCTCGTGGTCACCACCGAGCAGGAGCTCGCCGCCGTGCAGGGCCGTGGCGACCTGCGCGACCTGACGCCCGCGGTGGGCGCGCCGGCGCTGGACTTCCCGATGGCGATCAGCGCGGACGCCGAGCCGGCGGCCCGGCAGGTGGCGCGGGCCCTGGCCGACTACCTCGGCAGCCCCGACGGCCGCGCCGAGCTGCACGCCGAGGGGCTCCGGGCGACCGGGGACCGGACGGCGCCGCGCTCGGTGTCGCAGGTGCGGACCGTGCTCCCGACCCCGACCGGCGAGGCGATCGCCGGCACCGTGCAGTCGTGGCGCACCCTCGCCGTGCCCTCGTCGATCCTCGCCGTCGTCGACGCGTCGGGGTCGATGGACTTCGGCGCCGGCGCCGGCACCCGCATGGACCTGCTCGCCGACGCGGCCGGCATCGGCCTGTCGTTCCTGCCCGACCACGCCCGCGTGGGGCTGTGGATCTTCTCCATCGACAAGGGCGGTCCCGGGCGGGACTGGCGCGAGCTGGAGCCGATCAGGCGCCTGGACGACCTGCGGTTCGGCCGCACCCAGCGCTACGCCCTGCGTCAGCGGGCCGCCGAGCTGCCGAGCCTCACCGGCGGCGGCACCGGGCTCTACGACACGGCCCTCGCGGCCTACCAGGAGGCCGTGCGCAGCTACCGGCCGCACTACTCCAACGCGGTCGTGCTCATGACGGACGGCCAGAACGAGGACCCGGGCTCGATCGGCCTGCCGGCCCTGCTCGACCGGCTGCGCGCGCTGCGCGACCCGGACCGCCCGGTGCGGCTGGTCGGCATCGCGATCAGCGGGGACGCCGACCTCGCCGCCCTCGAGCAGATGTCCCACGTCACGGGAGGCGACGCCTACCTCGCCGCCCAGCCGCAGGACGTCCTGGAGGTGTTCGCCAAGGCGGTGCTGTCGCGCTGAGCCTCACGCGAGCAGCAGCACCACGTGCGCGGCCACGCAGGCCGGCTTGTCCCGGCCCTCGATCTCGACGGTGTGCTCGACGATGAGCTGCTTGCCCTGTGGCAGGTCGCGGACCTCGCCGAAGCGGACGTGGGAGCGCAGCCGGCTGTCGACCGGCACCGGGCTGGGGAAGCGGACCTTCTCCAGGCCGTAGTTCAGCCGCGCGCCGGGGGTCTCGAGGCGGAACACCTGCGAGGCGAAGTGGGGGAGGAGGCTCAGGGTGAGGAAGCCGTGCGCGATCGTGGTGCCGAAGGGGCCGGCGGCCGCCGCGTCGACGTCCACGTGGATCCACTGGTGGTCGAGCGTGGCCTCGGCGAAGGCGTCGATGCGGGCCTGGTCGACCACGAGCCACTCGCTCGTGCCGATCTCCGACCCGGCGGCCGCGGCGACGTCGTCGAGCGTGGTGAAGGTGCGCATGGGCACGCACACTAGTGCTCGTCCGCGGGGCGGGCCTGATTGGATGGCCCGATGACCACTCCCACCCGTGACCAGGTGCACGCGGCACCCAAGGTGCTGCTGCACGACCACCTCGACGGCGGGCTGCGGCCCCGGACGATCGTCGAGCTGGCCGCGGAGGTCGGCCACGAGCTCCCGGCGGGTGACGCGGAGTCCCTCGGCCGGTGGTTCACCGAGGCTGCCGACTCCGGCTCGCTGGTGCGCTACCTCGAGACCTTCGACCACACGGTCGCGGTGATGCAGACCGGCGCCGCGCTGTCGCGGGTCGCGCGGGAGTGCGTGGAGGACCTCGCCGCGGACGGCGTCGTCTACGCCGAGGTGCGCTACGCGCCCGAGCAGCACGTGACCGGCGGGCTCACCCTCGACGAGGTCGTCGCCGCGGTCCAGGAGGGCTTCGACGCGGGCATGGCCGCCAGCGGCGGCAGGATCGTCGTACGCCAGCTGCTCACCGCGATGCGCCACCAGGCCCGCTCGATGGAGATCGCCGAGCTCGCCATCGCGTGGCGCGACCGCGGTGTCGCGGGCTTCGACATCGCCGGCGCGGAGGCGGGGTTCCCGCCCACCCGCCACCTCGACGCCTTCGAGTACCTCCAGCGCGAGAACGCGCACTTCACCATCCACGCCGGCGAGGCGT
>JAYSEC010000149.1:0-2478 GCA_041914085.1 Nocardioides sp.
ATCGCCAACACGCTGCCCAACATGGTCTACATCCTGCTGGCCGGCGGCATCTTCAACGCGGTCCTCGTCCCGCAGCTCGTCCGCCGGATCAAGGCCGACGCCGACGGCGGCGACGCGTACGCCAGCCGCGTGATCACCCTGTCCGCGCTGTTCCTCGGCCTGGTGACGGTGCTGCTGGTCGTGCTCGCGCCGCTGCTCCTGCGCGTCTACCTCAGCGACCGGCTGCTCGAGCCCGACCGCGTCGCGCACCTCGAGTCGATCGTGGACCTCACCCGCTGGTGCCTGCCGCAGGTGTTCTTCTACGGGATGTACGTCCTGGTCGGCCAGGTCCTCAACGCACGCGGCCGGTTCGGTCCGATGATGTGGGCGCCCATCGCCAACAACGTCATCTCGGTCGGCATCCTCGCCGCCTACCTCGTGGTGTGGGGGCCGGTCGGCGACGGACCGGCCCGCGGCGAGGCGCTCGGCAGCGCCCAGGAGGTCCTGCTCGGCCTCGGCTCGACCCTCGGCATCGTGGCCCAGTGCCTGGTGCTGCTGCCCTACCTGCGCGCCTCGGGCTTCACCTACCGGCCCCGCTTCGACTTCCGCGACCCCGAGCTGCGCCACACGCTCTCCCTGGGCGTGTGGACCGTGCTGTTCGTGGTGGCCACCCAGACGGCGTACCTCGTCGTGGTCAAGCTCGCCTCGGGCGGCACCGCCGGCGACGGCGAGGGCACGGGCTACACCGTCTACTCCGCCAGCCTGCTGATCATGATGGTGCCGCACTCGATCGTCACCGTGTCGCTCGCGACGGCGATCCTGCCGCGGCTCTCGTCCTACGCCCACGAGGGCCGCCTCGCCGACCTCGGCAGCACCGTGGGCTCGACCCTGCGCACCTCGCTCGCCCTCGTCCTGCCGTTCGCGGTGGTGCTGCCGATCGTGGCCGGCGACGTGGCCGGGTTCGCCTTCGGGTGGGCCGGCGGGGAGGACACCGCGGCCAGCTTCGCGCCGACGCTCGCGCTCTTCGGGCCGGCCCTGGTCTTCTTCACCGTCCACTACTTCATGCTGCGCGGCTTCTACGCGATGGAGATGACCCGGCTGGTGTTCTTCATCCAGCTCGCCGTCTCGGCGACCAACATCGTGGTGGCGACGGCGCTCGTGCCCCGCCGTCCGCCCGAGGAGACCGCCCCGATGCTGGTGGTCGCCTACCTCGCGTCGTACGCCGTCGGGGCCGGGGTGAGCTTCGTCCTGCTCCGCCGCACGGTGGGCGGGCTCCAGACCCCGCAGCTGGTGCGGTTCCTCGTCCGGATGCTCCTCGTGCTGGCCGCGGCGGGAGCCGCCGCCGCGCTGGTCGAGTGGGGCCTGTCCGGCCTGGGTGAGCGCCCCGGGCCGCTGCTGGCCCTGCTCCGCGGCGGCCTGAGCGGCCTGGCGGGGGCGCTGGTCCTGCTCGTCGGTGCCCGGGTGCTGCGGGTCACCGAGGTGACCTCCCTGGTCGACACCGTCGCGGCGCGGCTGCGCAGGGGCTGAGACTCCCTACGATGACCCGAGAGGCACGCACGGAGGACGCAGCCGCGAAGGTGGGGAACGAGGTGAGCATGTCGACGTCGATGCAGGCCGGCGACGTGCTGGCCGAGCGCTACCGCCTCGACGACCTGCTGGCCGAGAACGGCTCCGGTCGCTTCTGGCGGGCCCACGACCTCGTGCTGCACCGGCCGGTGGCCGTGCACATCCTCGGCGCCGACGACGAGCGTGCCGAGCCGCTCCTCGAGGCCGCCCGCCGGGCCGGACCCGTCATCAACCGCCGGCTGCTCCGGGTGCTCGACGCCGAGGTGGCCGACGGGCGGTGCTACGTCGTCAACGAGTGGGGCCAGGGCGACTCCCTCGACATCCTGCTGACCCGCGAGGGCCCGCTCGCGCCCCGCCGGGCGGCGTGGGTCGTGGGCGAGGTCGCCGACAGCATCGCGGAGGCGCACGCGGTGGGTCTCGCGCACGGTCGGCTGACCCCCGAGAACGTCCTGATCGACCAGCACGGCCAGGTCCGGATCATCGGCTTCGGGGTGGAGGCCGCCCTCGCCGGGCTTCCCCCGGGGAGGATCAGCGTCGACGAGATCGACCTCGCCGGGCTGCTCTACTGCGCCCTCACCGGCAAGTGGGCGGGCGTCTCCCGCTCGGCCGTCCCGCCGGCACCCGAGGTGCACGGCGCCGTCCTGCGTCCGCGGCGGGTGCGCGCCGGCATCCCGCGCCCGCTCGACCTCCTGTGCGACCAGGTGCTCAACCCGCAGGCCACGACGACCGGCGACCCCGTCCACCACAGCGCGCGTGCCATCGCCGACCAGCTGCTGGGCTTCGTCGGCGACCTGACCGGCACCCAGGTGCCCGTCCCGGGCGCCCGGCCGGTCGCGACGCGGCCGATCGTCGCGAACGACGCGGCTGCCGGGGTGCCCGGCCCTGCCGCGACGTCCGAGGGCACCGCCGAGACCCCCCTCGAGTCCCCCGTCG
>JAYSEC010000149.1:2578-5577 GCA_041914085.1 Nocardioides sp.
CCCCCCTCGAGTCCCCCGTCGCGTCCCCCGACGAGTCCCCCGTCGACGATCCGCCGGGCGCGCCCGGCGAGGACGCCGTCGCACCGGGTCCCGGCGACGCCCCGGAAGACCCGGACACCACCGTGGTCGCGCCACCGACGGCGACGGGCGCGACCGTGACCCCGACGGCCTCGACCGACCTGCCGACCGAGGCCGGGATGCCGGTCTTCCACGAGGACGACGAGGTCGACTGGCTCCGCGCGCGCAGCGACAAGCCGGCGCCACCGCCCCCGCTCGACGACCCGACGCCGAAGCCGCTGTTCGCGCCCGACCCGCCCGAGGGCGAGCCCGTACGCCGTCCGCGCGCGGGCAGCAAGGCGGCCGCCGCCGCCGCCAAGGACTACTGGCCGTGGGACGCCTCGCAGGACTCCGGCGTCCGGCCGGTCTCCCGCGACACCGGCGCCTGGGGCTCGGGGTCGTGGAGCGAGGACAGGTGGGCCACCGGCGAAGGCCTCGAGGACACCGGCGACCAGGTCCCCGGCCGGAGCTGGATCCGGCTGGCGATGATCGTCGCGGTCTGCCTGCTGGTCCTGGTCGCCGCCGTGGCGGCCTACCAGCTCGGCCTCACGCCGCCGACCCCCGGGTCCGACGACGAGCCCACGACCTCCGCCAGCCCCACGACGGCCGCGTCGCCGACGCCGTTCACCGGGCTCACCGCCGACGACTTCGACCCGCAGGGCTCCGAGCCGCGCGAGGAGAACCCCGAGCAGGTGCCCAACGTCGTCGACGGCGACCCCTCCACGACGTGGAGCACGTCGTCGTACCTCCAGAACTTCGGGCCCGCCGGGCTCAAGACGGGTGTCGGCGTGGTCGTCGACCTCGGCGCCACCAAGGGCGTGCGCCGGGTCGTGGTGACCACGGCGGGCGGGCCGACGTCCCTCGCGGCGTACGTCACCTCCACCGCGCCGACGGGCGTCAGCGAGCTCACCCCGGTCGGCACCGCCGCCGGCACGGGCGACCTCACCATCAGCCTCGACGAGGCCGTCTCGGGCCGCTACGTGACGGTGTGGCTGACGCTCCTGCCCCAGGTGGACGGCGAGTTCCGCGGCACCATCGCCGAGGTGCAGGTGCTGGGATGAGCGCGCCGACGGGCGACGAGCGCTCCGACCGCGACCTGCTGCGCGCCCACGTCGACGGCGACGCGGAGGCGTTCGGGGTGCTCTTCTCGCGGCACCGCGACCGCCTGTGGGCCGTCGCCCTGCGGACCATGGGCAACCCCGAGGACGCCGCCGACGGTCTCCAGGACGGCATGATCGCCGCCTTCCGCCGGGCCGGGTCCTACCGCGGCGAGGCCGCAGTCACCACCTGGTTGCACCGCGTCGTGGTCAACGCCTGCCTCGACCGGATCCGCGCCGCGAAGATCCGCCGCCTCGAGGCGCTGCCCGACGACGTCGAGGACCGCGGCACCCTGGTCGCCACGGCCGAGCACGACGACCGTCCCGAGGAGGCCGCCGAGGACGCCGAGCGGCGGCGGCGCGTGCTGGCCGCGCTCGCCACGCTTCCGCCCGAGCAGCGCGCGGCGCTCGTGCTCGTGGACATGGAGGGCTACCCGGTCGCCGAGGTCGCGGAGATGCTCGGCTGCGCCGAGGGCACGGTGAAGTCGCGCTGCTCGCGCGGACGCACCCGGCTCGCCGGCCTGCTGCTCGACCTCCACCAGCCGCCCGGTGACGCCCCTCACGGGAACCCGCCTCCCGACGGACCCGTCCAACCCATGCTCCGGCCGCGGGGCCCGCCGTCGTCCTGACCCGACCCTGCACGCCCGCTGCCCTGATCCCCGCTGTTCCGTCCGACCTGTTCTGCCCGACCTGTTCTGCCGACCTGGAGGAGGTGACCCGGTGTCCGACCCCGACCTGACCCCCGAGCACGACGCCGTACGCCGCCTGCTCGCCGACGCCCGGCACGACGGGCCCACGCCTCCCGAGGTCGTCGCACGCCTCGACGAGGCCCTCGCCTCGCTGGTCGCCGAGCGGTCGACCGCAGAGCCCACGACGTCACGCTCCGAGGAGCCGGCGACGTCCCCCTCCGCGCCGGTCGTGGACCTCGGCGCCCGGCGACGCAGGCTGGTCGGCACCGGTGTGCTCGCCGCAGCCGCGGTCGTGGTCGCCGGGGTGGCCCTGGGACAGGTCCTGCCCGTCGGCGGGGGTGGCGACGACGCCGGGTCGAGTGCCGGGAGCGCCGATCGCAGCACCTCGCTGGCCGAGGACGACGCCGGCTCCGGATCGGGCGCCGCGCCCGAGGGGGACGCCGGGGACGACCGCTCGTCGGGCCAGGAGCTGGCGCCGCACAGCAAGTCGGCGAGCCCGGCGCCGCTGGCGGGCGTGCCCACCCTGTCCAGCAGCGACCCCGCCCTGGAGGAGGAGGTCGCGGCGCTGCGCGCGTCGGCGGCGTACTCCGCGCGCGCCCAGCGGCGCCAGGCGCTCGAGATGATGCGCACCTGCAGCGTCCCGGAGCTGGGCGAGGGACGCCGGGTGTCCGCCCGGGTCGACGGGCAGCCCGGCGTGGTGCTGTTCCAGCCGCCCAGTGACACCGTCCAGGGCGTGGCGATCTACGTCTGCGGCACCCAGGAGCCCGTGCGCACCCTGACCCTGCCCGCCCCCTGACCCGTCCGGGCCCGGCAGGAACAACGCTGGCCTACGATCGGTTGATGAGGGTGCACGTCCGGCGTGCCCCCCGGCACCGGATCCCCACCGCAATCGCAGGAGCAGCTGACCGCCCATGAGCACCTCGTCCGCCCAGGCCGATTCGACCACGCGCAACGTCATCATCATCGGCTCCGGACCCTCGGGCTACACGGCCGCCGTCTACGCCGCGCGTGCCTCGCTCGACCCGCTGGTCTTCGAGGGCTCCGTCACCGCCGGTGGCGCGCTGATGAACACCACCGAGGTGGAGAACTTCCCCGGCTTCCGCGACGGCATCATGGGCCCCGCCCTGATGGACGAGATGCGCGCCCAGGCCGAGCG
>JAYSEC010000149.1:5677-7069 GCA_041914085.1 Nocardioides sp.
ATCGGCCACGACCCGCGCTCGGAGCTGCTGACCGGCCAGGTCGACCTCGACGACGACGGCTACGTCGTCGTGAGCCACCCCTCGACCAGGACCAACGTGCCGGGCGTCTTCGCCGCCGGTGACCTCGTCGACCACCACTACCGCCAGGCGATCACCGCGGCCGGCACCGGCTGCGCCGCGGCCCTCGATGCCGAGCGCTTCATCGCCGCGTTGGACCACGAGGCCTCCACGGCCGGCGACGCCGCCGCGACCGTCGAGGAGATCAGCGAGCAGGTGCAGACCGCCGGAGCCTGACCAGCGGGCCGCCCGCTCACGGGCGGGTCGCCACCTCCGCCGCGCGCCGCAGCAGCGTCGCGACCCCGCGAGGGTCGTCGACGTACAACCCGACCCGCTCGACGGTCCACGGTCCACGTGCGGTCTCGAGCGTGGTCGGTCCGGTGAGCGACAGCTCGAGGTTCGTCTCGCCCATCCCGACGAGCAGCAGTCCGTCCAGCTCCTGGAGCGTGCGCACCAGGCCGGGCACCTCGTGCGTCGCAGACCGGACTCCCGCGAGCGCCTCGAGGGGCACGACGACCCGCGTCCGAGCGCCGCTGCGCACCACGAGGTGGGTGTCGTCCAGGAGGTGCGGGCGCACCCTCATCGACGCGAGCAGCCCGAGCATCCAGACCACGCCCCACACGCCGAGCACCAGGAACGGAAGCCTGGCCGCGGGCAGCCACCGGTGCAGGACGACGTCGAGGACGACCACCTCGACCGCGGAGCCGAAGATCCACAGCCACATCATCGGTCCGGCCAGCTGGCCGTAGCCGATCGGTGTCGTGCCTGCAGGGACGTCGGGCCGCCGCGCCACCCACCTGGCGAGCGAGCGGTAGAGGGCAACCTCGAAGAGCACCGCCTCCCACGCGAGCGTGAGTGCCCGCCTCATCGCGCGTCCTCCTCGACCATGAGGCGGGCGAACCGCTCGACGGTTGCCGACAGGACCTCATCGAAGGTCGCGAGCGCCGCCGCGGGCACGTCCCCGAACAGCCGCTGCGCGAGGTCCGCGTGCGACGCGACGAGGTCGCCGATCGTGCGGGTGCCCAGCGCCGTGGGGGTGACCAACGTGGCGCGGCGGTCGTCGGGGTGCGGCTCCCGCGACACGTGGCCGCTCGCCACCAGGCCGTCGACCAGCCCGGTGACGTTGCGTGGGGTGACCCCGAGCGCAGCGGACAGCGCCTGCTGCGTGCTCGGGCCGGCCTCGCCCAGCACCCACAGCAGGTGCACCCGGGGCGTGGTGAGCCCCGCCTCGCGCTCGAAGCGGCTGAGGTCGGACTGCACCAGGGTCGCGAGGTGCAGCACGCGATCGAGCGCCTCCGTGGGGGAGGTCATGTAGTGAATGTACTTCATCATGTA
>JAYSEC010000149.1:7169-8579 GCA_041914085.1 Nocardioides sp.
GGCGTGGTGTTGACTGAGGCATCACCCGATGACACCTGACTTCCTGAAAGGGGCAACCGCAGTGGCCGACATCGCCGCCGTGACCGACGCCGAGTTCGAGGCGCAGGTCCTCAAGTCCGACAAGCCCGTCCTGGTGGACTTCTGGGCGGAGTGGTGCGGCCCGTGCCGCCAGGTCGCCCCGATCCTCGACGAGCTCAACAAGGAGCACGGTGAGAAGCTCACCTTCCTGAAGATGAACGTCGACGAGAACCCGGTGACCCCCTCGTCCTACCGCGTCACCGGCATCCCGACCATCAACGTCTACCAGGGCGGCGAGGTCGTGAAGTCCATCGTGGGCGCCAAGCCCAAGGCCGCGCTCCTCAAGGAGCTCGAGGGCATCATCTGAGACGAGCAGCCGAGCGCGAGGAACGAGCGGTCGGCGTGGGCTCGGCCAGGTTGAGCAAGCGACGTCCCTGAGCCTGCGAAGGGACACGAGCGCGTCGAAACCCCTCGTGGGAGGAACAGTCCTCCCGGAGACACCCAGGGTTTCGAGGCTCGCTCCGCTCGCACCTCAACCACCGGGTGGCGACCGCGCTCGCACCTCAACCACCTGGTGGGAACCCTGCTCGCACCTCGACAGTCGAGCCTGTCAGTCGCCCGGGGCGGCCCGCACCGATCCGATCGGGCGGGCCGCCTTGTGCGTCGGGCGCACGACGCCCCACACCCGCTCCAGCGCGGCCTCGACCTCGTCCTTCCACGACAGCGTCGTGCGCAGCTCCATGCGCATCCGCGGCGTCGTGGGGTGCGCGCGCTGGGTCTTGAAGCCCACGCTGCCGAGGAAGTCCGCCGGCAGCACGCAGCCGTCGGCGCGGCCGCGGGTGTCGCCGTACGCCTCGATCGCGGTGTGGCCACGCTCGACGAGGTCGGCGGCCATCGCCTGGACGAGCAGGCGTCCCAGTCCGCCACCGCGCATCGACGGCTCGATCCAGGCCGTCGCGGCCAGGATCGCGTCGGGCGACGTCGGTGCCGTGGGCAGCGCCGCCGCGCCCGGCAGGCGCGCTGCCGGCGCGTAGACGATGTGCCCGACCGTGCGTCCGTCGACCCGTACGACGCGGCCGCACGAGCCCCAGTCGCGCAGCACGCCGGAGAGCCAGTCCTCCTTCTGCGCGATCCGCTCGGCCTCGTCGAGGCGGGCGCGGTCGACGGGTGCGAGCTCCCAGAAGACGCACGCGCGCACCGGGTCGGCCAGCTCCGCGAGGTGGTCGACCGTCAGGCGCGCGGTCTTGCGGGACACGTCCTCGATGCTAGCGCCGCTCGCGGCCTGCGAAGATGAGGCGTGCGCCAGATCCGACAGAGCAAGAAGCTGCAGGGCGTCCGCTACGACGTGCGCGGGCCGATCCTCGTCGAGGCCCAGCGGCTCGAGGCAGAGGG
>JAYSEC010000150.1:0-1989 GCA_041914085.1 Nocardioides sp.
ACAACCCCGGCCCGGGGGGCGGCGTGGGGGGGGGGGGCGTGCGCGCCCTCGCGGTGCCGTCCGCGGCGGCGGCGGGGTGGGCGATGGCGGCGGTCAACGCGGCCGCGGCGGCCGGCCTGCTCGTCCTCGTCGGTCGCCAGGACCTCGGCACCCGGGCCGGCACGGGGACGTCTTATGACTGGCGGGCGCTCGTCGTCCCCGCCGTCGCAGCCGTGGTGGTCGGGGTCGGGTCGGCCCTCCTGTGGAGCTACGGCCCGCTGGTCGTCACCCGGTCCGGGCCCGTGGACGAGGCCCGGGTGGGGCTGCTCTGGATCGCGCTCGGCATCGGCGGCCTGCTGGGCCCCCTCACCGGCCGGCTCGTCGACCGCGCCGGGCTCCGGGGCGCCTGGGTCGGCTCGGTCGGCGCGGTGGTGGCCGCACACCTCGCCCTCGGGGCCGGCCTCGGCCTCGGGCTCGCCTGGCCGACGTACGCCGCGATGGCCGCGTTCGGCGCGGGCTACATGTGCTTGTCCGGCGTGCTGATCCTGTGGGCACGCCGCGAGTGGCCCGACGCCGCCGGGCGCGGCACCTCGCTGCTGTTCATCGCCCTGGCCGTGGGCCAGGCGCTCGGCGCGGTCGTGCTCGACCCGCTCCAGGCGAGCCGTCCCGGCACTGCCGTCGTGGTCGCCACCCTCGCCTGCCTCGCCGGCGCGGCGGTCGTCCGCCGCAGGTGAGCCGGAGGTGAGCCGGAAGGCCCCGGCGCGGACTACCGACCGAAGCGCCACTCCAGCGTGGCGGCGTACGTCTCGCCGGGCTCGAGCACGGCCGAGGGCCACTCCGGCCGGTGGGGCGAGTCGGGGAAGAGCTGGGGCTCCAGCGCGATCCCGTCACCCTGGCGGTAGAGCGCGCCGGTGGTGGAGCGACGCCTGCCGTCGAGGAAGTTGCCGGTGTAGACCTGCACGCCCGGCTGGTCGGTCCACAGCTCGACGCTCGTGCCCGTCGCCGGCGCGGTGAGCACCGCCGCCCGACGCAGGCCGGAGCCGCGCACGACGTAGTTGTGGTCGATGCCCTGGGCGTCGAGGACCTGGGGGTGGTCCGTCCGGACGGCCCTGCCGACCAGGGTCGGCTCCCGCAGGTCGAAGGGCGTGCCGGCGACCGGCTCGTGCCCCCCGGTCGGGATGCCGGTGGCGTCGACCGGCGTGTAGTGGTCGGCCTCCACGAGGAGCACGTGGCCGTCGATGGTCCCGGCCCCCTCGCCCTCGAGGTTGAGGTAGGCGTGGTTGGTCAGGTTGACCACCGTCGTGGCGTCCGTGGTGGCCTCCATCGCGACGCGCACGGTGTCGCCGTCGACGCGGTAGCGGACGGTGGCCGACACGGTGCCCGGGAAGCCCTGGTCGCCGTCGGGGCTCACGAGGGTCAGCACGACCTCGTCCGCAGTGTGGGAGGCGACGTCCCAGAGGCGTACGTCGAAGCCGTCCGGACCGCCGTGGAGGCTGTTGCCGCGGTCGTGGGTCCGCACCTCGACCTCGCGGCCGGCCAGGGTGAAGCGGCCGCCGGCGATGCGGTTGGCGTAGCGCCCGATGGTGCCGCCGAGGTAGTCGCTGCTCGCGAGGCGCTCCGCGACGTCGGGCTGGCCGAGCACGACGTTGCGGCGCTCGCCGTCACCGCCGGCGACGACGAGCCGGTGCACCGTCGCCCCGAGGGTGAGCACCTCGACGACCGGCCCGGGGTCGGCCCCGATCGTGAGCAGCCGGACGTCACGTCCGTCGGGCATCTGGCCGAACACCTGGTCTCGGGTCACCCCGTCATCCTTGCGGGGACGAGCACCTGCCGCACGCCCGACCCGCTCTGCTGGGCCTGCCAGGCGTCCTCGACCTCCGCGAGCGGACGCGCCCGGTGCGCCACGCCGATGCGACCGTCGGCCGCGAGCCGCGCGACGGAGGTCAGCGCGGCGGCGCGCATGTCCGGGGTCAGCGCGTTGTTGGTGTAGCCGAGCAGCGACAGCCCGCC
>JAYSEC010000150.1:2089-8565 GCA_041914085.1 Nocardioides sp.
GCACGCTCGGCCGAGTCGCCGGGCCTGCAGACCGCGACCACGCGTCCCGCGCCCTGGGCCCGCGCGGCGCCGATCGCCGCCTGGCCGACCGCGCCACCGGCGCCGAGCACGACCACCGTCTCCCCCGACCGCAGGCCGGCCCGCCAGCCGAGCGCCTGCCACGCGGCGACGCCCGAGAGGCCCAGCGCGGCGAGGGCGACGTCGTCGACGTCCAGGTCCGGCAGGGGCACGACGTCGGCCGCAGGCACGGCGCACAGCTCGGCCAGCGCCCCGTCGACGTCGGCCATCCCGGCCGAGGTGGACACGAACACCCGCGTCCCCGCGGGCGGCCCGCCGCCCGACACCACCTCGCCGATGCCCTGCACGCCCGGGACGTAGGGCAGCTCGCGCGCCCCGAAGTACGACGTGCCGCTCGCGCAGAGGAGGTCCAGCGGGACGACCGGTGCGGCCGTGACCCGCACCAGCACCTCGTCGGGGCCGGGCGCCGGGTCGGCGTGGTCGGCGTACGCCGGTGCCGCCCCGTGGACGTGGAGGACCGCGGCCCGCATCAGGTCGCGATGTCGGGATAGGGCAGCGAGAGGTGCTTCATCGCCGCGCCGTAGGCGAGCTGGTACTCGAGCGGTCCGTGGTCGCGCTCGAACATCGCGATGAAGAGCGTGAGGGTGAGGAACGGGTGGGCGCCGAGCTCGAACAGCCTGACGTGGTCGTGGCTCGCGAGGGCCTCGCGCTCGTCGTCCTCGAAGGCGAGCCAGGTCGACCGCTCGTCGGACGTGCAGTTGAGGATCCGGTTGGCCTCCTCGGCCTCCCACCACGCGACCGTGCCGCGCGGGTCCTCGCGGTAGCGCTCGACCAGCGCCGGGTCCCGGTCGATGGTGAACAGGAACTTGTTGACGAGGTACTTGCTCATCGGGCCGCTCCGTCCTGTGCTCCGTCCTGTGCTCCGACCTGTGGCACCCCGTTCGGGTACCAGGTGAAGTAGGCCTCCATGGTGTGGAACAGGTCGAGCGAGTCGACGTGGTCGGCCTTCGCGCCCTCCCCCGCCACGCCCATCATCAGCATGAAGTCCATGAAGCCGTGCGTCGCGTTGCCCGGCAGGTGGAGGCTGTCGAGGGTGACCTCGCGGCAGCAGCCGTCGATGTCGCCGTTCGCGATCCACTCGACCGCCCGCCGGTCGAACTCGGGGTCGGGGCCGTGCTCGCCGAACTGCCGCGGCCCGCCGAGCTCGAGCGAGAGGTGGCCGGTGCCGATGATGGCCACGCGCTGGTCGGAGGGCCACGACTCCACCAGCTCGCGGATCGCCTTGCCCAGGGCGACGAACCGCCCTGGCTGCGGCAGCGGCGGGGCGAAGATGTTGGTGTAGATGGGCACGATCGGCAGGTCCGCCTGCGGGCGCAGCGTGATGATCGGGCAGGTGATGCTGTGGTCGATCCGGAGCTCGTTGCTGAAGGCCAGGTCGAAGCCGAGGTCGAGGCCGCCGCGGAGCACGTGGGCGGAGAGGTCCTCCTGACCGGCCAGCGTCATCCGCGGCAGGCCGAACTCGCGCTCCTCGTTGTACCAGTTGGCGTCGTAGAAGGGTGCCTTGCCGACCAGGAACTGCGGCATGTTGTCGAGCCACAGCTGGTGGAAGTGGTCGCTGCCCACCATCACCAGCACGTCGGGACGGGCCCGGGTGAGCGTCTCGCGGAAGGCCTCGATCTTCCGCACCCACTCGTCGGCGAAGGGCGGACGGTCGTCGCCCACCGCGGTGCTCGCGCGGTAGTAGAACGGGTGGTGGGTCGAGGCGATGACGGCGACGATCTCGGCCATGTTGGGGCGGCTCCTCAGCTCTGCTCGGTCTGGAGGGGGTCGACGTAGACGGCGTTGCGGTCGACGCTCAGGTAGGCGTCCATGCCGATGGGGCGGCGCCGCTCCTCCGCAAGCTGCCCGAGCAGGCCCGCAGCCCGCGCCAGCAGCGCGAAGCCGCGCAGCATCTCGACCGGCAGGCCGAGGTCGGCGAGGGCGGCACCGCACACCCCGGCGCCGTTGAGCGGCAGCGTGCGGCCCAGCACCTCGGGGTGCACCCGGCCGATGGCGTCGAACAGCCGCAGGTGCGGACCGAGGAGGCCCTCCTCCTCGGCGATGCGCATCAGGACCGGCGTGCGCGGGTCCCGCTCCTTGTGGACCGGGTGGCCGAGCCCCGGGACGTAGCGGCCGGCCTCCCTGGTGCGGCGTACGGCGTCGAGCGCGAGCGCGTCGTACCCGGCGTCGTCGGTGGGAAGGTCACCGGCCGCGACGACCACGTCGTGGAGGTAGCCGCCACAGTCCTCGGTCACCCCGAGGAAGCGCGAGCCGCCGCCGAGCAGGCCGGCGGCGAGCGCGCCCTGCAGCGAGTCGGGGGCCGAGAGGTACGTCAGCCGCGCGGCGATGGCGGTCGGGGTGAAGCCGTGGTCGGCCAGCGCGACCAGCACCGCCTCGAACAGCCGCGTCTCCGACGGCGTGGGCCGGCGCATCGCCACCAGCCAGAAGGCCAGCTCGCCGAAGCCGACCTCGCCCATCAGGTCGGCCGTGAGGTCCTGGCCGAGCAGCCGGATCTCGTCGGCGGTCGAGGTGCCGAGGGAGGTGGGGTACTGCTGGTCGGGCTCCGGGCTCATCACATCTCCTCGTCCAGCCAGGCACGGATCTCGTCACCGTGCTCGTCGAGCGCCGGCGGCGGGCGGTCGTAGCGCGCCTCGGCGTCGGAGAACCGGATCGGGTGGCGCACGCCGGGAAGCGCGGCGTCGCCGCTGCCGACGGTGACGACCGGGTCCAGGCCGATCTGCTCGGCGAAGGCGACGCCGCCGTCGACGGTGTTGATCGGTCCGCACGGCACGCCCGCGCCGATGATGTCCTCGAACCACTCCTGGGCCGTGCGGGTGGCCAGCCGCTCGACCAGCAGCGGACGCAGCTCGTCGCGGTTGGCGGTGCGGTCCTCGTTGCGCGCGAACCTGGGGTCGTCGGCCAGCTCGGGGACGCCGAGCACCTCGACGAGCTTGCGGAACTGCCCGTTGTTGCCGGCGGTGACGATGAGGTCGCGATCTGCGCAGGGCAGCGGCTCGTAGGGGAACAGGCTCGGGTGGGAGTTGCCCATCCGGAACGGCACGGTGCCGCCGGCGACGTACGCACTGGACTGGTTGACCATCCCCGAGAGCGCGGACGAGAGCAGGTTGACCTCGACGTGCTGGCCGCGGCCGGTGCGCTGCCGGTCCTGCAGCGCCGCGAGGACGCCGATGGTGGCGTGGAGGCCGGCCAGCACGTCGAACACCGAGATCCCGGCGCGGTAGGGCTCGCCGTCGGGGTCGCCGGTGAGGCTCATCAGGCCGCTGATGGCCTGGACGATGAGGTCGTAGCCGGGGAGCCTCGCGCCCTGCTCACCGCTGCCGAAGCCGCTGATCGAGGCGTAGACGACGCCGGGGTTGGCCGCCGAGACGCTCGCGTAGTCGAGCCCGAAGCGCGCCAGCCCGCCCGGACGGAAGTTCTCCAGGACGATGTCGGCGCGGGCGACCAGCCGGCGGGCCACCTCGAGGTCGTCGGGATCCTTGAAGTCGAGGGCGATCGAGCGCTTGTTGCGGTTGACGCCGAGGAAATACGTCGACACCCCGTCGCGCACGGGCGGCTGCCAGGTCCGGGTGTCGTCGCCCTGCGGCCCCTCGACCTTCACCACCTCGGCACCGAGGTCCCCCATCAGCATCGTGGCGTAGGGGCCCGCCAGGATCCGGGAGAGGTCGGCGACCAGCAGCCCCGCGAGTGGTCCCTGCTTCGGACGGTCTGTCACGCGCATCCCTCTCGGTTCTGCGGACAGGTGTCCGCTCACTGGTCGACCAGTGTTCGCGCGGCGGTCCAGACTTGTCAAGGGACTCCCTTGACATCGCGTGACCGGGCGGCGCACAGTGACGGGCACCACATCGACCGTGATACGGACAGTTGTCCGAGAAATGGAGACCATCGCATGCCGACCTCGGACGACCGTCGCCCGGTGCTCTTCACCGGCGGCACCGTGCTCACCATGGACGACCAGCACACCGTGCTCACCGACGCCGACGTGCTGGTCGTCGACGACCGGGTCGCGGAGGTCGGGACGGGGCTGTCCGCGCCCGACGGCGCCGAGGTCGTCGACGCGTCCGGCGGCATCGTGATGCCGGGCATGGTGGACACGCACCGGCACATGTGGCAGACCGCGATGCGCGCCTACGGTGCCGACTGGACCCTCACCCAGTACTTCGTCTGGTACTACCTCGAGCACGGCGCGAAGTTCCGCCCCGAGGACATCAGGGCCGGCAACCTGCTGTCGGCGTGGGACGCCCTCGAGGCGGGCGTCACCACCACCGTCGACTGGTCGCACGGGCTGCAGACCGTCGACCACGCCGAGGCGGCCGTCGAGGCGCTGCGCTCGGTCCCGGGCCGCTTCGTGCTCGCCTACGGCAACATCCAGGCCGCACCGTGGGAGTGGACGGCCGACCCGGCGGTCCGCGGGTTCTTCGAGCGCAACCGGGGCACCGACGGCGACATGCTCGGCTTCCAGCTCGCCTTCGACGTCACCGGCGACCCCGCCTTCCCGGAGAAGGCCGCCTTCGAGCTCGCCCGCGACCTCGGCCTGCCCGTCACCACCCACGCGGGCGTCTGGGGTGCGACGAACGACGACGGCATCCGGCTCATGCACGAGCACGACTTCATGCAGCCCGACACGGTCTACGTCCACGCCGCGACGCTCTCCACCGACAGCTACCACCGCATCGCCGCCACCGGCGGCTCGGTGTCGGTGTCCACCGAGTCCGAGCAGAGCGCCGGCCAGGGCTACCCGCCCACCTGGCAGGTCCGCCGCCACGGCATCCCCGTCTCGCTCTCCATGGACACCTCGGTGTGGTGGAGCAGCGACCTGTTCAGCGCGATGCGCACGACCCTCGGCGCCGACCGCTCGCGCGAGCACCTCGAGGCGCACGCCGCCGGCGACACCGTCACCCACTCCGGCCTGCGCGCCGAGCAGGTCGTCGAGTGGGCCACCCGCGGCGGCGCCCGGGCGCTCGGACGCGACGACCTCGGCCACCTCACCGCCGGCGCCAAGGCGGACGTCGTACTCATCAAGAACGACGACTCCCCCGTGTCGTTCCCGCTGCTCAACCCCTACGGCCACGTGGCGTTCCAGGCGCAGCGCGGCGACGTGCACACCGTCGTGGTGGACGGCCGCGTCGTGAAGCGCGACCACCGCCTCGTCGGCGCGGACCTCGCCTCGGTGCGCACCGAGGTCGAGAACACCGTCGATCACTTGCGCTCGGCGATGGGCGAGGACGTCTGGCAGCAGGGGATGAACCCCGACCTCCCCGGCGAGGACCACAAGGTGCTCGACAACCCGTACCAGTACACCGACTACCGCTCGCACACCACGCACGGCGCTCGCGGTACGGTCTTCGGCGAGCCGAACTCGGGGAGGTAGCCCATGGCCGGTCGTGGCAGCGGGCCCGACTTCGTGGAGTCACTGGCCCGCGGGCTCGACGTCCTGGCCGGCTTCGGCCCCGACCGGCCGACGATGACGCTCTCCGAGGTCGCGGCGGCCAGCGGCCTCGCCCGTCCCACGGCCCGCCGGCTGCTGCTCACCCTCGAGGAGCTCGGCTACGTCCGCGTCCGCGACGGCGCCTTCTCGCTGACCCCGCGCGTGATCGGTCTCGGCATGGCGTACGTCGGCTCGCTCGGGCTGTGGGACGTCGCGCGCCCGCACATGGAGGACCTCGTCGGGCGCATCAACGAGTCGGTGTCGCTCGCGCAGCTCGACGGCTCCGACATCGTCTACACCGCCCGCGTCTCGGTGCCGAAGATCATCGCGCTGCGGGTCGAGATCGGCACGCTCTTCCCGGCTCCGCAGACGTCGAAGGGCAAGGTGCTGCTGGCCGCCCTTCCGGCCCGCCAGGTCGCATCGGTCCTGGAGACCCCCAGCCGATCCGGCCTGCCGCCGCACGCCGGTCGCCCGGTCGACGAGCTGATGGACGAGCTGACCCAGGTCCGCGCCCGCGGCTGGGCCCTCGCCGACGAGGAGCTCGCCCCGGGCGTCCGCTCCATCGCCGTCCCCGTCCGCGACGGCGACGGCGAGGTCCGCGCGGCGATGAGCGTGACCGTCCACGCCGCCGAGACCTCGCGCGAGACGCTGGTCGACGAGCACCTGCCCCAGCTCGTCCGTACCGCCAGCGAGGTCAGCGCCGACTGGACGCTCTGGCAGTCCAGGCCCCACGTGGAGGTCGCGGCGCGGGGCTGAGGTCCCCGTGGCGTAGCGTCGCAGGGGTGGACAGCGACCCCTTCCGCCTGCAGCGCTTCATCGACGCCCAGGAGGGGGTGCACGCCCGGGCACTGGACGAGCTGCGCGCCGGCCGCAAGACGACCCACTGGATGTGGTTCGTCTTCCCCCAGGTCGCCGGCCTGGGCTCCTCGGCCATGGCGCAGCGCTACGCGATCGGCTCGCTCGAGGAGGCGCG
>JAYSEC010000151.1:0-8546 GCA_041914085.1 Nocardioides sp.
TCGCGGAGATGCCGGTCTTGATCTTCTCCCACACCCGCGGGACGCCGAAGAAGGCCGTCGGGTGGACCTCACCGAGCGCTCCGAGCAGCCCGGCCGGGTCGGGGATCGCGTGCACGTGGTTGCCCAGGAACGGCGGACCGTACGTCGCCAGCACCCGCTCGGCGATGTGGGCGAGGGGCAGATAGCTGATGGTGCGCTGCTGGCCGCGCAGGCCGGCCGCGTCGAGCGTGGACACCGCCTCGTACATGACGTTGTGGTGGGTCAGCACGACACCCTTGGGATTGCCGGTCGTGCCGGAGGTGTAGAGGTAGGTCGCGGGCAGGTCGGGGGTGATCTGCTCCATGCGCGCCTCGACGCCGGACGTGTCGGACCCCCGGGCGAGGAAGTCCTCCCAGGTCATCGCGCGCCCGTCGTCGACGCGGTCGGCGTCGGTGAACATCACGACGTGGCGGATCGAGTCGACCTCCGCCAGCGCGCGCTCCCAGCGGCGGTAGCGGTCGTGGTCCTCGAGGATCACCACGACCGGGCGGGACTCGCCGGCGATGAACGCGACCTGGTCCTGCGCGAGGGTGTTGTAGATCGACATCGGCACCGCCGCGGCCGCCATCGAGCCGTAGTCGGCGAGCGTGTGCGCGGTGCGGTTGGACGCCATCAGCGCCACCGGGTCGCCCTTCTCCACGCCGAGGTCGATCAGCGCGGCCGCGACCTGCTGGGTGCGCTCCCACGTCTCGGCCCAGGTGATCGTCGACCAGGTCTCGCCCTCGGGCACGTCGAAGCGGTCCGAGAAGGCGGGCTGGTCGCCGAACCTCTCGGCCGCCTGCCGCACGGTCGCCGGCATGTGCAGGCCCAGGATGCGGGCCTCGTACTCCTCGCGCGCTGCCGCGACCTCGGCAGGGATCTCGTACGCCATCTGGGGTCTCCTCCCTCTGCGCACATGCTCGGTCATGTGGCGGGGGTCACATCATGGCGGCGCCGCGGGCGGATGGCTAGGTCCGCCGCGCGCAACCCGCGCTCCCCAGGTGGCTAGGGTCGGAGCGTGTACAGCGACTACGAGAAGTGCGCCGTGTGCGGCTCCGCGGTCCGGCTGCGGCCCCACCCGGGCGCGTCGGGCGACACCGACGGGCCGGCCGGCCCGGCGGACGGCGTCGTGGGCGGCGGCGACCCCACCGTGGACGTGCGCGAGTGCACCGACGACGACTGCCCCACGCGGCAGCCCGGCGGACCCGAAGCCTGACGCCCGGGCACCTAGCCCCGGGGCGGCAGGCGGTGCAGGGTGACGTCGTGCACCGCGCCGTCGTACGTCGTCGCGGTCATGTAGGTGCAGTGCGGCTGCCGCCGCCGATCGGTGGGCGAGCCCGGGTTGAGCAGCCGCAGGCCGGAGCCGGCCGTGGTGTCCCACGGGATGTGGCTGTGGCCGAACACCAGCACGTCGAGGTCCGGGTACGCCGCGGCCATCCGCTCCTCCCGGCCCTTGGCCTGGCCCGTCTCGTGCACCACGCCGATCCGCACGCCGTCGAGCTCGACCCGAGCGACCTCGGGCAGCCGCTCGCGCAGGACGCCGTGGTCGTTGTTGCCGTGCACGCCGACCAGCCGCTGCGACCGCGCCTCGAGCTCGTCGAGGAGCCGGACGTCGACCCAGTCCCCGGCGTGGACCACGACGTCCGCCTCCTCGACCGCCTGCCACACCGCGGCCGGCAGGTCCTTCGCGCGCTTGGGCAGATGGGTGTCGGCGAGGAGGAGCAGGCGGGTGGGCATGGGGCCAGTCAACAACGCGGCGGTGCAGCCACGGACTGAGGGAACATGTGCGCCCGGCGCACGTGCGGCGGTCCTGGCCCCTCGCTGCGGCTTGCGCGGGCCACATCCGCCGCACGTGCGGGATCCAGGCGTTCGGGCCAGCCGCGTAGGTTCGGGGCATGGCCCCTGACGAGCACACGACCGACGACATGGTCGCCGAGGCGTCCCTCCAGCTGTGGGCGGCGGCCCAGACCGACTTCGACCCGTTCGAGGTGCCGTCCGAGGAGTGGCCGGCCGAGACCGTGCCGGTGCGCGACGCCGACATCGCCGTCGACACGCGCCTGGACCTCGACGACGTCCGCGCGTCGCTCGACCGGCTCGACGGCGTGAAGGTCGTCGTCGGGCGCGAGGCCGGCACGTGGAGCGTGCTGCGCACGATCCCCGACGACACGCCCCTCTAAGAGAAGGAGGAGGAGAGCGCCGCCAGGTCGCGCTCGGCGTAGAGCCGGTGCTCCCACTCCTCGTTGAGGACCACCTTCAGGCAGTCGGCGACGGTCAGCGAGTCCGCCTCGGTCATGAACGGCGTCGCGCTGGTGACGGGGCGGGCCAGCCCGTCGTCGTCGAGGTCGGCCAGCACCTCGGCGACGATCGACCGGCGGCGGGCCCGCAGGTCGAGCACCTCGTCGAGGGCGGGGCGTACGTCGCGGTCCCACGGCACGCCGTCGACGGCCGGTGCCTCGTCCCACGGCAGGTCCAGCGGGTGCCACGGCGACGGGTCGGCGAGCACGACCCCGGAGACCCAGCAGGCGTGCGCGAAGCCGAGGTGGCGCAGGGTCTCGATGAAGGACCACTCGCCGTCGACCTGCTCGTGGAGCCTGGCGGCCGGCAGCTGCCGGGCGCGGGCGACGGTGGGCTCCCACAGCCGGTCGAGGGTCTCGAACGCCGTCCGGAAGCCGTCGGCGTCGCTCGGACGCATGAGGGCACGCTCGGGGTGGCGGCGGTCGAGCTCGGCCTCGACGAGGGGCACGACGTCGACGCCGTTGACCACGACCCGCCCGAGCTCGCCGTGGATCTCGAGGTCGGGCGCCTCCACGCCGGTCATCCGCACGCCGTCGAGCCAGGCGGCCCGCACCCGCAGCCCGCTGAGGTCGGCGTCGTGGATCGTGGCCCCACGGAGGCGGACCCGCCGGAACGTCGACCCGCTGAGGTCCTGCTCGATGAAGTCGGTCATGGAGCCCACCGTAGGGACGGTTGCGGACGATCCGCGACCGCTTCGCGCCTCACCAGGTGAGCTCGATCTCCACCTCGTTGGAGTCGCCGAGCTCGACCTCGACCTTGAGCGCGACCTGCTCGGGCACCGCGACCGTGATGCGGCCGCCGTCGCGGATGAACTCGACGGAGTTGTGCTTGGCCAGCGAGTCGGCGAGGGCGCGCAGCCGGGCGGCGGCCTCCTCGCGGGTCATGGTGCGGGTCTCGTCCATCTCGAAGAGGTCCATGGAGTCTCCTGGTCGGGGAACGGCCGCGGCTGCGTCCGCGCCTCGAACCTAGCCACCGGGTGGGAATCGGGGGCTGCCCACTGTCGGCCGCCCGTGGGACGCTGGCCGCGTGACCGACACCCACCGCCACACCCTCGACGTCCCGGGGGCGACGCTCAGCTATGCGGTCCGCGGCGACCTCTCCGCCGCCACGGCCGGGTCCCCGCCGCTCGTGCTGTGCGGCTCGCCCATGGACAGCACCGGCTTCGCCAGCCTCGCCGACCGCATCCCCGACCGGGTGCTGGTGCTGGTCGACCCGCGCAACACCGGGCACAGCCTGCGCCAGGACCCGACGGCGGCGGTGACGCCCGAGGAGCACGCCGCCGACCTGCATGCCCTCGTGGAGGCGCTCGGGTCCGGCCCGGTCGACGTCTTCGCGTCCTCCGGCGCGGCCGTGAACTTCCTCTTCCTCGTCGCCGCGCACCCCGGCGACGTACGCACGCTGGTGGCGCACGAGCCACCGATGGCCGGACTGCTGCCCGACGCCGACGCGATCGCCGCCGTCTGCGACGAGATGGTCGCGACCTACGACGCATCCGGCGTCGGTCCGGCGATGGCGCGCTTCATCGGCCTGGTGATGCACCGCGGCCCGGTGGGCGACGACTACCGCGCCGCACCGCCTCCCGACCCGGCGATGTTCGGCATGCCGGCAGAGGACGACGGTTCCCGCGAGGACCCGCTCATGGCCAACCTCCGCGGCGGCGGCGTCACCCGCGTGCCCGACCTCGGGGCGGTGCGCGACGCCCCCACCCGCGTGGTGGTCGGGGTGGGCGAGGAGTCCGGCGGCCCGGAGGACGGCGAGATAGGCGGCCGCGCGGCACACGCGGTCGCGGCCGCGCTCGGTCAGGAGCCGGTCGTGTTCCCCGGCGGACACAACGGCTTCCTCGGCGGCGAGTTCGGCCAGACCGGGAAGCCCGACGAGTTCGCCCAGCGACTGCGTGAGGTGCTGGCCGGTTGATCAGAGGCCGAGCATCCGGCCGATGATCTCCTTCTGGATCTCGGTGGTCCCGCCGTAGATCGTCTGGATGCGCGAGTCGGTGTAGGCCTTGGAGATGGGGTACTCGTTCATGTAGCCGTAGCCGCCGTGCAGCTGCACGCCCGCGTCGACCACGCGCTTCTGCAGCTCGGTGGTCCACCACTTCGCCATCGACGCCAGCGCGGTGTCGACCTCGCCGGCGTTGAGCCGCAGCACGCAGTCGTTGATGAACACGCGGGCGATGTGGGCCTCGGTGGCCATCTCGGCGAGCACGAAGCGGTTGTGCTGGAACTTCCCGATCGGCTTGCCGAACGCCTCGCGCTCCTTGGCGTAGGCCAGGCACAGGTCGAGGACGTGCTCGACAGCGGCGACGGCGATGCAGCCGATGGAGATGCGTTCCTGGGGGAGGTTCTCCATCAGGGAGATGAAGCCGGAGCCCTCGGCGCCGAGGAGGTTCTCCTTCGGGACCCGTACGTCGGTGAACGAGAGCTCGGCGGTGTCCTGGGCGTGCAGGCCCATCTTGTCGAGGTTGCGGCCGCGCTCGAAGCCCTCCATCCCGCGCTCGACGACGAGCAGCGAGATGCCCTGGTGGCCGGCCTCGGGGTTCGTCCGGCAGACCACGATGACCAGGTCCGACAGGATGCCGTTGGAGATGAAGGTCTTCGACCCGTTGAGGACGTAGTGGTCGCCGGCGTCGACCGCGGTGGTCCGGATGCCCTGGAGGTCCGACCCGGCGCCCGGCTCGGTCATCGCGATGGCGGTGACGATGTCGCCCGACACGCAGCCGGGGAGCCACCGCTGCTTCTGCTCCTCGGTGCCGAGGGAGGAGATGTAGGGGACGATGATGTCGGTGTGCACGGCGAACCCGGGGCCCGAGGCGCCGGCGCGGGCGGACTCCTCGGCGAGCACCATGTTGTAGCGGAAGTCCTTGATGCCCGGCCCGCCGTAGGCCTCGTCGACGTCGAAGCACAGCAGCCCGCGCTCGCCGGCCTTGCGCCAGATCTCGCGGTCGACGATGCCCGCCTCCTCCCACGCGGCGTGGTGCGGCGCGACCTCCTTCTCGAAGAAGGCGCGGGCGACGGCGCGGAAGTCCTCGTGCTCCTGCTCGAGGATGCTGGGGCGCTCAGGCATGGGGTCGGCTCCTGTCGACGGGGTGGTCCCGTGGGGTGAGGTGGCGCGTCGGTGTCGCGCCTACCGTGGATGGATGGGTCTGATGAGCACGTCCGTACGGGCGACGCACCTGGTCACCAACGCCGCCTGGTTCGGCGGCTCGCTGTTCGGTGCCGTCGGGTTGAACCCGGCGTCGCGCGAGCCCGACACCGAGCGCGAGCGCGTCGAGGTCTCGGGCACGGGGTGGGAGCGCTGGGGCCCGGTCCAGGGCGTGGCCGTCGCGCTGCACCTGCTCAGCGGGCTCGCGATCACCGCCGACAACCGCAACCGCGTCGTGGGCCACGCGCCGACGACGGTCACCACCGTGGCCAAGACGCTGCTGACCGGGGCGGCGGTGGCGTCCACCACGGCGGCGTACGTCTACGGCCAGCGGCTCGGCGACGCCTCCGGCGAGGACGGTCACCCGAAGGACCCGCGGGTCGCGGAGGACGCCCGCGGCAAGCTGGCCTGGCTGCAGTGGGCCACCCCGGCCCTGACGGGAGCCGTCCTCGTGCTGGACGCGCAGCTCGGCGAGCAGCAGCGCGGCGCCGCCGGCCTGCTCGACCGTCCGTGGTGAGCCGGTCATGACGCCCTCTCGGACCGGTCAGGCATGGTGCCTCTTCTCCGTGCTGGGACGGGCACGGGCGACGGCCCGCGCTGCGACGTAGGCGGGCTCGCGGAGCGCGGCGACGAAGGGGTACTGCTCGACCCCGGCCAGCGGGCGGGCGACGGGGTCGAAGCGGTCGCGGGTGTCGGCCTCGGACCAGACGACGTCGAGCCGGCCGAGCCGCTCCCACGGGCCGGCGCCGCGCGAGACCTCGACGGCGTACGACGTCGGGGGCAGGCCGTCCGACCCGCCGCCCAGCGGGCTCAGGCCGAAGGTCAGCGCGCGGCCACGGGCCCGCACGGGCAGGAGCGTCGTCAGCCGGCCGAAGCGGCGCGGCGGGCGCAGGGTGAGCAGGTAGCGGCTCCAGGGGTGCTCGCCCGTGCTGGCGAACAGCAGGTCGGCGTCGTCGCCGTCCGGGGCGGCGTCCGGCAGGCGGAGGGCGAGCCCCTCGATGTCGGGCCATCCCTGCGGCAGTCCCATCGCGCGCGACCAACGGACCCGGCAGGGCTGCGGACCGGGCGTGTCGAGCGCGGGGACGCCGAGGCCGGGCGCGTGCTCGGACAGGGTGAGCCGACCGGCGCCGTGGTGGCCGTCGGGGTGGAGCGCCTTGTCGCGGCGCAGCAACCCGGTCACCGCCGCTGCTGCGGCGAGGGCCAGCCCGGGAGCGAGGCCGGGAGCGAGACCGGTGAGGCGGCGGACGGGGGCGAGGTGAGGGGTCATGGTCTCCACTACCCCGTCGCCTCCCGCGGCACACGGTTGAGCGCGTCGAGCATCGCCGTCGGGCCGAGGTCCTCGAGGCGGTGGCCGTGCGGGTACGTCGTCGGCCGGTGCCGGTACGCCGTGCGGCGCGGGGGAGCGAACCGCAGGAGCCGACCACGCAGGCGCAGCCCGGCCCGGACCGCGCGCACGAACCACGCCGGCTGGCGCGGCAGCCCGAGGACCTCGCGCAACGGCTCGTCCATGACGGCGATGGTGACCCGGCGCACCAGCGGTCGCAGCGGCGGCGGGGCGACCTCCTCGGCGATGCGGATCGACGACTCGGCCAGCCGGGTGGCGGCCGGCGTGTGGGCGAAGTGCCGACGCTCGTGGTCGACGAGCAGCGCGAGATAGCCGTCGTACGTCGTGGGGAGGTCCTTGAGGCCCATCAGCTCGCCGAACCGCGTGGTCACCTTCGCGATCGCGGCCAGCTCGTGGGGGTCGAGCCGGCGCCAGCCGTAGGCCTCGATCCAGCGGACCGGCCCGACGATCGTGGTGGCCAGGACGTAGGCGAAGTCCTCGGCGGCGATGTCGTAGTGGCCGTGGATGCGGTTGAGCCGGCGCAGCGCCGCGTGCGAGCGGGGGGAGTCGATGCCCTCGAGCGTCGCCTCGTCGCCGATGAGGATGGTGTCGTCGTAGCGCTTGACGCCGTGGTCGGCGAACTCCCGGGTGCGATCGAGCAGCTCGGCGATGGAGGGCACGCCGTAGTCGCGCAGGAAGGCGATGCCGGTGCCCTGGACGTAGTCCCAGGGGAACTCGTGGCGCGCGGTCAGCCGGAGGATCTCGTCGTGGTCGACCTCCGGGTCCAGCGACTGGATCCGGCGCAGGTTGGCGAATCGACCCGGCGCGTGCACGGCCTCAGGACACCCATTCCTTCACCTGCGCGACCGTGGCCGCGGGGTCGTCGGAGACCGGCGTGATGTTGAGGTCGGTGACGCCGGCCTCCTCGAACGCGGCGATGCGCTCCTTGACGTACGACGCCGGGCCGACGAGGTTGGCGGCCTCCAGCCACTCGGTGGGGACGAGCGCCTCGGCCTCCTTCTTCTTGCCGGAGAGGTAGAGGTCCTGGATCTCCTCGGCCTCCTTCTCGTAGCCGTAGGCGCGCGCGACGTCGTTGTAGAAGTTCTTGCCCTTGGCGCCCATGCCGCCGACGTAGAGGGCGAAGATCGGCCGCGCGAAGTCGAGCAGCGCCTTCGTCTCGGGTCCCTCGCCGATGGCGACCATGCCACCGGCCATGACCTGGAGCGGCTCGAGGCCCTCCTGCCGCTTGGCGTTGCCCGCCGCAAGCGCGTCGCCCCACACGAGGTGGGCCCGCTCGGGGTGGAAGAGGTGCGGGATCCAGCCGTCGGCGATCTCGGCGGTCTGCTCGACGTTCTTCGGGCCGAGGGCGGCGATCCAGATCGGGATGGTGTCGCGCTCCGGCTTGGTCAGCAGCTTCAGCGGCTTGCCCAGCCCGGTGACCGCGCCGTGGTCCTTGGTCAGCGGGAGGTGGAAGACCCCGTCGGCCGACAGCGGCTCGCGCTTGAGGCCGCTGCGGATGATCTCGACGACCTCGGCGGTGCGGGCCATCGGCTTGGAGTAGGGGACGCCGTGGAAGCCCTCAATCACCTGCGGGCCGCTGACGCCGATGCCGAGGATCGCGCGGCCGCCGCTGACGTTGTCGAGGCCGGCCGCGGTCTGCAGCAGGGCCCCCGGCGTGCGGGAGTAGATGTTGAGGATGCCCGAGCCGATCTTCACGGTCTCGGTCTTCGCCGCGAGGTAGCCCATCAGCGTGGGGGAGTCGAAGCCG
>JAYSEC010000152.1:0-8534 GCA_041914085.1 Nocardioides sp.
GGGCAGGATGGTGGCGTGATGGATCCAGGGGTGGTCGAGATCGCGCGGGCCGAGACCGAGCGCGGGGACGTGGTGCTGCGACGCCGCTCCTCGGCGACCGGGGCCGACGTGCTGGAGCTGCGGGTCAACGGGGTCTTCGTGATGGACACCCTCGAGACGACCAGCGAGATCGAGCTCGCGGCGCAGGCCCTGGCGCTCGTCGACGAGCCGAGGTCGGTCGTGATCGGCGGCTTGGGGCTCGGGTTCACCCTGCAGCGGGTGCTCGCCGACCCGCGGGTGCAGCGGGCGGTCGTCGTGGAGATCGAGGAGCCGCTGGTCCAGTGGATGCGCGAGGGCACCGTGCCGCACGGTCCGGCGATCCTCGCCGACCAGCGGGTCACGATCGTCAACGCCGACATCGCGATGGCGATCGCCGAGGCGCGCTCGACCTACGACCTAGTGCTGCTCGACGTCGACAACGGCCCCGGCTACCTCGTCCACGAGGCCAACGAGGCGGTCTACGAGGAGCAGTTCCTGCGCCGGTGCCGCGACCTCCTCTCCCCCGGCGGGGTGCTCGTCGTGTGGTCGGGCAACGCGGCCCCGGGGCTGCTCGACGCGCTGCGCGAGGTCTTCGGGGCGGCCGAGGAGCAGCGCCACGACGTGCTCCTCCAGGACCGCCCGGAGGCGTACTACCTCTATCTGGCCCGGAAGGCCTAGCGGAGGAACGCCTCGAGCACCGGCCCCGCGGTCTGCGAGCCTGAGACGCCGGTCGCGACGAACACCGCGACCGCCAGGTCACCGCGGGTGGCGACCATCCATGCATGCGTGGCCAGCTCGCCGCTCGCGTCGGGCTCGCCGTACTCCGCGGTGCCGGTCTTGGCGCCGACCTCTCCCGGCACGTCGGCGAGGAAGCGCCCCGAGCCCGTCGTGACGACGGCCCGCATCAGGCCGCGCAGCGTGCCGGCCTCGGCGGGCGCCAGCGGCCGCTCGGGCGGCACCTGCTGCACCTGGTGCTCGGGCAGCAGGACCGGCAGCACCGCGCGGCCGCCCGCGACCGACGCCGCCACGGCCGCCATCGCGAACGGGCTGGCGAGCACCGTGCCCTGGCCGATCAGGTCGGCGGCCGCCCCGGTCTCGGTCTCCGGCGGCGGCACCTGCCCGAAGTACACCGGGAAGCCGAGGTCGTGGTCGGTGCCCAGACCGAGCGCCTGGGCCGCCGCCGCGAGGTCGCCGGGCCGGAGCCGGTCCGCGTTGCCGATGAACGCCGTGTTGCACGACTGGGCGACCGCCTGGGTGAGGGTGATCTCGCCCAGCGCGGACGACGGGTAGTCGTCGTAGTTCTCGAACGACCGGCCGTCCACCGTCGTGGTCGCCGGGCACGAGACCGGGGCCGACGGACCCAGGCCGCTGCGCAGCAGCGCCAGGGCCGAGACCAGCTTGAAGGTCGAGCCCGGTGCGTACTGGCCCGTGGAGGCGAGGTCGGCGCCTGCCGCGCCCACGCCGTTGGCGCTCGCCAGGACCGCGCCGTCCGAGGGCCGGATGGCGACGAGGGCCGCGGCGGGGGCGTCGTCGCCGAGCGTGGCGAGGGCGTCCTCGGCCTCCCGCTGGAGCACCGGGTCGAGGGTGGTCCGGAGATCGGCGCCATCGGCGGCGGGGACCTCGAAGAGCGTGCGCAGCCGGTCGTCGGCGCCGCGGGCCACGACCGCGGTGCCACGCGTGCCGGTCAGCTGCTCGTCGTAACGCGCCTGCAGCCCGGAGAGCCCGACCTCGTCACCGGCCGCGATGCGCCCCTCGGACTCCTCGACCAGCTCCGCGGTCGCGGGGCCGACCCGGCCGAGCAGGGCCGCGGCGAACTCGCGCGTCGGCGCCAGCGGCAGGGTGTCGCGCACCGCGAGCGCACCGGGCACCCGCCGGAAGGCGGGCAGTGCCTCGAGCGCGTCGTCCTCGCGGAGGACGACCGCCTCCACGAACGCCTCCGGGCCCATCGCCTCCGCCCGGGCGACGTACGACGCCGCGTCGAGGTCGAGGACACGGGCGATCCGCCGGGCACTGCGGGCGACCTGCGGCCCCTCGACCTTGGTCTTGTCGAGCCCGTAGCGGAGCACCGGGCGCTCGGTCACCAGGACGGCGCCGTCGGCGCCGGTGATGTCGCCGCGCCGCGGCGTCAGGGTGCGCAGGCCGAGCGTGTCGCCCTCGGCGAGGTCGGGAGCGAGGTCGTCCGGCGACCACGCCACCTGCCACGCGGCTCCGTCCTGGTCGACCAGGCTGACGGAGGTGTCGTACTCCCACGCGGCCGCGTCGGTGACGTCCCACCGCCACGAGAGCGTCACATCGGCCCGCCCCTCCTCCTCGACCTCGCGCACGTCGACGACCTCGACGGTGACCGGGACCTCGTCGAGCGGCGTGACCAGCTCGGCGAACGCGTCGCGCACGCTCTCGTCGACCAGCGGGACGTCGCCCAGGGTGTGCGCAGACAGGGCGGCGGCCAGGTCGTCGGCGAGCTCGGCAGCCGGGTCGCGGTCGTCGCCGCCGAGCGCGGAGCAGGCGGAGGCGGTGAGGACGAGCGAGGCGGACAGCACGCAGCCGACCCCGAGACGCAGAGGACGCACCCCGCCATGCTCCCCACCCGGCGCGGCCCGACCAAGCCGCAACGCCGGGCCGGGACGGCTCACACGAAACGCTCGCGATACCAGGAGGACCCGGCCGCGTAGGACTCCCAGTCGACGGCACCCACGTCGTCGCCGGACAGGTCGGCCACCAGGCGGTCGAGGTAGTAGTCCCAGCCGGGACCGACGCTGGCGACCATCTCGAGCCCGGTCGCACCGGGCGCGAGCACCTGGACGAAGCGCAGCGAGGTGACGCCGTCGGCCTCGCCGAGCTCGAGCTCCATGTGCCAGTGGACCTTCGGTCCCGACCCGTCCTCGCTGAACGGCTCCGGCTCCCGGCCGCGGACCGCGAGCCGGCGCGGAGGCTCGCAGGCCAGCACGTCCATCTCCTCGGCCGGGACGTCGTCGCCCTCGGCGGTCATCCGGAAGCTCACCGACCCCGAGGCGGGGTCGCCGCTCCACGTCCCGATCCACCGCTCCATCCGCGCGGGGTCGGTGCAGGCCGCCCACACGTCCTCCACCGGGGCCCGGAAGGTCCGCTCGATCACGAGCAGCGTCTCGCCATCACGTCGCTCGGGCCTGCCGGTCATCGTCGTCGTGCTCATGCGGTGTCCTCCTGATGTGGGTGGGTGGTCCGGGACGGGTCCGCCGAACGGCGGTCGCGACCCGTGCGGCGCACCTCGAGGTCGAGGCCGTCGAAGAGGTGTGCGGCGATCGGCGGCTCGACCACGTCCTGACCGAGCAGCTGAGCGAGGAGGCCGGCCACCGGGTCCAGGCCGGAACGCTCGAACCGGTAGTGCCGCTCACGCCCCCGGTCCTCGGCCGAGACCAGTCCTGCCGCGGCGAGCACGCGCAGGTGGCGGCTGATCGCCGGGCGGCTGACGGAGTGCTCGGCCGTCAGGTCGACGACCCTCGCCGGCCCGCGCACGAGTCGCCGGAGGAGATCACGTCGCAGGGGGTCGGCCAGGGCGGCGAACGGATCCACCCGATATTGGTAACGCGTTGGTTACCAATCTGTCAAGGGCTAGCGTCGAGGCATGAGCAACCACGCCACCCGCACCGAGCACGACTCGATGGGCGAGGTCGAGGTGCCTCGCGACGCCCTCTGGCGGGCGCAGACCCAGCGTGCGATCGAGAACTTCCCGATCAGCGGCCTGACCCTCCAGCCCCGGCACGTCCAGGCTCTTGCGCACGTGAAGGCGGCCGCCGCGACCGCCAACGCCGGGCTGGGCGTCCTCGGGCACGAGCAGGCGCACGCCATCGTCGCCGCCGCCGACGAGATCGTCGCCGGCCAGCATGACGGCGAGTTCCCGCTCGACGTCTTCCAGACCGGCTCGGGCACCAGCTCGAACATGAACGCCAACGAGGTGATCGCCACGCTCGCCGCCCGCGCGGGCGTGGAGGTGCACCCCAACGATCACGTCAACGCCTCGCAGAGCAGCAACGACACCTTCCCGACGAGCATCCACGTCGCGGCGACGCTCGCGGTGGTCGAGGACCTCGTCCCCGCGCTCGACCGCCTCGCGACGTCGTTCGAGGGCAAGGCCGAGGAGTTCGCCGACACGGTGAAGTCGGGCCGCACCCACCTCATGGACGCCACCCCCGTCACACTCGGCCAGGAGATGGGGGCGTACGCCGCCACGCTGCGGCTCGCCGTCGAGCGGCTCGAGGCGGTCCTCCCCCGGGTGCGCGAGCTCCCGCTGGGCGGCACGGCCGTCGGCACGGGCATCAACACCCCGGCCGCCTTCGCCGAGCGGGCCATCGCCGCGCTCTCCGAGCGGACCGGCCAGCCGTTCACCGAGGCCCGCGACCACTTCGAGGCGCAGGGCACCCGCGACTCGCTGGTCGAGCTGTCCGGGGTGCTTCGCACGATCGCGGTCGGCCTGACCAAGGTCTGCAACGACCTGCGATGGATGTCCTCGGGGCCCACCACGGGCCTCGCCGAGATCCACCTCCCCGACCTCCAGCCCGGGTCCAGCATCATGCCCGGCAAGGTCAACCCGGTCCTCCCCGAGGCGACGCTGATGGTCTGCGCGCGGGTCGTCGGCAACGACGCCACGATCGCCTGGGCCGGCGCGTCCGGTGCCTTCGAGCTCAACGTGATGATGCCGGTGATGGCCCACGCCCTGCTCGAGTCGGTCCACGTCCTCTCCACGTCGACGGTCCTGCTGGCGGAGCGGTGCGTCGACGGCATCACCGCCGACGCCGAGCGGATGCGCCGCTACGCCGAGTCCTCGCCCTCGGTCGTGACTCCCCTCAACGCGCACATCGGCTACGAGGAGGCCGCCAAGGTGGCGAAGAAGGCCCTGGCCGATGGTGCCACCATCCGCGAGACCGTCATCGCCATGGGCTACGTCGAGCGCGGGGACCTCACGGAGGAGCAGCTCGACGCCGCGCTCGACGTGACGTCCATGACCCGGCCCACCTCCCGCTGACACCCCTCGACAGACATACCCCCTAGGGGTATGTTGTCGGCATGGAGCACGCCACGCACGAGACCCACCAGCACCACGACGACCACCAGATGGGCAGCACCAACGCCATGGCGGTCTCGGCGACCCTGCACTGCCTGACCGGCTGCGCCATCGGCGAGATCCTGGGCCTGGTCATCGGCACGGCGCTCGGCCTCGGCAACCTCGCGACGATCGCGATCGCCGTCGGGCTCGCCTTCCTCTTCGGCTACGCGCTCTCGACGCTGCCGCTGCTGCGCGCCGGCCTCGGGGTCGGGGCGGCCCTCACCGTCGTGCTCGCCGCCGACACGTTGTCGATCGCGACGATGGAGGTCGTCGACAACCTCGTCATGGCGGCGATCCCCGGCGCGATGGAGGCCGGACTGGTCAACCCGGTGTTCTGGCTGTCGATGATGCTGGCGCTGACCGTGGCGTTCTTCGCCGCCTGGCCGGTCAACCGCTACCTGCTCGCGCGCGGCAAGGGCCACGCGCTGACCCACGAGTTCCACGGGGCGACCCCGACGGGGGCTCGACGCCTGATCCCCGACCTGGCCACGTCGACCCTCGTCGCCGCCATCGCCGCGTTCATGCTCGGCGGACTGCTGGTGTCCACCGCCGACCGGGTCCTCGAGGAGCCGGCCACGGGGCACGCCCAGCAGCTGCGCTGACGACGGTCAGCCCCCGTGCTGGTCTCAGTACCAGCCGTTGCCCTGCTTGAAGCTCCACGCGCTGCACGGCGTGCCGTAGGTGTCCTGGATGTACTCCAGGCCCCAGCGGATCTGCGCCTCGGCCGACGTCATGTAGTCGGCCGGCAGGTCGTGCAGCTGCGTCAGCGCCTGCGGGATGCCGTACGCCGACGAGGTGGGGTTGTCCGCGTCGACCCGCCAGTCCGACTCGCTGACGTAGAGCGAGTCCAGGCAGGAGAACTGGTCGGCGGAGAAGCCGTACTCGGGCAGCAGCGCCCGGGCGATGTCGCGCGGGTCGCCCTCGGAGAGCTTCTCGGACCTGGTGACGGCGGCGCCGGAGGAGACGGACAGCGCCGCGACCTTCTCCGCGGCCGGGCGGACCCGGCGCGAGGACCGGGACACCGGCGTGCTCGACGTGCGCTGCTCGAGCTCGGCCGCACTCATCGTGGCGTCCCCGGTGGCGTCGTCCGTCGCACTGCGGGCGTCGGAGACGTCGGCGGCAGCCGGGGTCAGCGACGGGTCGGTGGAGAGCACGCCGCCGGCGATGCTCACGCCGGTCACGGCGGCGGCCAGGCCGGTCAGGGCGATGCCGGAGCGGAGCGCTCGACGAGGCGCGCGCTCGGCCTTGTGCTTACCGGGCGCGCGGTGCTTGGGGACGTACTTGTCGGACTTCGACACAGGAGCTCACGGGGGGTTGACGACAGGGACGTGCACGGCGCGGGGGACGCCGCGACCGACGTGCTCGCGGAACAGGCGGAACCAGGCTTCGAGCAGCGATCCACTGCCCTGCCCGCGACCCAAGATCACGAAACGGTCACGAGCCACCATGCATGAGGCGAGGAGGGCGTGCAAACCGAACGCCCGAATTGACCATGTCCCTTCCGTCACAGCCGCCACACCGGTCGCGGCGGCCCCATCCGCCCCACTCCGCAGCGCTGCAACGCCGGGTTGTGTGCTCTACCTCCCATGACGCATGGGGGCGGGTAGTTGCCGCAACCCGGCGTTACAGCGGCGGAGACGTCAGAGGGTGACGTTCTCCAGCATCTCGGTGACCAGGGCCGCGATCGGGGAGCGCTCGGACCGCGTCAGCGTGACGTGCGCGAAGAGCGGGTGGCCCTTGAGCTTCTCGACCACCGCCACGATGCCGTCGTGACGCCCGACGCGGAGGTTGTCGCGCTGGGCGACGTCGTGGGTCAGCACGACCTTGGAGTTGGCCCCGATCCGCGAGAGGACCGTCAGCAGCACGTTGCGCTCGAGCGACTGCGCCTCGTCGACGATGACGAACGAGTCGTGCAGCGAGCGACCGCGGATGTGGGTCAGCGGCAGCACCTCGAGCATGCCGCGGTCCATCACCTCGTCGATCACGTCCTTGCCCGTCAGCGCGCCCAACGTGTCGAACACCGCCTGCGCCCAGGGCGACATCTTCTCGCCCTCCGAGCCGGGCAGGTAGCCGAGCTCCTGGCCGCCGACGGCGAAGAGCGGCCGGAACACCACGACCTTCTTGTGCTGGCGGCGCTCCATCACCGCCTCGAGGCCCGCGCACAGCGCCATGGCGGACTTGCCGGTGCCGGCACGACCGCCCAGGGAGACGATCCCGACCTCGGGGTCCAGCAGCATCTCCAGGGCGACCCGCTGCTCGGCCGACCGGCCGTGGATGCCGAACGCGTCCCGGTCACCGCGCACGAGGTGGACCCGCTTGTCGGCGCCCACCCGGCCCAGCGCCGTACCACGCTCGGAGAGCAGGACCAGGCCGTTGTGGCACGGCAGGTCGCGGGCGTCGGCGAGGTCGATCACGCCGTCCTCGTAGAGCTCGTCGAGGTCGGCGGCCGGCACCTCCAGCTCCGTCATGCCCGTGTAGCCGGTGTCGGAGTCGCTGATCGCCTCCGCGCGGTACTCCTGGGCGTCGAGACCGACGGCCGAGGCCTTGATCCGCAGAGGCAGGTCCTTGGAGACCAGGGTGACGGTGTGGCCCTCGTTGGCGAGGTTGCGGGCCACCGCGAGGATGCGGGTGTCGTTGTCGCCGAGGCGGAAGCCCGACGGCAGCGACGCGGGGTCGGTGTGGTTGAGCTCGACGCGGACCGTGCCGCCCTCGGTCCCGATCGGCACCGGCTCGTCGAGGCGTCCGTGCAGGATGCGCAGCTCGTCGAGGGCGCGGAGGGCCGAGCGGGCGAAGAAGCCGAGCTCGGGGTGGTGCCGCTTGCCCTCGAGCTCGGTGATCACCACGACCGGCAGCACGACCTCGTGCTCCGCGAAGCGCTTGATCGCCCCCGGATCGGCGAGGAGGACGCTCGTGTCGAGGACGTAGGTGAGACGGTCGGGCGATGCGCTGGGCGATGCGGAGCTGGATGAGGTCTTGCTGGCCACGACGAACCCCTTGCTGCGGGTCGGCGCGCGCACTCCTCGCCCGGCCCGATGTCATTCAACGGACCGGAGAGCTCCCATCTGAGTGCCCACGGCTGCCTCCCGGTACGGCAGGCTTCCCCACCTGCCGATGCCGCGAACGTACGCCCGGCTCCTCCACGAAATCGGTCGACACGCCCGAACGTGGGGTGAGCAGACGGTAACGATTCGTCCACTCCGGGAACGGGCGCTCAGCCGCCGAAGCGGCGCTCGCGGGCGGCGTACGCGCGGATCGCGCGCAGGAAGTCGACCCGGCGGAAGTCGGGCCAGAGCGCCTCGCAGAAGTAGAACTCCGAGTTGGCCGACTGCCACAGCAGGAAGCCGCCGAGGCGCTGCTCGCCGGAGGTGCGGATCACCAGGTCGGGGTCGGGCTGGCCCTTGGTGTAGAGGTGCTCGGCGATGTGCTCGACGTC
>JAYSEC010000153.1:0-8442 GCA_041914085.1 Nocardioides sp.
CCCCCGGGGACCCGAGACCCCGGGGGAGTCTTCACGTACTCCGTGCGGAGTACGGCGAGGTGTCTGCCGTGGGGGGACGCGCCCGGCCCCGCTGGGTTGGAACCCTGCTCGTCATGACGACTGACCTGCAGGCGCCCAGCCCCACGACCGTTGACACCGGGGCGAGGAGACCGCGTCCCAGGAGGGTGCTGGCCTGGCTCGTGCTGGCGGTGTGGGTCGGGTTGGTGGTCGGCGGCCTGTCCCTGGCCGGCAGGCTCGACTCGGTGACTCGCGACAACCAGGCCGACTACCTGCCGGCCAGCGCCCAGTCGACCGAGGTGCTCGCGGCGGAGGCTGGTCTGCCCCACGGGGGCGACGGCCTGCTCGTGGTCGTGTACGAACGGTCCGACGGCATCCGACCGGGCGATCGGGCGGCCGCGGCGCGGCACTACACCGAGCTGGCGGAGCGCTTCGGCAACCGGCCGGTGACGGCTCCCGAGATCGCGGCGTCCAGTCGCGGGACGTCGCTCGTCCTCGCGCTGCCCCTGAACAGCAGGTGGGCCACCGACGAGGCCGAGGCCACCACGGTGGCGGATGCCCGCGAGGTGCTGGCGGACCGACCGGACGGTCTGGACGCGTACGTCACCGGCCCGTCAGCGATCGGGGCCGACATGGACGAGGTGTTCGACTCCGTCGACGCGACGTTGATGCTCGCCACCGCGGTGGTCGTGGCACTCCTGCTGATCCTGACGTACCGCAGTCCGTTGCTCTGGCTGGTCCCGCTCGTCGCGGTCGGGGTCGCGGCGATCACGTCGATGGGCGCCGTGTACGCGCTCACGCAGGTCTTCGACTTCACCATCACCAGCATGAGCTCGGCGCTGCTGATCGTGCTGGTGTTCGGTGCGGGCACCGACTACGCCTTGCTGCTGGTGTCCCGCTACCGCGAGGAGCTGCACCGACACGAGCGTCCGGCCGACGCCATGCTGGCGGCGCTGCGCGGCGCCGGGCCGGCCATCGCCGCTTCTGCCGGCACCGTGGCAGCGGGGTTGCTGTGCCTGTTGGCCGCGGACCTCAACTCCACCAGCGGTCTCGGCCCGGTGGGCGCCGCGGGCATCGGGGCCTCGTTGCTCGTCATGCTGACGTTCTTCCCGGCCTTGCTGGTGGTGCTCGGGCGCCGCATCTTCTGGCCGTTCGTGCCGCGGCTCGGGGCCGAGGCGCGTGCGTCAGGGTCTCGGTGGGCTCGGCTGGGCGAGCTCGTCGATCGCCGGCGGGTCGCGAGCTGGGCCGTGCCGATGGTGGTCCTGGCCGCCCTGTCCCTCGGCCTCGTGGGTGCGAGCTCGTCGCTCCCGCAGCTGGACCAGTTCGCCCGTGCCACACCCGACTCGGTGGTGGGGGCGAAGCTGATCGACGAGCGCTTCCCCGGCCAGGGCGGTCAGCCGGTCACCGTGATGAGTCGGCCTGACGTGAGCACCGACGTCCTGGCGGCCGTCCGGAGCACGCCCGGGGTGGCCAGCGCCACGATCGGGCAGGCCGGCGACGACTGGGTCGAGATCTCGGCGATCCCGGTCGACTCGCCGGAGAGCGCCGGCGAGACGGCGACGATCAAGCGGCTGCGGAACGACCTGCAGGAGCTGGCCGGTGACGCCGCACTGGTCGGCGGTCCGAGTGCCGAGCTGCTGGACACGGACGAGACCAACGCGAGCGATCGCAACCGGGTGATCCCGTTGGTCCTCCTGGTGGTGCTCGTCATCCTCGGGTTGCTGCTGCGGGCCGTCGTGGCTCCGCTGGTGCTCGCGGCGACGGTCGTGGTGTCGTTCTTCGGAGCCCTCGGACTGTGCAACCCGGTGTTCGAGCACGTGCTCGGCTTCACGGGCTGGGAGTCGTCGGTGCTCCTGATCGGCTTCCTGTTCCTGGTCGCGCTCGGCGTCGACTACAACATCTTCTTGATGAGCCGGGTGCGTGAGGAAGCCGTGCGGCACGGGACCGTGGAGGGAACGAAGCGTGGCCTGGCGGTGACAGGCGGCGTGATCACCTCGGCCGGGGTGGTGCTCGCGGCGACGTTCGCGGTGCTGGCGACGTTGCCGCTCGTCATGCTCATCCAGACGGGGATACTGGTCGCCGTCGGTGTGCTCATCGACACCGTGCTGGTGCGCTCGATCGTGGTGCCTGCGTTGACGATGTCGCTGGGTTCGCGGATCTGGTGGCCCAGCAAGCTCTGGCGCACGAGTGAGGACCGGGAGGAGGACCGGGTCGATGTCCCCGTGTGAGCGATGACGATGCTTCGCACGCCAGTGGCCGACGCGCTGCTGGCGGCGGGGTCGTTCGTGCTCGGCATCGGCGTCGCGTCCATGCTCGAGGTGGTCGACTTCGACGGCGAGCGACAGGTGGACCTGTGGGCGATCGTCCTCCTCGGCGCGATGTCGGTGCCGCTGCTGGCTCGCCGTCGCTGGCCGATCCTCGTCGTCCTCCTCGTCCTCGTCATCTCGACGCCGTACCACCTCCTCGACTATCCCCACGAGGCCACGATGCCGGCCTCGCTCGTGGCGGCGTTCGCGGCCGCGCGCCACAGCGAACCGCACCGGCGGCCGGCCGCCGCCCTCGTGGCGGTGGCCGCGGTGACGGTGCCCGTCCTCGCCGACGAGACCTCGGGTGCGTTGAGCGATGCCCTCCTCGGCATCGGCTGGCTCCTCATGGCCTTCTTCGCCGGGTTGGCGGTCCGCTTCCGGGAGAGCTGGAGAGCCGTCGTCGCCGCGCGGCTGGAGCAGGAGCGTGCCGACGAGGTCGAGCGCCGGGTCACCGAGGAGCGAGTCCTGATCGCCGCCGAGCTGCACGACGTCCTGGCCCACGGCCTGGCCGTCGCGAACGTCCAGGCGTCCGTCGCCGCGCACCTGATCGACCAGCTGCCGGACCGCGGCGACGCGTCCCTGCGGGAGCTGTCCAGCACGCTGCACGACCTGTCGGACACGAGCCGGGCCACCCTCCACGAGCTGCGCGCCGTCCTGGACGTGCTGCACGGTGGCGACACCGAGCCGACCGAGCCAGCGCCACACCTCGGCGAGCTGCAGCGCCTGGTGGAGCTGGCGGAGGCCGCCCATGTCCGGGTCGACCTGGAGGCCACCGGGCTGCCGGACGAGCTGCCGTCGACGGTGTCGGTCGTGGCGTACCGGATCATCCAGGAGTCACTCACGAACGTCGTCCGGCACTCGGAGGCCGACCACGTCTGCGTCCGTCTCGCCCGGGACGGCGCCCGGCTGCAGGTCACGGTCGTGGACGGAGGGCCCGCACGCCCGGGTTCGGTCGCGGCACCGGACGGCTTCGGGATCGCAGGGATGACGGGGCGGGCACGGGCCGTCGGCGGCGAGCTGCACGCCGGGCCGCTGGCGTCGGGAGGGTTCGAGGTGCGGGCCAGCCTGCCGCTGCCGGAGACCTGGCAGGTCGCGACGTGATCCGGGTCCTGCTCGCCGACGACCAGACCCTGGTGCGCGGAGCCTTCGCGCTGCTGGTCGGCTCGGCCGACGACATGGAGGTCGTCGGGGAGGCCGGCACCGGCGACGAGGCGGTCACGCTGACCAGGGACCTGGGACCCGACGTCGTGCTGATGGACATCAGGATGCCGGGCACGGACGGCATCGAGGCGACTCGCCGGATCGTCGCTGACGAGGCATCGACCGGCAGCAGGGTCCTCATCCTGACGACGTTCGAGACCGACACCAACGTCCTGCGCGGCCTGCGCGCGGGGGCATGCGGCTTCCTGCCCAAGGACACCCGCCCGGACGTCCTGCTGGACGCCATCCGCACCGTGGCTGCCGGCGAGTCGTTGCTGTCACCCGGCGCGACCAGGGCGGTCATCGCCCGTGCGTTGAGTCGCCCCGACGTGGCTGCTCCCGAGCGGCTGGCCAGCCTGACCGAGCGCGAGCGGGAGGTGCTCCGCCTCGTCGCCGCAGGCCGGAGCAACCAGGAGATCGCGGACGAGCTGGTCGTCAGCCCGCTCACCGCCAAGACCCACGTGGCGCGCATCCTCGCGAAGATGGGCGCCCGCGACCGGGTCCAGCTCGTCATCGCGGCGTACGAAGCCGGGCTCGCCTGAGGCGACGCCCCGAGCGGGCAGCGCTCCACCTCCCCGTACTCCGCACGGAGTACGGGGAGGTGTCTTCCCCGGGCGGACGATTCGCGGAGCGCTGGCTGCGAGCGTGGACCCACGAGCTGTCAGGCCCTCGCAACCAAGGAGCACAACGGACATGAGCCCGACCGAACAGGACCCAGCACGACCGCTGATGGGACGACGCGGCTTCGTCGCGGGCGCGGCCGCACTCGGCGCCGGCGTGGGATGGTCCGCGTCGGCACTCGCCGGACGCCGCAACGACCCGGTGGACCCCGAGGTCTCCCACACCGAGAAGGACATCTGGCTCCGTGACCAGGACCTGAGGTTCATCGGCACGGAGGAGACCTTCTCGACCCCCGAGCTGATGAGGCTGAACTCCCTCAACCAGGACCACATCGCCTTCCTCACCGAGATCGGTCTGGCCGACCTCGGCGAGCGCCGCATCCGCGACATGGACCAAGGGGGACTCGACGTCCAGGTCCTCTCGGCGCACACCCCCGCGGTGCAGAACGTTCCCGGGCGGGAGGGCATCGACTTCGCCCGTCGTCTCAACCGGCAGCTGGTGGAAGGCCCGATGGCCGAGCACCCGGACCGCTTCCAGGCCTTCGCGACCCTGCCCCTGCAGAGCCCGGAGGCGGCGGCCGACGAGCTCGAGCGGTGTGTTCGCGAGGACGGGTTCCTCGGCGCGCTGACCAACGGCCACATCACCTCGAAGTACCTCGACCATCCCGACTTCGAGCCCGTGCTGGCGCGTGCGCAAGCGCTCGACGTCCCGATCTACCTGCATCCCGGATACCCGTCCGACGCCGTCTACCGGACCTACTACGCGACGACCCGCTCGGAGTACACGAGGGAGTACCAGGACTACATCTTCAGCGGGTCCGGGCTCGGCTGGCACCAGGAGGTGCTGGTCCAGGCCGTGCGGATGATCACCTACGGGGTCTTCGACAGGTTCCCCCGGCTGAAGATCGTCATCGGCCACATGGGCGAAGGCCTGCCGTTCTACTACGAGCGGATCGCCAACGACATGGGGGAACCGACCCGGAAGTCGCTCGAGAAGCCCGTCGACCAGTACTTCCAGGACAACTTCTGGTTCACGACCAGCGCGTTCTTCCAGGACGACCTGCTCCACCTCCTGCTGAAGCACATCAGCGTCGACCGCGTCATGTTCGCGACGGACTATCCCTTCATCGACAGCATCAAGGAGGGGACCGACTGGTTCCGGGCAGTCGACCTGCCACGCGAGGACAAGGAGAAGATCGCGTTCCGCAACGCCGAGGACCTGTTCGGCATCACGGTCTGACAGCTTCGGCCTCGCCCGTCAGAGGTAGCGGTCGAACCACTCGAGGATCCGGTCGGGTTCGCGCTGGAAGTAGGCGTAGCCGTCCCATCGGCGCGTCGTCCCCTCGATCCAGAACAGGTCCTTCTCGTCGGTGGCGATGTTGTCGTGGATCGCCTGGACGTCGCTCGGATGCGTGTAGACGTCGTCGCGCACCTGGTAGAGCAGCGTCGGCACCCGCACGCTGCTCGCCCACGGGACCGGCGACATCTCGTCGATGTGGAAGCTCGTCCTGCGGAAGACGAGCTCGTCGAGCTCCTGCATCCGGTCCGAGGAGATGTCGAAGCGCTCCAGGGCGCGGGCCATGGACACCCCCGCGGACAACGGCTGGGGGCTGACCATGCACCGCACGTCGTCGAACTCCGCGGGGGCGCGGGTCATGGCCTTCATCGTGGCGTTGGCGCCGACGCACCGGCTGAACAGGCCGATGCGCGCTCCGGCGAGGTCGGGCCTGCTCCGTGCGTAGCGCAACGACCCGATGACGTCGCGCGACTCGAAGTTCCCGACGGTGAAGACGCCGCCGTTGCCCGTGCCGCTCTGGCCGAAGTTCCGCAGGTCGTAGGCGAGGACGTGGTAGCCGGCGTCGTGGAGCAGCTGGTAGTCCGGCACGAAGTCGATCTCGAAGTCGTTGCCCGTCGCGGCGGCGATGGAGCGCCACGGCTCGAGGTGGGACGGCAGGCCCGCGCGGGTGAACCAACGCGGGTGGTTGGCGATGACCAGCCGGTCCGATCCCGGGGCGGGGATGAACCACCCCTCGAGCGGTACGCCGTCCTCGGACGGGAAGGTCACGTCCTCGTAGTCCAGGCCGACCTCCGACGGTCGGTGGTGGATCGGGGCGCGGGGCCAGTCGACGAAGCTGTCGGCCATCTTCTGGAGCGTCTCGGTGACGCGTGCGTCGTCTGTCGTAGTCATGGCATCGACCGTGCCGCCTGCGGGCCGACGCAACCAGACACACGCTGTACCTGTCACGGACCGTGGTCGCCTCGCACACTGGAGTCGTGGACAAGGACGAGCTGGCAGGGTTCCTGCGGAGCAGGCGGGAGCGCATCACCCCCGCGGACGTCGGCCTGCCGGCCGGCACCCGGCGACGTACACCGGGACTGCGCCGGGAGGAGGTCGCCCAGCTGGCGTTCATCTCGACCGAGTACTACACCCGCCTCGAGCAGGGGCGTGCGCCGTGGCCGTCGCGGGAGGTGCTGGCCGGCCTCACGCGCGCCCTCCGGCTCGACGACGCCGAGCGGGACCACCTCCACCGGCTCGCCGGCTCGCCGGTGGCCGAGCGGCTGGGTCCGTCGCGCGAGGTGCGCGCGAGCGTCCTGGAGCTGATCGACCGCGTGCCCCACGCGGCTGCTCTGGTCACCACCGTGACCTTTGACGTGATCGCCTGGAACCCCCTCGCAGCGGCGCTGATGGAGGACTTCTCGGCGCTCCCGCGCGAGGACAGGAACCTGGCCCGCCGCCTGTTCCTGGGGCCGCACCGGCACGGCCAGCGGCTCTACGGTGTGTCCGACCTCGAGGCGTTCGGGCGCTACGCCGCGGCCAGGCTCCGCGTGGCCCTCGCCCGTTACCCGCAGGACCTGGAGCTCGGCAGGCTCGTCGCCGAGCTGCAGCAGGGCAGCGAGGAGTTCGCCCGACTCTGGGAGCTGCACGACGTGACCGCGCAACCGGCCCTCGTCAAGACGTTCGACCACCGCGTCGTGGGTCCCGTCACGGTCGCCTGCGACACCTTCGACATCACCGAGCAGGGCCAGCAGCTCGTCCTCTACACCGCCGAGCCCGGCTCGCCGGACGAGGCGTCGCTGCAGCTGCTGTCGGTCATCGGCACCCAGCGCATGGACGAGGCGCGCTGAGTCGTCGCGGGCTCGGGCAGACTGGCGGCCATGACAGTGCGGCCGGTCGACATGCCGGCGATCGACTTCGGCGAGGGCGCGCGCTGGTGGGCGTCGGGCCCGGTCCAGGGCCTGGTCCAGGTCGACCTGCTGGCCGGGCGGCTGCTCGCGTTCGGACCTGCCGGGATCGCCGAGCTGCTCGCCCTCGACGTGCCGCTGGGCGCCGCGGCGCCGCGCGCGGGTGGCGGGCTGGCGGTGGTGGCGGGCACCGGCGTACGCCTCCTGGACGAGGACGGCGAGGCGGTCGTCGTCGACACCGGGCTGGACCCGCGAGCGATGCGCGTCAACGATGCGTGCACCGACGTGACGGGACGGCTCTGGTTCGGCGTGATGGCGTACGACGCCGCGCCGGGCGCCGGCTCCCTGTGGTGCCTCGAGCCGGACCGGACGCTGACGTGCGTCCTGCAGGGGCTGACCATCCCCAACGGCCCGGTGATCGACCACGAGCGCGGGTGGCTCTACCTCGCCGACAGCGACCGCGGCCTCATCCGTCGCGGCCCGGTCGACGTCGCCACCGGCGAGCTGGGCGCCCTCGAGACGTTCGCGCACGTGCCGGACGCCAGTCCGGACGGGATGGCCCTGGACGACGAGGGCCTGCTCTGGAGCGCGCAGTGGGGCGGTTCCCGACTGCACGGCTACGACACCGACGGCTCGCTCGCCGCCGTCGTGCCGCTCCCGACGAGCCAGCCGACCAGCATCGCGTTCGACCCGGCCGGCGGACCGGCCCTGGTCACCACCGCACGCCACGGCCTGGCTCGCCCGGGCGACCTCGACGGCAGATCCCTGTGGGTCGACCTCGACCGGTCGGGGCCGGCGGCCCAGCCGTACGCCGGCTGAGTGGCGCGGCTCCGATCGGCTAGGCCGCCGGCCAGAGCGAGTGGTAGGCGTTGATCGCCGGCTGGCCGCCGAGGTGGGCGTAGAGCACGTGCGAGTCGCGGGGGATCTCGCCCGAGGTGACCAGGTCGACCAGGCCGGCGAGGGACTTCCCCTCGTAGACCGGGTCGGTGATCATCGCCTCGAGCTGGGCGCCGAGCGCCATCGCCTCCATCGTCGAGTCGACGGGGATCCCGTAGAGGTCGCCGGCCCAGCCCTCGAGGACGGTGATCTCGTCGTCGCGCAGGTCGCGGCCGAGC
>JAYSEC010000154.1:0-2751 GCA_041914085.1 Nocardioides sp.
CGGCCAACGGCTGGGACTGCGTCATCATCACCTCCGACCGTGACGCCTTCGCCCACATCAGCCACCACACCCGCGTGCTGCGGCTCATCGACGGTGGCATCCACGGGTCGCCGACCCTGACCCCGGCGAGCCTCTACAACATGTACGGCGTGCGGCCCGCCAACTACCTCGCCTTCGCCGCCCTGCGCGGCGACTCCAGCGACAACCTGCCGGGCGTCCAGGGCATCGGCGAGAAGACGGCCGCGATCCTGCTCGAGGTCGCCGGGTCGATGGAGGCTGCGTGGGCCGACGTCGACCACCTCGGTGGCCGCTCGCTGGCCGCTGCGCTCGACGACTGGGCGGCGGAGAACGGCGCACGTCGCCTCGGCGAGACCGTCGTACGACGTCTGTCCGCCCCCGGCGCGCGCGAGCGCTACCGGTTCAACGTCGAGATGATGTCGGGCCGCGACGACCTCGACCTCGGGCTGACCCCCGACGTGCCGGGCTCGCGCGGGCTGCTCCCGCTCGACCTCGACCGGGTGACCAGGGTCGTCGGCTTCCTCGACAACGACTTCACCACCGACCTCGCGGTGCGGGTGCTGACCTCACGGCCGGCCTCCGGCTGATCCTCACCTCCGGCGGATGCGGACCGGCCCCTTCGCGGTGGCCAGGTCGACCACCCGACCGCCCTGCGTGACCTCCACGTCGCCGCGCTCGACCAGCCGCGCCGCCGCGGCGCGGGCCGGGTCCATCAGGTCGCGCCACGAGCCCTCGTCGCCGACGGCACGGGCCGCGTCCGAGGGGCAGATGGTGGCCGTGGGCGCTCGCCTCGCGAGGAGGTCGAGGATCGCCTCCTCGAGGCGCTGGTCGATGTCGGGCACGCCCCCAGTGTGCCTCGCACTCGCTGCGAGGCGTCGGTGTCCCGCGATTGCCGAGCAGTTCACCCGATGTCCACCTGCGCGACGCCCTCCGGCACACCGCCGACGACGAGAGTGGGCCCGACACGCGACCCGCACTCACTCGGCACGGAGACCACCCCATGACGGACACCGCCCCTCGCCCGCTCCTCCCCCTCGTTCCCACCGACCTGCCGATGGCGGGGCTCACGCACGGCAACCGCAGCGCCGTCACCTGCCACCTCCGCTGCGGCGACGCCTGCTCCGTGGCGGCACCCAACACCACCGAGACGTCGTACTTCCGCGACGTGGCCGCGCAGGCCCTGCGACGCCGCACCGTCGTGGGCGCCGGCCTCACCGCGACCGCCCTCGGCGTGATCGGGTCCTCGCCGGTCGCCGCTGCCGGACGCGGCGGCCACGGCCACGGGCACGGCCACGGCCACGGAGGCGGGCAGCGCGGGAGCGCCCTGCCCTTCACCGCGATCGCGCCGGTCCCGGCCACCGTCGACGACGTGACGGTCCCCTCCGGCTACGACTGGCACGCGATCATCCGCTGGGGCGACCCGGTCCTGCGCGGAGCGCCGGCGTTCGACCCGGCCCGGCAGACGCCGGAGGCCCAGGCCGGGCAGTTCGGCTACAACAACGACTACCTCGACATCATCGAGACCAACCGGTCGGGCACGCGGGCCCTCCTGGTGTGCAACCACGAGTACACCAACGAGGCCATCATGTTCCCGCCCGGCACGGACCCGGAGACGGTCGTGCGCACCGCCTGGGCGGCGCACGGCATGTCCGTCGTCGAGCTCGAGCGCCGCCGGCGGGGCGACACCTGGCGCTACGTCCCCGGCGCCCGGCTCAACCGCCGGATCACCCTCGACACCCCGTTCGTCCTCGACGGCCCGGCCGCCGGCTCCGACCTGCTGAAGACCGCCGAGGACCCGACCGGCACCCGCGTGCGCGGCACGATGAACAACTGCGCCGGCGGCACCACGCCCTGGGGGACGGTGCTGTCGGGCGAGGAGAACGTCAACCAGTACTTCACGGCTGTCGGGACCGACCCGCGGGAGAAGCGGTACGGCCTCTCCCCCACGCAGGACACCCGCGGCTGGCGCGCCTTCGACCCGCGCTGGGACGCCACCCAGCCGGCCTACGCCAACGAGCCGAACCGGTTCGGCTGGATCGTCGAGGTCGACCCCTCGGACCCGCGCTCGACCCCGGTGAAGCACACCGCGATGGGCCGGTTCAAGCACGAGGGGGCGAACGTCATCGTCAACCGCGACGGGCACGTGGTCGCCTACATGGGTGACGACGAGCGCTTCGACTACCTCTACCGCTTCGTGTCGAAGGACCGCCTCCACGGCCGCGGCGGCAGCTGGCGCCGCCACGGCGGTCGCTCCCCGCTGAGCGAGGGCGACCTGTCCGTCGCCCGCTTCACCGGCGACGGCCTCGAGGACGGCACCAGCGACGGCACCGGCGAGTGGATCCCGCTCACGAAGGACGGGCAGTCGATGGTGCCGGGCTTCAGCCTCGAGGAGGTGCTGGTGTTCACCCGCCTCGCCGCCGACGCGGTCATGCCCACCAGGATGGACCGGCCCGAGGACGTGCAGCCGAGCACCCACAACGGCAAGGTCTACGTCGCGTGCACCAACAACACCGACCGCGGCAAGGTCGGCAAGGAGGGCACCACCGAGCCCAACCCGCGCGCGGCCAACAAGGACGGCCACGTCGTCGAGATCACCCCGACCGGCGGCGACCACACCGCCGACACGTTCACCTGGGACCTGTTCCTCATCTGCGGTGACGCCGCCTCCGCCGGCACGTACTTCGGCGGGTGGACCGGCCCGGTCTCGCCGATCTCGTGCCCCGACAACGTCGC
>JAYSEC010000154.1:2851-8429 GCA_041914085.1 Nocardioides sp.
TGCGGCCCGGTGATCCACGACCGCGACGGCTCCGTCTTCGTCGCCGTGCAGCACCCCGGCGAGGACGGCACGTGGGACGCGCCGCAGTCGCGGTTCCCCGACTACGTCGCGCCCGGCGCCACGCCGCGCCCCGGCCAGTTCGCCGGTCCGCGCCCCTCGGTCGTCCAGGTCACACGCCGCTGACGGCTCCTACGATCGGGGCATGCCCCGCCCGCTCGCCACGACCGCGACGGTCGCCCTCACCTCGACGGCGCTGCTCGTGGTGGCGGTCGGTCAGGGCTGGCTGGGCCCGGACGTCGGGCGCGGCGCGCAGTTCTGCGAGGCCCCGCACCCCGGATGGGTGCGCCAGCCGGCGAACACCGTCTCCAACGCGGGGTTCGTCGTGGCCGGGCTGCTCGTGGCCACCCGCGCACGGCGGCTCCCGCCGGACAGCGTCATGTCGACGACCGTGGCGACGTGGTTCGCGTGCGTGGTCGTGCTCCTCGGTCCCGCGTCCGCGGCGATGCACGCGACGCAGAGCGAGCTCGGCGGGCACCTCGACATGCTGAGCATGTACCTCGTCGCCGGCTTCGCCGCCGCGTGGGCGTGGGTGCGCTGGACCAGGCGCGGGACCGCTGCTTTCGCCTGGGCGTACGTCACCTGCGTGCTGCTGTGCGAGCTGGCCGGGCTGTGGCCGGACCCGGTGCCGGTGGTGCACTACTCGGGCAACCTGGCCTTCGGCCTTCTGCTCGTGGCGGCGGTCGTGCTGGAGACCCTGGTCTGGCGACGGGGTGAGACCGACACTGCCTTCCGCAACGGCGTGGTGTCCCTCCTCGCGATGCTCGTGGCGTTCGCCATCTGGCTGATCAGCAACGCAGGCTGGTGCGATCCCCACTCGCTCCTCCAGGGCCACGCCGCGTGGCACCTGCTGTGCGCCGTGGCGGCCTACTGGCTGTTCCGGCTCTACGCGTCCGAACGATCGGTGAACACCGCCGAGGGGAGGTTGACCGAGGCCGAGGTCGTGTAGGTAGATGGACCGGCTCCCGGGCACCCCCGGGCGACTCGGATCTCTCGGAAAGCGGTTCTGCATGACCTCGCAGCCCACCCCCGCCCGTCGTACCGTCCTCACCGGCGCCGCCGCACTCGCCGCCGCCGGCTTCGTCTCGCAGCCGCTCCCGGCGCTCGCCCACGGCGGCCGGCACGGCACCCGGCTCACCGTCCTCGGCACCACCGACCTGCACGGCAACGTCTTCAACTGGGACTACTTCAAGAACCTCGAGTTCGACAACAGCGCCCACGACGACATCGGCATCGCCAAGGCCGCGACCCTGATCAAGGCCGCCCGCGCGAAGCTCGGCCGCCAGCCGGTGCTGACCCTCGACGCCGGCGACACCATCCAGGGCACGCCCCTGGCCTACTACTACGCCCGCATCGAGCCCATCAGCCGTCGCACCATCCACCCGATGGCCCACGCGATGAACCTCGTCGGCTACGACGCGGCTGCGCTCGGCAACCACGAGTTCAACTACGGCCTCGACACGCTCCGCACCTTCGAGTCCCAGCTGGACTTCCCTCTGCTCGGCGCCAACGCCGTCGACCCTGCGACCGGCCGCCCGGTCTTCCCGCCCTACGTCATCAAGCGCTACAAGGTGCACGGCGGGCCCGACCTCACCGTCGGCGTGCTCGGCCTGACCAACCCCGGCATCGCCATCTGGGACAAGGCCAACGTCGAGGGCCGCGTGGAGTTCCCCGGCCTCGTCGAGCAGGCCCGGCGCTTCGTGCCCGAGCTCAAGCGCCGCGGCTGCGACGTCGTGGTGGTCAGCGCCCACAGCGGCGCCGACACCTCCTCGTCGTACGGCGACGCGCTGCCGTGGCCGGAGAACGCCTCGACGCTCGTGGCCGAGCAGGTGCCCGGCGTCGACGCGATCCTGGTCGGTCACGCCCACCGCGACATCCCGCAGCGCTTCGTCACCAACACCCGGACCGGGCAGCAGGTGCTGCTGTGCGAGCCGGCGTACTGGGGCATGCGCGTCGCGGTCATGGACCTCGACCTCCAGCACCGCCACGGCCGCTGGAAGGTCGTCGGCGCCCACGGCCAGACGCTGAACTCCAACACCGTCGCCGGCGACCCGGCCGTGCTCGCGGCCGTGCGCCGGCAGCACGAGACCGTGGTGGGCTACGTCAACTCCCCCGTCGGCACCTCCGCCGCTGCACTGTCCGCAGCCCGGGCGGTCGTCGAGGACGTGCCGATCATCGACTTCGTCCAGTACGTCCAGGCAGACGCGGTGAAGGCCGGGCTCACCGGGGCCGACGCCGCCTTGCCGGTCCTGTCGATCGCCGCGCCCTTCAACCGGGCCGCGTCCTTCCCCGCCGGCCAGGTGACGGTGCGCGACGTGGCCGGGCTCTACATCTACGACAACACGCTCCTCGGCGTGAAGGTCACCGGCGCGCAGGTCAAGGACTACCTCGAGTTCTCCGCGCGCTACTTCCAGCAGGTCTCCGGACCCGGCCCGTTCACGATGGCGCAGGTGACCAACCAGGTCACGGACACCGCACCCAACGGGACGCCCGACTACAACTTCGACACCGTCGCCGGGCTGGACGCTCCCCTGACCTACGACATCGACATCTCCCGGCCGGTGGGCTCGCGGATCGTCGGCCTGGCCTACGACGGGGTGCCGGTCGACCCCGCCCAGGAGTTCGCGATGGCCGTCAACAACTACCGCCAGTCGGGCGGCGGCGGCTTCCCGCACGTCAGCACGGCCCCGGTGGTCTACAACCGCCAGAACGAGATCCGCCAGCTCCTCATCGACTGGGTGACCGCGAACGGGACGATCGACCCGGCGCAGTTCGCCTCCGTCGACTGGCGACTGGTCTCGGGCGGCCAGCCGATCACCGTGACCTGATCGGTCGCTCAGGACACCGGCGCGGATGGTCGTCGCCGCTCCGGTGTCCTAGATGGTGTGGTCGAACGTGCTCTCCCCCGCGGGGCGGCCCTTGGCGTTCTGCGCCTGGTACCTCACCTCGAAGGAGGCGAAGGCCAACGTCACCGACTCGGTGAGCTGGTCCCCACTCTCGGACCCCGAGGTCTGACAGCTGGTGACCATCACGTCCTTCATGGTGATGCTGTAGTACTCGAGCTTCGCGTTGCCCCCAGCCCTGCGAACGATGATCTTCGCCTCGGGGAAGTGGGTCCCGAGCGACACCGACCTCAGCAGCTCGGTCGACGACAGGTCGATGAACTTGGTGATCGCGATGTCCTGGAAGGTCGCCTTCCCGGAGCCGCCACCGCCGCCTGACCGCGGTGGACCTGCGTTGCTCACGGCCCACGACCACGCGAGGATGTCGATCTTGCCCGCGTGGACCTTGTCCTGCGACTCGCCCTTGATCGGGCCGAGGTCCAAGAACATGTCGAGTGGCATGGCACCCCCAGATCAGTAGGTCCGTCCAGCGTCGGACGTCACGCGCTGGGACTCCTGGGCTGGGCGCCCCGCCTCGATGATAGCCACGACCCAGGAGCTGACTCAGGAGCTGAGGAGGACCCGCCGCGGCTCCTCCTCAGCGCACCGGCGTCCTGCGGCGACCCCGGCGAGCAGACCGAGGAGCGCGCCGGGGACGAGCCAGCGCCAGCCGGACAGCGAGAACCAGGTTCGCCCGTCGTCCGCCGTCGCGGCGGGCTCGGCCGCGGGCGGCTCCTCGACCGCCGGCTCAGCAGGCAACGACACGACGGACGGGCCACCGCCCTCCTCGACGATGCCGTCGAGCAGGGCGACCACCTCCGTCGCCGGCCCCAGCTCCCGCCACTCCCCCGCGGCGTCCTCGGTGACGGTGGTCGACACCCACGCCGTGTCGCCGTCGACGTGGATCCGGTCCCAGCGCCACGGCTGGACGTCGTGGATCATCCAGGTGAGGTTGTAGGTGGCGCCGTCGTAGCCCGGAGGCTGGGGATCCCCGGCGGTCGCCCCCTCGGGCAGCAGGCGGACGAGGGCGTCGTACGCCGGGTCGTCGTAGTAGAGCGCACCGGCACCCGCCCCGACGTGCGTGACCAGCACGCTCGTCGGGCCGCCCGCCTGGGCGGTCGCGGGCAGCCCGAGCAGGGCCGACAGGGCGAGCACGACGATGGCCAGGGTCCTGCGCATGACGTCTCCTGAGGTCGAGGGGTGCCCGGGGTACACCGCCGACCGCGCGGAGGTTCCGCCGTCCCGTCGATCAGTCGACCGACTCGGCCACGGCGACCGCCGCGGCGAGGTCGAGGTGGCCCTCGAGCCGCAGCGTGAGGTCGCCGCTGAGCCACACCAGGGTGGGCGCGGACAGCCGGGACGGCAGCTGCCGGGCGTCACCGCCCGGACCGAGGACGGTGACCCGGTGCGGCGTCGGCAGCCAGAGCGCGTCGCGGCCGTCGACGGCGACGTGCTCGGCCTCGGGCGCGGTCTTCCAGAAGAGCGGCTCGACGGTGCCGCGGAACTGGTCGAGCCGCATCGTCCCCTCCTCCGTCGTCCAGCTCAGCGAGACCACGGCGTCGTCGTCGGAGACCACGACGGCGTCGGGAGCGCCCAACGCCTCCGGCACGACCGGCTCGAAGCCGGCGCGTGCGGCCGCGGCGGCGAGGTCGGCACTGCCGGCAGCCGGCGGCACCGTCGGGCTCTCGGTGACGGGGTCGCCGGAGGTCACCGCGACACCGTGGAAGCCGAACCACTCCCGGATGGTGGCACCGACCGGGGACGCCACCACGCCGCCGGCGAGCAGGCCCAGAAGGAGCCCCGCCACCCAGCGGCGCCACCGGCGGGCCGGCCTGGCTCCCCGGACCCGCGCCATGACGGACGACTCGAGCCCGTCGGGCACCTCCACCCGCAGCTCGCGGGCCAGCTCGGCGAGGCGCTGCTCGATCGTGTCAGGCATGGTCCACCCGTTCCGTCGTCGTGCCGAGGTCCTCGCGCAGCCGGCGCAGTCCCCTGTTGAGCCGCGACTTCACGGTGCCGCGGGGCAACCCCAGGACGGCGGCCGTCGTCGCCTCGTCCAGGTCGAGCAGGCACCGGCACACCACGACGCGACCCATTCCTCCTGGTAGCCGGTCGACGGCGGCCAGCAGCTGCTGCTTCGCCTCCCGGTCGGCGACCTCGACGGCCGGGTCGATGAGCTCGGGCGGCAGCGACCGCGACGCACGCTCCTCCCGCGCCGAGCGTCGTACGGCGCCGCGGTGGGCGTTGCGTGCCTCGTTGGCCACGATCCTGAGCAGCCACGGCCGGAACGGGCGGTCGGTGCGGAAGCGGTCGAGCGACCGGTAGGCCTTCACGAGTGCCTCCTGCACCACGTCGTCGGCGTCACCGCCGGCTCCCAGCAGCACCGCCGTCCGCATCGCCATCGGGGCGTGACGGCGCACGAGGACGGCGTACGCGTCGGTGTCACCGGCGCGCACGCGGCCGACCAGGTCGGCGTCCGGGGTCTCGTCGTCGTCGGCGCTGATCGTCACTCCCGTCTGAAGTTCCCAGCACCGTGTCTACACCGCCGGGGCGCTGCGGGTTCCCGTTCGGCCTACGTCCGTCTGGTGAAGGTGACCTTGTTGTCGGCGTGGACGGTCATGGCGTAGCGGGGGTCGTGG
>JAYSEC010000155.1:0-8387 GCA_041914085.1 Nocardioides sp.
TCAAGCTCTACCCCGGCATGAAGATCGGGCAGTTCTGCTTCTTCCGGCTCTCCTCCCCGAGCGAGCACCCGTACGGCTCCGAGAAGTACGGCTCGCGCTACCAGGGCCAGCGCGGCCCCACCCCCAGCCGCTCGTTCCAGAACTTCCACCGCACCCCGATCTGAGGGCGCGGCCCCGTCCGCCGGGTCCGCATCGTGGATTCGGGCACACCCGTGTAGCGATATTCGGCGCAGGTGTGGTTAGGCTGTCCTAAGTTAGGTCAGCCTCACTCACCCCTGTTCCGGAGACATGATGAAGCGAACGCCCGCCGCCACTGCGGCCCGCACGATGGCCGCGGCCACCCTCCTGGTCGCCGCCCTCGCCGGCTGCAGCACCGGCTCCACCGACTCGACCGCCAGCGAGAGCGAGCCGACGGCCACCACCAGCGCGGACGCGGACGCGTTCCCGGTCACCATCGAGCACGCGCTCGGCGAGACCACGATCGAGTCCGAGCCGACCCGCGTCGTCGCGGTGGGCTACGCCGAGGCCGACTACCCGCTCTCCCTGGGCGTGGTGCCGGTCGGTGCCGACAAGATCGAGTACGCCGGCAACGAGAACGCCTCCTCCGACTGGTTCGACGAGGCGCTCGGCGAGATCGAGGGGGCCGAGCAGCCGAAGCGGTTCAGCACCGCCGACGGCGTGCCGGTCGACCAGATCGTCAAGCTCCAGCCCGACCTGGTGACCGCGACCCAGTCCGGGATGACCCAGGAGGAGTACGACCAGCTGAGCGAGGCCGGCATCCCGGTCGTCGCCTACCCCGAGGCGCCGTACAACACCACCTGGCAGGAGTCGCTGGAGATGGTCGGGCGCGCGCTCGGTCGCACCGAGCTGGCCGAGGAGGTCAGGGCCGAGACCGAGCAGGTCATCGCCGACACGGCCGCCGAGTTCCCGCAGCTCGAGGGCAAGACCTTCACCTATGCCGGCCCCAACGCCGACCCGTCGTCGTTCTACGTCTACACCGTGATGGACAACCGTCCCCGCCTGCTCGTCGAGCTCGGCATGAGGAACTCCCCGCTGGTCGAGGAGCGCAGCGAGCCCGGGCAGTTCCTGTTCAACATCTCCTCCGAGCGCACCGCGCAGCTCGACGCCGACGTGTTCCTCACCTATGCCACCTCCGAGGCCAACGTGAAGGAGCTCGCGGAGAACCCGCTGGTCAAGCAGATCCCGGCGGTCGCGGACAACCGCTGGTACGCCCAGGTCGACCCGATCGAGTCGATCGGCCTGTCGGCTCCCTCGCCGCTGTCGATCCCCGTCGCCATGGAGATGTTCATCCCCAAGGTCGCCGCGGCGGTCGACGGCGACGGCTCCACCCCCTGATCGACCGGCACGGAAGACGAGACCTGGGATGACGGCCACCACGGGGCTGCTGGACCGGCCGCGGAGCACCTCCGCGGCCGGTCCGGGGACGGCGTACGCCGTGCTGCTCGGGCTGCTCGTGGTGGCCGTCGTCGCCTCGGTGTTCCTCGGGTCGCGGTCCATCTCGCCGACCGCGGTGCTCGAGGCCGGTCCGGACCGCACGGTCATCGAGGTGCGGGCCGTGCGCACGGTCCTCGGCCTCCTCGTCGGAGTCGCGCTCGGGCTGGCCGGGGCCTGCATGCAGGGCCTCACCCGCAACCCGCTCGCCGACCCTGGCATCCTCGGCGTCAACTCCGGTGCGGCCCTCGCGATCGTGCTCGGCATCTCGTTCCTCGGCGTCGGCGGCATCTGGGCCTTCGTCGTCCTCGGCCTGGTCGGTGCGGGCGTCGCGTCCGTGGCCGTCCACGCCATCGCGGCGGTCGGCCGTGACGGGGCGACGCCCGCCAAGCTCACCGTCGCCGGCGCCGCGTTCGCCGCGGCGGCCAGCAGCTGGACGATCGCGGTCCAGCTCGTCGACCAGACCGCCCTCGACATCATGCGCCGGTGGCAGGTCGGCTCGATCGGTGGCCGGCCGTGGGACGTCGTCGTGTCGCTGGCGCCGGTCTTCCTGGCCGGCGCGGTGCTGGCGCTGGCGCTCAGCCGGACCCTCAACGCCCTCGCGCTCGGCGAGGAGATGGCGACCGGGCTCGGGCGCCACACCACCCGGGACCGCCTCCTGGTCGGTGCGGCGATCGTCCTGCTCGCCGGCACGGCGACCGCGGCCGCGGGACCGATCGCCTTCGTCGGGCTGATCGTCCCGCACCTCGTCCGCACCCGCACCGGCTCGGACCACCGCCACCTGCTGCCGCTGAGCGCAGGCTTCGGCGCCGTCCTGGTGCTGCTCGCCGACACCGCCGGCCGGATCGTCCTGCCCCCCTCGGAGGTGCAGGTCGGGATCATGACCGCGGTCGTGGGCGTGCCGTTCTTCCTCCTGCTCGTACGCCGCGGCCGGATGGGGTTGTGACCATGAGCGCTCCAGTGCTTCCGCCGATTGCGGCCGTCTCGCCTCCGCCCGAGGAGCTGCCCGACCTGCGCACGCTCACCCGACGACCGCGGCGCCGCCGCCGGCTGGCGCTCGGCGGGCTGGGCGTCGCCCTGTTCGCCGCCTTCGCGGTGCGGGTGCTGCTCGGCGACTACACGTTCACCGTCCCGGACTTCTTCCGCATCCTCTTCGGCGAACAGATGCCGGTCTCCACCTTCATCCTGATGGAGTCCAAGCTCCCCCGCGCGGTGCTCGCCCTGCTGGTCGGGGTGGCGCTCGGCGCGGCCGGCTCGCTGTTCCAGATGGTGCTGCGCAACCCGCTCGCGAGCCCGGACATCGTGGGGGTGAGCCTGGGCGCGAGCGCGGCCGGCATCTTCGCCCTGCTGACGCTCGGCCTGCGCGACGGCGCCGTGTCGCTGTTCGCCGTGGTCGGTGCGGTCGCGATCGCCGCCCTGGTGCGGTGGGTGGCCGGGACCACTGGCGGATACCGGCTGGTCCTCGTCGGTGTCGGCGTGGCCGCGGCGATGACCTCGGTCGTGCAGTACCTCCTCGCCCGCTCCAACACCTGGGACGTCCAGCTCGCGCTCCGCTGGCTCGTGGGCAGCGTCAACAACGTCCCGTGGAGCACGATCGGCCTGCTCGCCGCGGCCCTCGCCGTCCTGCTGCCGACCCTGGCCGTGCTCGCCCGTGCCCTCCCCGCCCTCGAGCTCGGCGACGACGCCGCCGCCGGGCTGGGCATCGGCCGGCACCGGACCGACCTGCTGCTGCTCGTCGGCGTGCTGCTGACCGCCGTGGCCGTGGCGGCCGCGGGCCCGGTGGCCTTCGTGGCCTTCATGTCCGGGCCGATCGCCCGCGCCCTCATGGGCGGACGGCACACCCTCCTCGGCGGCGCCCTGGTCGGCGCGACCCTCATGCTGCTCGCCGACCACGTGGCGGCGTACCTCATCCCCGACGTGGTGCTGCCCGTCGGGATCGTGACCGGGGCGGTCGGCGGACCGTTCCTGCTCTGGCTGCTGGCGCGCGGCGCCGCGACGGGAAGGACCGGATGACCACCCCCTCCACCACCAGGCTGCTCACCGACCGCGTGACCCTCGGGTACGGCGACCGCACCGTCGTCCGCGAGGTCAGCGTCGCGATCCCCGACGGCAAGGTGACCGTCGTCGTCGGTCCGAACGCGTGCGGCAAGTCCACGCTGCTCAAGGGCCTGGCCAGGCTGGTCCGTCCGCAGGGCGGGGCCGTGCTGCTCGACGGCCAGGAGATCCATCGGCGCCCGACCAAGGAGGTCGCCCGGGTGCTGGGGTTGCTGCCGCAGAACCCGATCGCCCCCGACGGCGTCGCCGTCGCCGACCTCGTCGGTCGGGGCCGCCACCCGCACCAGGGCGTCTTCACCCGCTGGACGGCCGAGGACCGCAAGGCCGTGCAGGAGGCGATGGTGCTCACCGACACGTACGACCTCGCCGACCGCGCCGTCGACGAGCTGTCGGGCGGCCAGCGCCAGCGGGTCTGGATCGCGATGGCGCTCGCCCAGGGCACCGACCTGCTGCTGCTCGACGAGCCGACGACGTACCTCGACGTCGCCCACCAGGTCGAGATGCTCGACCTGCTGGCCGAGCTCAACGCCCGTCGCGGCACCACGATCGTGATGGTGCTGCACGACCTCAACCTGTCCGCGCGCTACGCCGACCACCTCGTCGCCCTGCACGCGGGCGAGGTCGCCGCGGAGGGGACGCCACGCGAGGTGGTCACCGAGGAGGTCGTGCGCACCGTCTTCGGCCTCGACAACCGGGTCGTCGAGGACCCGGTCTCGCACACCCCCCTGGTGGTCCCGGTGGGCCGCCACCGCCCCCACCACGTCACCACCCAGCACCCGAACCCGACCGAGTCCCAGCGCCAGGAGAACCGATGACCGTGACCGCCTCGACCCTGCCCATGCTCTTCGCCGACCTCGAGGTCGTCTCCGTCGAGCGGCTCAGCCCGACCTACGTCCGCGTCGAGCTCGGCGGCCCGGAGCTGGCCGACTTCGGCGTCGACGGCCCGCGCTACGACCAGCGGATCAAGCTGATCTTCCCCGACCCGGTGACGGGCCGCCGGACCTCGACCGAGGGCGCGGACGAGTCGTGGTTCGCGACCTGGCTCGAGCAGCCGGCCAGCGAGCGTGGCCACATGCGGACCTACACGATCCGCGACGTACGCGGCTCGGGTGAGGAGACCACCTTCGTCGTCGACATGGTGCTGCACCTCGAGGGCGACCTCGTGGGTCCGGGCTCGACGTGGGCCGCCACCGCCGCTCCCGGCGACCGCCTCGTCGTCCTCGCGCCACGTCGGGGCTACCCCTACGGAGGCATCGAGTTCACCCCGCCGCCCGGGGCCGACCTGCTGCTCGTCGGGGACGAGACGGCCGTGCCGGCGATCTGCTCGATCCTCGAGCAGCTGCCCGACGACGCCCGCGGCACGGCCTTCCTGGAGGTGCCGCTGGCCGCGGACGTCCAGGACGTACGCCGTCCGGTCGGGGTGGAGGTGGTGTGGCTGGCCCGCGAGGGCGAGGAGCTCGGCGCCGGTCTCCACGACGCCGTGGTGGCCCACCTCGGGATCCCCGGCGCCACCGTCGAGGTCGCCGCGGAGGAGGTGGACCCGGACCTGTGGGAGACGCCGTTCTACTCCTCCTCCGGCGAGGAGGTCCCCGGCGACCTGGACGGCGTGGGTGGGACCTACGCGTGGATCGCCGGGGAGTCGAAGGTCGTCACCGGTCTGCGCCGGCACCTGGTCAACGAGCTCGGCTTCGACCGCAGCCGGGTGGCCTTCATGGGCTACTGGCGTCGCGGTGTGGCGATGAAGTCCTGACCGGACCGGTCACCTGCCGGTCAGGTCGTACGACGCCGCGCGTGGTGCTGCGTCAGCGGCGCTTGGGGGCGCGGGGGGAGTACTGCACGCGCTCGGCGATGCGGTGCCGGGCGACGATCTCGATCTCGGTGAGCGAGTTGAACATGGCCGTGCTCCTTTCCGGGTGGCTGCGGACGGGTTCAGGACTGGTGGAGGGTGACGTCGCCCGAGGCGGTCGTGGCGCGCACCTCGAGGTAGGGCTGGTCGGGGCCGGGCTCGCCGGTGGCCGGCAGGTCGGAGGCGAGGCGCCCGCTGGCGGTGCGGATGTCGGTCCACACGGGGGTCCCCGGCACGACGCCCACTCGCACGTCGCCGCTGGCGGTCTTGGCGGTCACGCGCCCGGGACCGACCTGCCGGACGACCAGGTCGCCCGAGCCGGTGGTGAAGACCGCCTCGCCGTCGAGGGTGCCCACGAGGGCGTCGCCAGAGCCGGTCTTCAGCGCCAGGTCGTTGCCGGCGGCCTCGACGCGGACGTCCCCGCTGCCGGTGGTCACCAGCAGGCGCGAGTCGGCGCGACGGACCACGATGTCGCCGGAGCCGGACTTGATCCGGGCGTCGCCGGCCAGGTGCTCGACCACGACGTCGCCGGAGCCGGTCTGGACGACCGTGTCGCCGTCGACGATGTCGAGCGAGATGTCGCCGGACCCGCTGTCGACGCGCGTGTCGTCGAAGCGGCCGTGGGCCGCGAGGTCGCTGCTGCCGACCTTGGCGTTGAGCCCGCTCGCGACGGGCACCTCGACCACGATCTCGGCCCGGGCGTCCTTGCCGAAGAAGCCGCTGCGCTGCGGCGCGATGATGGCGATGCGACGGTCCCCTCTCTCTCCGGCCAGGTCGCGGACGTCGTACTCCTCGGCGCGCTCGCCGGTGATGCGGACGGTCGTCTCGGTGGTGTCGGTGGCGGTCACGTCGACGCTGCCGCGGCCGTTCTCGACGTAGAGGTCGATCGGCTCCGGGGTGTCGAAGGAGAGGTCCAGCTGGTTGCTCATCGGTGTCTCCGGTCTGGTCGTGGGTGTGCTCGGCCCACGGGCCGGCGGGTGCCGGTCCGGTCGGGGCGGGACTGGGGGGTCGCCCGGTCAGGGCGGAGGTGTCAGAGCCAGCCGGTCATCCGGCGGTTGCCCTGCTTGCGGTTGGCGGCGAACGGGTCGTAGCCGACGAAGGGGACGCTGCTCAGGTCGATGTCGACGTTGATCGCGTGCTCGTTGGTGGCGCTGCGGACCAGGCCGACCATCCAGGTGTTGAGGCTCTGGCCGGCCGCGGCCGCCTTCTCCTCGGCCCGCGCCTTGATGGCCTCCGGGATTCGGAGGGTGATCCGGGCGAGGTCGCCGTCGTCCTCCTCGGGGGCGGCCGGCGGCGCCGGGGGCGGAGGCGGTGACGGCATCGCGCTCGGGGGAGCCACCTCGACGACGAAGTCCAGCTCGCGGCCGACGAGGCGCACGTCGACGCTGCCCTCGGGCAGCTCGGCCGTGATCTCGGCGGCGGCGTGGGAGATGGCCTCCATCAGCGCCAGGCGGGCGCTGGGGTCCAGGGCGTACGCCAGGCGCTCGGCCGCCTGCTTGAGGTCGTCGCTGCCGGCCTCGGCCGCGGCGACGAGGTCGCGGCGGAGGGTGTCGACGTACGGGGTGATGTCCATGTGCACCATCGTGACATCACGATGATGTCATGTCAACACCTTCGTGACGTCATCGACGGTGCCACGTGGTGTCACGTGCCTCTGCCCCGCAGAAATGCAGCGAGCCGGCGCACCTGGGGCAGGTGCGCCGGCTCGGCGCTGCTGGCGGCGGCTACGCCGAACCGGTCAGAGGTCGAAGAGCGAACCCGACCCGCTGATGTCGACGTCGGTGCGGGGGGTGTGCGCCGGACCGCTGGGCGCCGGCTTCGGCCGCTCGTCGGTCGTGTCGACCTCCGTCGTGTCCGAGTCCGCGGTGTCGAGGATCGTCTCCGGGTCCTCGGCGGGTTCGACCGTCTCGGTCGTCTCGGTCGTCTCGGTCGGGGTGGCGGTGTCCTCCGGGTCGCGGAACGTCGCGGCCTGGCTCAGGTCGGCACCGCTCGGCGGCGCACTCTGAGCCTCCGCCTCCGCCTCCGCCTCCGCCTCCGCCTGCGGCTCGGGCTCCTCCTCGGCCTTCTCCTCGGCCTCAGGTTCGGGCTGGTTCGGCGCCGAGTCACTCGGAGACTCGGACGCCGAAGCAGGCTCCGGCGCGGGAGTCGACGTCGTGGCGGGCGCCTCGATGTCGAAGAGCGACCCGACGCTGCTGATGTCCACGTCGGTCGTCGGCGCCGAGGTCGTCCCGCTCGCGGCCGGGGTGTCGGTCGCCTCGCTGGGCGTTGAGTCGCTGGGAGACTCAGCGTCGACGGGGGCCTGCTCGGTCGCCTCGCTGGGAGCTGAGTCGCTGGGAGACTCAGCGTCCACTGCCGGTGCGGGGGCGGCCTCGGTGGCCGGGGCCTCGAGGTCGAACAGCGAGCCGAGGCTCGAGAGGTCGGCGTCGGTGGCGGGCGTCGACGTCGTACCCCCGGCTGCGGCTGCCGCTGCCGGCTCGGTCGACGGCTGCGACTCATCCGCGGACTCGGCGGGCGCCTCGGGCTCGGCCGCCGGCGGCGCGGCCGCCTCGGTCGCGACGGGAGCGGCCTGCGGCTCCGGCGCGGCGATGTCGAACAGCGAGCCGCCGCTGCCCAGGTCGGCCGCGGGCTTCGCCTCGGTCGCGGGCTCCGTCTCGGCAGTGGGCTCCGCCTCGGCAGGCGAGGCGGCGGGCTCGGCCGGGGCCTCGGGCTCCGCCGGGGTGCCGAGGTCGAAGAGCGAGCCGCCGGCGCCCAGGTCCGTCGTGGCGGGCGCGGCCGCCTGCTCCTCGGCCACCTTGTCGCTGGACGTGTCGCTGGGCTTGTCGCTGGGCTTCTCGGTGGGCTTCTCGGTGGCGGGCTCGGCCGACGCGGGCGCGGTGGCCGCGGGCTCCGGGGCCGGGGTGTCGAAGAGCGACCCACCGGAGTCCGCGGGTGTGGCCGGGGTGTCGAACAGCGACGAGCCTCCGGACGCCTTGGCGGCGGGGCCGGCGTCCGCGGTCTCGGTGACGGTGTCCTCGGTGACGGTGACGTCACCCGC
>JAYSEC010000156.1:0-8316 GCA_041914085.1 Nocardioides sp.
GCCTGTCGCTGACGCCGTTCGACGAGCAGCGGCTGCCGTCTCCCGTGCACCGCCCGGTGCGCTGACCCCGACGGCTCCGGGGCTGGGCCGCTCAGTCCAGGCCGATGCTGAACGCCGACTCGAGGTCGTGGCGCGAGTAGGTCCGGAACGCGATGTGGGTCTCGGTCTCGGTGACGCCCTCGACCTTGTTCAGCCGGTCGGCCACCACCGACGCGACGTCGTCGTGCTCGCGGACCCGCACCAGGGCGATGAGGTCGATCTGGCCCGTCACCGAGTAGACCTCGCTGACCCCGTCGAGCGCCGCGATCGCCTCGGCGACCTCGGGGATGCGGGCGACGTCGGCCTTGACGAACACGATGGCGGTGATCATGACGCCACCGTATCGCCGCGGGCTCGCGGGTCCCACCACGCGACCACCCCACCCGATCGGTCACATCGACTAGTCATTTGTGACTAGGGCGTGCCTGTTTGCCGGTCAGTGCCGGACGGCGACACCTAGCGTGGCGAGGTCATCACGTGCCCACGAGGGGATATCAGGCATGCCACGCAGGTTCTTCGGGTCATTCACACGCGCAGCCGCGGTCGCGGCACTGTGCCTGGGGCTGACGATCGTGCCCACGGCGACGGCGCAGGCGGCGCCCGCCGCGCCGAGCGGCCTGGCGGCCAGCGGGGCCCCGATCCCGACCCTGACCTGGGACGCCCAGGCGGGCGCGACCAGGTACCGCGTGCAGGGCTCGGAGAACTCGTCGTTCTCCCCGCTCGTCTTCAGCCAGGAGACCACCGGCACGTCCTACACGCCGAACCGGATCCTGCGCTCGGGCACGCTCTACTGGCAGGTGCAGGCCGTCGACGCGACGGGCACCAGCCCCTGGACGTCGTCCTCGACGACCATCGCGCCGCTGACGGTCCCGGCCAACGTGAAGGTCTCCCCCGGCCAGCAGGTCCTCCCGCCCGTCTCGCCGCCCGTGATCTCGTGGCAGCCGGTCCCCGGCGCGATCTCGTACGAGGTCGAGATGGACGCCGAGGGCGACGGCGTCGGCGGCACCGTCAAGGAGGTCAAGACGACCTCCTTCGTGTGGCCCGACCCGCAGGGCGTCGGTGAGAAGTCCGGCAGCGAGGACTACTTCGTCCGCGTGCGCGCCGAGTTCGAGAACGCGCTGCAGAGCGACTGGACCGACTACACCTCCTACGACGTGGCGCAGCTGCCTCCGGTGACGTCCGCGAGCTGCGGCGCCAAGCTGGTCTGCGCGCCGAACGCCAGCACGGGCGCCGTGCGCCCGCGCGTCGAGGTGCAGGACGTCGTCTTCGACTGGGACCCGGTGAAGGGTGCCAAGGAGTACGAGATCTGGGTCGCCCTCGACCCCGACTTCAACACGCAGATCGAGAAGCGCAAGGTGCTCTCGACCCGCTACTCCCCCACGACGACGTACGACAACAACGCCTACTACTGGAAGGTGCGCGCCTACAACGCGGCCGGTGAGCCGACGCCGTGGCCCGCCACCCCGAGCGTCTTCGACCGTCGCTGGCCGTTCGCGCCGTCGCTGGTCTACCCCCCGGTGTCCGACACCTCGCCGATCGACGACGACCTCTACTACCAGTGGTCCCCAGTGCGGCACGCGACCCGCTACGAGCTCGTGGTGAGCCAGGACCGGTTCTTCACCGAGGGCCCGCTGACCAAGAAGTGCTACACCGACTCGACCACCTACACGCCCGGCTTCCAGGGTGACCAGTGCATCCCCAACCAGGGTGCCACCACCTACTGGCGCGTGCGCGCCCTCGACAACCCCAAGGGCGTCAACGGCGTCTACTCCAGCACCGGCAAGTTCGTCTACGACAGCGGCCGGATCCAGCCGATCGCCCCGGCCAACGGCAGCACCGTCAAGGTGCCCACCTTCCGCTGGCAGCCCAGCCCGGACGCCAACGAGTACCGCATCCGCGTCAGCGGCTCGGCCGGCACCGTCACCGCGACGACCTCGAACCTGTCGTGGACGCCCACCGAGCTGCTGCCGAGCGACAACGACACCGCCGACCCCGGCCGCAACCCCGACGTCTTCAGCTGGGACATCACCGCGGTCGACGGCAACGGCAAGCTCTCGGCGACCTACCCGATGGGCACCGTGCTCGTCGAGGAGGCACCGATCCCTGCCGGGGCGGCCCCGCTGACGCCGAACCCGCTCGCGCCCAACCAGATCTCGTCGCGGTTCCCCGCCCTCAGCTGGCAGCCGTGGGCCTCGAGCGTGGCCAACCCGGTCCACTACCGCCTCTGGGTCTCCGACACGGCGGGCTACTGGCTCGCCGAGACGCAGACGCCGATCCTCAACAAGGACCTCGCCTACCCCGCCGTCACCGACCTCTCGTCGTTCTTCCTCAACCCCGGCACGCGCACGTGGCGGGTCGAGGCGGTCGACACGAACTCGGGAACCACCCTGGGCTACGGCCCGCCCTCGACCTTCACCATCACCGAGCCGGCCGCCGCCACAGGCCAGCACGTCGCCCTCGACGGTGCCGCGCTCGACGCGGACAACAGCTGCAAGAAGCGACTCGTGGTGAACGGAGGCGTCACCGACGAGCAGACGGTGTGCGCCGGCATGTCGGCCACCCCCGTCCTCGACTGGGACTCCGTGCCCGGTGCCGGCGGCTACCAGGTCTACGTCGCCGAGGACCCGGACTTCACGAACATCGTCTACGACGGCATCCAGACGGTCGCCTCGCGGTGGACGCCGTCGGAGCAGCACAACCCCAAGGCGCTCCCGGACAACGAGTCGGGCCCGGCCTACTACTGGTACGTCCGTCCCTGCAGCCGCGTGATGCCGACCATCAACTGCGGACCGGGCCCCTCGGGCTCCGTCGACTCGGGCACCAACGCCTTCCGCAAGGTGTCCCCGCGCGTGGCGCTGGAGGCGCCGGCCAACAACGCGACCATCGGTGACCAGATCACCTTCCGCTGGACCGACTACCACCTCACCAACCAGTCCACCGCGCCGACGTACGGCGGCTCGCGTCCGCCGTACCAGACCGCGCAGCGCTACCGCGTCCAGGTCGCGCGCTCCGCGACGATCACCGACAGCAACACGATCGACGACGTGATCGTCGACCAGGCCACCTACACCGCCTTCACCTCGACCTACCCCGAGGGCGACCTGTGGTGGCACGTGCAGGCGATCGACGCGAACAACAACCGCCTCGCCTGGTCGGAGACCCGCAAGCTGGTCAAGGCCACCCCGGCCACCAACCTCGACCCGGGCGTCACCAACGCGCCCGAGCGTGCCGAGGTCGACCCGGCTGCGCGCCCGGCGTTCAACAGCCGCGTGGCCGCCGGGAGCACCGTGTTCCAGTGGACCGCCCAGAGCTTCGACACCACGTGGGAGCTCGAGGTCTACAAGAACGACGACACCGTCCCCTCGACGGGCAACCAGATGTTCCGCACGGTGACCAAGCAGGCGGCGTTCGTCCCGCCGACGCCGCTGCCGCCGTCGTCCGAGCCCTACCGCTGGCGCGTGCGTCGCACCGACGTCGGCGGCAAGGCCGGCCGCTGGTCCGACCTCGGCCGGTTCTGGGTGGACCCGCTCCCGGTCGCGCTCGTCAGCCCCACCGACCAGGCGGGGATCGAGCCCGTCGGCGCCTCCTTCACGTGGACGCCGTACGCCGCCGGCTCGACGCAGGCCTCGCGGTACGCGGTGGACATCGAGCCGACGACCACCGGGGCCTCCAACCCCCCGGTCGTCCTCACCTCCGCGACCGCCTGGACCTCACCGACGAGCCTGGCCGACGGCACCTACACGTGGACGGTGAAGGCCCTGGACGTCTCCGGCAAGGAGATCGGCACCAGCCAGGCACGCACCTTCACCGTGGACACCGCCCTGCGCGCCCTGACGCCGGCGCAGATCTCGGCGCCCACCGGCTCCGCGGTCGGCCAGACGCTCACCAGCACGCCTCCGGTCTGGAACCAGGCCGACGTGCAGATGAGCTACCAGTGGCTGCGCAACGGCGCGGCGATCAACGGTGCCTCCGCGGCCAGCTACACGCTGACCACGGCCGACTACGGTGCGGCGGTGTCGCTGCGGGTCATCGGCAGCAAGCCGTCGTACAGCAGCGGCGCGTCGGTGAGCAACCAGGTCGCCGTCACCGCAGGCGGGGCGCTGCAGAACGTCGGTGCGCCCAGCATCTCCGGGTCGGCGGCGCCGGGCGGCACGCTCTCGGTCAGCACCGGTCTCTGGTCGCCGGCCGCGAACAAGTTCCGCTACCAGTGGCTGCGCCAGGGCTCCCCGGTCAGCGGCGCCACCGGGTCGACGTACAAGATCTCGGCGGACGACGCCGGCAAGGACGTCTCCGTGACGGTCTTCGCCTCGGCCCCCGGCTTCAACGAGGGCGCCACCACCACGGCTGCCGTCGCGGTCGGTCGGATGAAGTCCTCGGTCTCGGGCACGCTGAAGTCCAGCCGGATCAAGCTCAAGAAGGCGGCCAAGCTCGGGGTGACCGTCACGGTCCCCGGCCTGACCACCCCGACCGGCGTCATCCAGGTCCTCGACAAGGGCAAGAAGGTCGCCCAGATGACCATGGCGCCGGTGCACAAGGGCAAGGCCACGATCAAGGTCAAGAAGCTCAAGAAGGGCAAGCACAAGCTGCAGGTGGTCTACCTCGGCAACGCCCAGGTCTTCGGCTCGAAGTCGAAGAAGATCGTCCTCTACGTGGTCAAGTGACGCATCCCCGAGGCCGGTCACGGCGGGAAGTAGGCTCCCGCCGTGACCTGGCTCGCTGACCACTGGCTGGACCTCCTGGGATGGGGCGGCAGCGTCCTTCTCGTGTACTCGCTCCTCCAGGCCAGCGTGCTGCGGCTGCGCGTCCTCAACGCCGTCGCGTGCGTGATCCTGGTGGTGTTCAACGGGGTGCTCGAGGTCTGGCCGATGGTCGGGATGAACGTCGTGCTGGTCGCGATCAACCTCTGGTTCATCGTCACGATGCTGCGCCAGCGCCACGACGAGAAGGCCTTCGAGGTCCTGCAGGTCGGGCCCGACGACGAGTACCTCCGCCACGTCCTGCGCGTGCACGGCGAGGACATCCTCCGGTTCAACCCGGACTTCGTCCACGACCCGGGCGACACCCACGACGCGTTCCTCGTCCAGAAGGGCGACGAGACCGTGGGTGTGGTGCTGCTCCGCGAGGAGGGCGAGACCGGCAACGTGCTGCTCGACTACGTCACGCCCCGCTACCGCGACTTCTCCCCCGGCGAGTTCGTCTGGCGCCGCAGCGGCCTCCTGGCCGAGCACGGCATCCGCCGGGTCGTCACCCCGCCCTCGATGGTGGGGGCCTACTACGACCGGCTCGGGTTCCGCCGCGAGGGCGAGTCCTGGGTGCTGGAGCTGCCCCGGTGATCACCTTCGTCATCCGGCGGGCCTTCCCGCTGCTGGCGCTCGCCGCCACGCTCGTCCTGCTCGTGCGCCAGCAGGCGGTCCCCGAGGCCGGCAGCGACGCCTGGCTCCACCTGCGGCTCGGCGACGAGTTCCGCGGCGGGTGGTCGCTCGTGCACCCGGGGCACCTCAGCGGCTTCGACAACGCCGCGTGGTACCCCAGCCAGTGGCTGTCCCAGATCGGCATGTCCGCGATGGCGGACGCCTTCGGGCTCGGCGGCGTCATCTGGCTCGCCGGGGTCCTGGTGCTCTGCCTGCCGCTCGGCATGTACGTCGTGTGCCGGCGCTGGGTGGCCCCGCTGCCCGCCGCCATCGCCGCGGTGACCGGCACCTTCGCGGCCGCGCCCGGCTTCTCGGCCCGACCCCAGGTGGTCAGCTACCTCCTGATCCTCCTGGTGACCTACGTGTGGCTGCTGACGGTCCGCGACCAGCGACCGCGCTGGTGGCTGGTCCTGGTGGCCTGGGCGTGGGTGCCGTTCCACGGCATGTGGGTGGTGGGCGTGTCGGTCGGTGCGGCCGCCGTGGTCGGCATCGCCCTGGCGCGCACGTGCGACCGACGCCGGCTGCTCCAGCTCGCCGCGATCCCGGTGCTGTCGGCCGTTGTGCCGGTCCTCACTCCGCTGGGCGTCCACGCCTACGGCGCCGTCGTCGGCGTCAGCGCCCGCAACGCCCAGCTCACCGAGTGGGGTCCGCCCGACTTCACCTCCCCCAACACCATCGTCATGGCGGTCATGGTGGCCGTCGTGCTCGTCTCGGCGCTGCGGGGCGAGGCCCTCGACTGGCCGACGGTGATGCTGCTCGGCCTCGGCATGGCCTGGGGCCTGTACTCCGTGCGGACCACGATCGTGGCCGCGATCATCCTCACCCCCCTGCTGGCCATGGCGCTGCAGCGCCTCGTGCCGCACGTCGGCCGGATGGGTCGCCGCGAGGTCGCGGCCGTGGGGGCCATCGGCCTGGCGGCCACCGTCGCGCTGGGCTTCGTCGCCGCCGAGCGCGGTGACCGGTCCCCCGTCGCCCCGTGGGTGGACGAGCGGCTCGACGCGATGCCTGCGGGGACGAAGGTCCTCAACGACTGGGAGCTCGGCCACTGGGCGCTGTGGCGGCACCCCCAGCTGGCGCTGGTGATGCACGGCTACGTCGACGTGTTCACCGTCGACGAGCTCGAGCGCAACATCGGCATCGCCACGCTCGCCCCGACGTGGGACCGCGAGGTGGCGGACCTGGACGTCGACTACGCAATGGTCGACCCCGACTCTCGGCTGGGGTACGGCCTCACCGAGCTGCTCGGCTGGACCGAGGTCGAGGGCGACGACGACTTCGTGCTGCTGACGCCGCCTGCGTCCTGACGGTCAGCCTCGGGCCGACGCGGTCACCCAGCGCTGCAACGCCTCGGCCGCGGCCCCCGAGTCGACGGCCTCGGCCGCCCGCGTGACCCCGGCGGCCAGCGCCGGCTCCACGTCCTGCTCCGGCGTGCCGTGGACCGCGAGGGCGGCGCCGGCGTTGAGCAGCACCGCGTCGCGCACCGGGCCGCGCTCCCCCGCCAGCACGCGGCGTACGACGTCGGCGTTGTGCGCGGCGTCGCCGCCGCGCAGGTCCTCGGTGGTCGCGGCGGCGAGACCCAGCGACCCCGGGTCGACCACCGTCTGCGTGACGCCCCCGTCACGCACCCGCCACACCGTGGAGGTGGTGGTGGTCGTCAGCTCGTCGAGCCCGTCGTCGCCGCGGAAGACCCACGCGTCGACGCCGCGCTGGGCCAGGACGCCGGCCATCACCGGCGCCATCCGGGGGTCGGCGCAGCCGATGGCCTGCGCCTGTGGCCGGGCAGGGTTGGTGAGCGGGCCGAGGATGTTGAAGGTCGTGGCGATGCCCAGCTCGCGCCGCGGCACGGCGGCGTGCCGCATCGCGGGGTGGAAGGCGGCGGAGAAGCAGAACGTGATGCCGGCCTCCTCGGCCACCTCGGCGACGCGTGCCGGGCTGAGGTCGAGGCGGATGCCGAGGGCCTCCAGCACGTCGGCCGAGCCGGACTTGGAGGAGGCCGAGCGGTTGCCGTGCTTGACCACCCGGGCCCCGGCGCCGGCGGCGACGATCGCCGCCATCGTCGAGATGTTGACCGACATCGACCGGTCGCCACCCGTGCCGACGACGTCGAGCAGCCGGCCGGGGACCGAGATCGGGTTCGCTGCGGCGAGCATGGCTGCGGCGATGCCGGAGACCTCGTCGACGGTCTCGCCCTTGGCGCGCAGCGCCACCACCAGCCCGGCGAGCTGGACGGGGGTCGCCGCGCCGGCGAACACCTCGTCCATGGCCCATCGCGCCTGCTCGGTGGTCAGGTCGTCACCGGCGACCAGCGTGGAGAGGACATCGGGCCACGTGTGGGACATGGCCTCAGGCTAGTGGCCGCGCCGGGAGCCGCCCGGGCCGGCTCAGGACGTGGCCGGGACGTTGCTGCGCAGCAGGCCGATGACGGCCTCGGCCAGCTGGATCGGGTCGATCGGATGCGGGACCGCGGCCTCCGCGCGCGACCACGTGGCCAGCCAGGCGTCCTGCGGCCGGCCCGTCAGCACCAGCACGGGCGGGCACTGGTAGATCTCGTCCTTGAGCTGCTTGGCGATGCCCATGCCGCCGGCGGGGACGGCCTCGCCGTCGAGGATCGCGAGGGAGATCTCGCCGGAGTCCATGTTCTGCAGGACGACGGGCTCCGTCGCCACCTCGACGTACTCCAGCTCGGGGAGGTCGGGGTGGGGCCGCCGGCCCAGAGCGAGGATGACCTGCTGACGGGTGGTGACGTCGTCGCTGTAGACCAGCACCTTCAACGGCTTGGTGGAGTCGCTCACGGGACCATCGTATCCACGTCCGCGGCTCACGCCCGCCCGGCACCCCGCCGCTCGGCGAGGTCGAGGCGGCGGTC
>JAYSEC010000157.1:0-2287 GCA_041914085.1 Nocardioides sp.
CCGAGCTCGACGGTCCCGAGGAGGAAGGTGAGCAGGAGCGGCACCACCAGCGCGAACTCGACGGCGGATGCGCCCCGCTCGCCACGTCGCCTGCGGAATCTGCTCATGGACTGCTCCCTCGTTGACCCTCCCCGGACGACCCACGCCCGAGCGGGATCCAGTGTGCGTCCGTGAGAGCACGTCGGTCCCGACGTTGACGCACGCTAGTGACAGCGGACCAAGGATGCCTCAGCCCCGCGGACGGACTTAATAGCCCGAAATGACCATGTGGGGACTAGGCCGATCGGCGTGAGCCGGCGGTCCTGGACTGGACCAGGTCGGCGAACGGAGCGGCGTTCGCCGGCGAGACGTCGAGGTAGAGACCGGGCTCGATGAGCTCGAGCTCGCTGACCACCCAGCGGTCCTCCCACCACAGGAGGTCGACGCGGAGGTAGTCCATCGGGCGCCCGAAGCGCTCGCCCATCGCAGCGTGCGCGCGCATCACCAGCTCGGCGACGTCGCCGGTCGGGACGGCCCGCACGCTCCCGCCGTGCTCCTCGTTGACGCGCACGTCGCCGGGGCCGGGCCGCTTGTCGAAGCGCTGGGTGATCCGCCCGTCGAGGACGTGGACCGACACCTCGCCGACCGTGTGGACGGACTCCACGAGGGGCTGTACGACGACCGCGCCGCGCTCGACGTGCGTCGCGGCCTGGTCCTCGTCGAGGCCGGCCTCGAGGATCACCAGGCCCTCGCCGCCCGCACCGACGGCGGGCTTGACCACCGCGGTGCCGAGGCCGTCGACGGCGGCGACGAGCTGGGTGGCGCTGGTGACCCACGCGGTCGGCACCGTGGGCAGCGCGTCGAGGTCGAGCAGGTAGCGCTTGTCGTGGTTCCACTGGAAGACGTCGGCGCCGTTGAGCAGGCGGGCCTGGTCGAGCGACCGCGCCCAGTCGAGGAACTCGGCGTGGCGGTGGACGTAGTCCCAGGTCGACCGCACCGCGACCAGGTCGGCGCCCGCCCAGTCGACGGCCGGGTCGTCCCAGCGCGCCCAGGAGGCGTCGATGCCGCGAGAGGCGAGCTCGGCGTCGAGCGCCGCGGCACCCGGCTCTCCCTCGGGCAGGTCGGCGCTGGTGGCGAGGAGGACGCTCATGCCGGGTCGGCGGGCGGCTCGGAGGAGCCGTAGAAGTGGCCGGAGGCCTGCTCCTTGTTGGTGCCCTCGCGGTTGTCGCCCTTCTCGATGATCACGAGGTTGTGGTAGCAGTGCACCGCCCGGACCCACTGGTCGGTGTAGGTCGGCTCGTAGCCGTCGATGAGGAACTCCTCGTGGTTGAGCCCGTCGACGAGGTCCTTCACGAGGTCCATCGACGTGCCGGGCGCACGCGGGTCGAGCTGGCCGCCCCAGGCGGGCCAGTAGGAGGTCTGGGTGTCCTCGATGCAGTAGATGCCGCCGTCGGGCATCAGCGGGAAGAGGATCCGGAACGACTCGCGCACGTGCTCGGGGATGTGGCTGCCGTCGTCGATGACGACCAGCGGCGCGCCCTGCTCCTCGATGATGCGGTGGAGGACCTCCGGGTCGGTCTGGTCACCGAGGTAGGCGTGGATGTGGCCGCGGGTGAGCCAGGACTTGTCCTCGATGTCGAGGCCGACGATCCGCGCCTTCGGGAAGAACCAGCGCCACATCTTCATCGAGGCGCCGCTCTTGCGGCGCTTCTTGTAGCCGCCGATGCCCAGCTCGAGCAGCGTGAACGACTCCGTGCGCAGGTGCTGGAGGTGTCGCTCGTAGTGGGGGGTGTACTTGTGGACGCCCCACTTGTCGGTGCGGAACTCGATGGCGAGCTCGGTCAGGTTGCTGGCCAGCAGGCGGCGTCGGCGCTCGGCCCTCTTCTGCTCCGGGGTGGGCTCGTTCGGCGGCTGCGGCGGGGACGCCTGCATGCGGCCGGCCTTCTTGGCCGCCTTCTTGACGACCTCGCCGGCTCGTCGAGCAGTGGTGCGCACGTGTCGAACCCTAGCCTGCGCCGTCCACCTCGGGTGCGTGGTGCCCGAACGGCACTTCCTCCACGACACCCAGCGCGGCCAGCACCGACGGGAGCATCGCCTTGGCGGTCCGCTTGTAGCCGTGCGCGCTGGGGTGGAACCGGTCCAGGCTGAACATCTCGTCCGGGTTGGTGATGAAGAAGGGTCCGACGACGTGCGCCAGCGAGACCACGCGCGCACCACGCTCGAGCGCGACCGCACGCTGCGCGTCGGCCAGCTGTCGCGACGCTCGTGACCCCAGCGCCCGCAGCGGTTGCGGCACCGGCCGCAGCGC
>JAYSEC010000157.1:2387-4489 GCA_041914085.1 Nocardioides sp.
GTGTGCTCGGGCCGCTCCGCGCCGAGTCCCGCGGCGATGGAGTCCCCCAGCACCAGCAGGTCGACGGGCCGGCCCAGCTTCTTCTTGTAGTGCCGGTCGGCGACGGGCGCCGCCTCCCCGAGCGGCTTGCCGATGGCGCGCCTCGCCTGCGCCGCCTGGCGCACGAGCAGCTCGCGGGCGCCAAACGCCGTCCCTCCCGCGAGGCCGCCGAGCACCGCGAGCGCCACACCGGCGCGGGTCAGGTGGTGGTTGCTGGGCACGCACCCCTTCAACCACGCCGACCTGAACGTGCGTGCAACCGGGCGCGAAGACGGGCCCAACGTCACGCTCCAGCTGGGTCCACGTACTCAGGACAGCGCCCGCCGATCGCGCCACGCTGGACGTATGGACGCTCCTGCTGTCACTCCCCGTGCCGTCGCGCCACGCCAGCTGGCCTGGCTGCGCACCGAGCTCGCCGACTGGACCTCCGACGGCCTCATCACCGACGACCAGGCCGAACGCATCGCCGTCCGCTACCGCCCGACGGCCGACCACGCCAGGATCAGCGTCGGCCGGGTGCTGCTCTCGCTCGGGGGCGGATTCGTCGGCATCGGACTGATCTGGCTGGTCGCCGCGAACCTCGACCAGCTCTCCCCCGTCGCGCGCTTCGTGGCCGTCGCCCTCATCTGGCTCGCCCTGCTCGTCGGCGGCGAGGTGCTCGCGGCCCGCAAGGCCTCGGCCCCAGTCGTCGGCGCGATCCGCCTCCTCGCGGCCCTCGCGATCGGCGCCGTCGTCTTCCAGGCCGCCCAGTCCCTCCAGGTGCCGGCCTTCGAGCCGCGCCTCGTCGGCCTCTGGTCCGCCGCCGCCCTCGTGCACGCCTACGCGACCCGCGCCTACCTGCCGTTCCTGGTCGGGATCGCCACCGGCGTCGGCTGGTGGTTCAGCCAGCCGCTGTGGGACGAGCCCAGCGGCGTGGCGGTCGTCCTGCTCCTGGGGGCCGCCGCGGTCCTCGCGTCGAGCCTCGCCCTCGTGCACGACGGGCGGCTCCCGTCGTTCGCGTGGACCTGGCGCACGGTGGCCGGCGGCATGGCGCTGCTCGCGCTCTTCGTCGCGGCGATCCCCGACGTCGGCTCCGACGAGGTGGACTGGGGCCTCTGGCTCACGCTGGCCCTCGCCGCCGCCGGAGCTGCCCTCGTGGCCGCTCTGGTGGTCCGTCCCGGACGCCGGCTCCTCGAGCCGGCCGGGGCCGTCCTGGTCCTCGGCGTCGCCTTCGGCCTGGCCAGCTGGCAGACCGGCACCGACACGACGTCCGTCGACGCTGCGGACTGGGCACACGCCGCCGTGTCCGTCGCGGCGTACGTCGTCCTGGCCGTCGGGCTCGTCGCCCTCGGGACGGTCCGCGAGCACCAGCCCCTCACCTGGATGGCGATGGCCGGCCTGGTGGTCTTCACGACCTTCCAGAGCTTCGCCGTGTTCGCCCCGATCGTGACCGGCGCCTGGCTCTTCGTCGTGCTCGGCACGGTCTTCCTCGGCACCGGCTTCCTCTTCGACCGGGCCCGCCGGGGCCTGGCCCAGGTGCTCGACACCGACCCCGGCACCGACAGCGGCACGACAGGAGCCCCCCGATGAACCGCACCGTCACCACGGCCGCCGTGGCGCTCACCCAGTTGCTGCTCGTCGGCGTCGCCGTCGCGCCCCAGCTCTCCGCCCGGACCACCGGCGACACCTACCTGGTGCGGGTGTCGATGCTCGACCCCGTCGACCCGTTCCGGGGCGCCTACGTCGCGCTCGACTACCCCGACCTGCGGCACGACTCCTCGCAGTCGTTCGGCGACCCCGGCCTCGGCTCGCTCGACGACGGTGAGGAGGGCGCCGTCTACGTCACCCTCGTCGAGCGCGAGGGCGTCTGGGTGGCCGAGGACTGGGTCCGCGAGCGGCCCGCGGACGGCCCCTACCTCGCCTGCGACGACCGCTCCTGGCAGATCCGGTGCGGGATCGAGAGCTGGTTCCTCCCGCAGGACGAGGCGGCCGCCGCCGAGGACCTGCTGCGTGACGGTGCCGTCGCGGAGGTCAGGATCGACGGACGCGGCAACGCCGCGGTGGTCGACGTACGCGCGCCGTGA
>JAYSEC010000157.1:4589-8182 GCA_041914085.1 Nocardioides sp.
GGGGTCGGCGTGGCCAGCTCGTCGAGGAAGCGCACGTCGTCGTTGCCGACGTAGACGTTGACGAAGCGCCGCAGCGCCCCGGCCTCGTCGAGGATGCGCCCCTTGATGCCGGAGTAGTGCGCATCGAGGTCGTCGAGCACGGCGGCGAGGGTGTCGCCCTCGGCGGACACCTCCGACTCGCCTCCGGTGTAGGTGCGCAGGATGGTCGGGATGCGGACCGAGACGCTCATCTGTCGATTCTCTCCTCAGAGGATGCCCGACGCCACGAAGGCGTCGTAGGACGGGGCGATGGTGGCGGCGGGACCGACCTGGTCGGCGACGGCGTCGAGGGTCTTGAGGCCCATGCCGGTGTTGATCACGACGGTCTCGAGAGAGGTGTCGAGCTGGCCGGTCTCGACGAGCTTCTTCAGCACGCCGACCGTGGTGCCGCCGGCGGTCTCGGTGAAGATCCCCTCGGTGCGGGCGAGCAGGAGGATGCCCTCGCGGACCTCGTCGTCGCTGATGTCCTCCACCGCGCCGCCGGAGCGGCGACAGATGTCGAGGACGTAGATGCCGTCGGCCGGGTTGCCGATGGCCAGGCTCTTGGCGATCGTGTCGGGCTTCACCGGGCGGATCGCGTCGGTGCCGGACTTGTAGGCGACCGAGACCGGCGAGCAGCCCGTGGCCTGGGCGCCGAAGACCTTGTAGGGCTTGTCCTCGACGAGGCCGAGGGCGATGAGCTCCTGGAAGGCCTTGTCGACCTTGGTCAGCTGGGAGCCGGACGCGACGGGGATCACGATCTGGTCGGGCAGCCGCCAGCCGAGCTGCTCGGCGATCTCGTAGCCCAGCGTCTTGGAGCCCTCGGCGTAGAAGGGGCGCACGTTGACGTTGACGAACGCCCAGCCCTCCTCCTCGCCGGCGATCTCGGAGGCGAGCTTGTTGACGTCGTCGTAGTTGCCGTCGACGGCGACGAGGCGGTCGGTGTAGACGGCCGAGTTGACCTGCTTGGGCTTCTCGAGGTTGCTCGGGATGAAGACCACCGTCGTGATGCCGGCCCGGGCGCCCGCCGCGGCGACGGCGTTGGCGAGGTTGCCGGTGGAGGGGCAGGCGAACACCTTCGCGTCGAGCTCGCGGGCCGCGCTCAGGGCGCAGGCGACCACGCGGTCCTTGAAGGAGTTGGTGGGGTTGGTGGAGTCGTCCTTCACCCACAGCTTCTCCAGGCCGAGCTCGCGGGCGAGGTTGCGGGCCTCGAGCAGCCGGGTGAAGCCGGGCTCGGTGTTCGGGCTCTGCTCGATGTCGCTCGGCACCGGCAGCAGCGCCTTGTAGCGCCAGATGTTGCGGGGCCCGGCGGCGATCTCCTCGCGCGTCACGGCCGGGAAGTCGTAGGCCACCTCGAGCGGCCCGAAGCACTCCGGACAGGCGTACGACGGCCCCAGCGCGACCTCGTGCCCGCACTCGCGGCAGGCGAGCGCCCGGGCGTTGCCGAAGGCGCCGTCGCGGAGCCCCTTCCCCGGTGCGGCGGTGGTGCTCTCGTCCAGCAGGGTGCTCATGAAGTCCTCCTTCTCATCTGTCCCCGCGACTCTCGCGTGGGCCGGATTTGGCACCTGCTCCCATGACTGCCGGAGATGTCCGGACAGGAGGTCCATGGGTGGTTGCCGGGACTTCAACGGGCCGTTCCCTCAGTCCCTCGTGATGAGCAGGACCAGCCTAGGCGCGCGTCTCACGATGCGCACACCGATTCCACGATGTGGATGGGGGGTCAGCGCTTCTGCGTGAGCCGGCCGAGCACGTCGACCACGCCCGCGGGGCCGTCGACGACGACGTCGGCGAGCTCCACGAGGTCGGGCTGCTCGGTCGACGCGGAGCAGATCACCAGGCCCGGGAGCCCCTGCTCGCGGAGGTCGCGGACGGCCTCGAAGGCCTCGATGTCTCCGAGGTCGTCGCCGCCGAAGACCACGCCCTTGGCCTGCTGCTCCTCGACGAAGGTCCGCACGGCCTGCCCCTTGTGCATCTCGCCCGAGCGCACCTCGACCACGTTGCGGCCCGGCTCGATGGTGAGGTGGTGGCGCTCGGCGAGCGCGCGGAGGGGACCCACGATCCGCTCGAAGGCGCCCGCGGGGTCGTCCATGCGGCGGGTGTGCACGGCCACCGCCAGGCCCTTCTCCTCGATGTAGGCGTCGGCCGCGTCGGCCCGGCGCAGCACGCCGGGCAGCTCGCGCTCGAAGCTCGCCAGGCCGGCAGGAGGGCGCGGGGAGAGGATCCGCTGTGCGGTCGAGGACCAGCGCTCGTTGCCGTACTGGCCGAAGACGAACAGCTCGGCGCCCCGGTCGAGCATGGCGTTGCCGAGGGCGTCGAGATCGCCCATCGCGATCGCCTGCCGGGCCGGCCTCCCGGTGATGACGGCCACCGCCCGCACGACCTCGGCCAGCTCGAGCAGCGCGCCGGGCGCGGCGGGGTGCAGGCGGGCGGCCTCGGGGTCGTCGACCACGGGCGAGAGGGTGCCGTCGAAGTCGAGCCCGACCACGACACCGTCGAGGACGTCGCGGACGGCGTCGTAGTGCTCACGCGCCGCCGCGGAGGTGAACTCCATGGGAGCAGCCAACCACGCGACGGCGGCGGCTGCCGCACCGTCCCGGGTGGAGCGCAGCGTCAGCGCGGCGCGTCGGCGGTGAGGATCACCGTCAGGCGGTCGCGCTTCATCACGCCGACGGCGGGCGCCGTGCGCTTGATGCCGAGGTCGAGCGCCAGCTGCTTGCCGGCGGCCTTGAGCCGCGGCGGGAAGTAGACCGTGGTGGTCGGGATGACGCCGTACCAGTTGTCCTCGCCCACGACGGCCCACCCGACCTGGGTGGCCTTCGCAGCGGTGCCGGCGGCGAGGCCCTTGATGCCGGAGTTGTTGAAGACCTCGACGTAGACCTCCGCGCGCTTGACGCGCGGCTCGGGCTTCGGCTTCGGGGTGGCGCTGGGCGTCGGCTCGGCGGTCGGCGACTGGTCGGCGCTGGCGATCGTGGCGGTGTCGACACGTCGCTCGGTGGGCGCCTCGTCGCGCGTGGCGAAGAAGGTGATCGAGGCCATCGCGACGGCGATCACCGACAGCATCACGAGGGGGGACGGGAAGGCGACGCCCCGCTCGTCACGACGACGGAGCGAGGGGCGGCCAGGGCTGGGGAAGGAGGCCATGGGGAAGGAAGCCGATCCGTGAGGTGGTGGTCAGATCTCGAATCCGAGGCGGCGCGCCGAGCGCTGGCGCTGGCGCGAGGCGCGCAGGCGGCGCAGGCGGCGCACCAGCAGCGGGTCGGCCTCGAGGGCCTCGGGACGGTCGATGAGGGCGTTGAGGACCTGGTAGTAGCGGGTGGAGGACATGTCGAACTTCTCGCGCACGGCCTGCTCCTTGGCGCCGGCGTACTTCCACCAGTGGCGCTCGAACTCGAGGATCTCGCGGTCGCGCTGGCTCAGGCCGGCAGCAGGCTCCTGCTCGGCGGCGATGTGCTTCGCTGCGTCCATGTGACTCTCCTCGTCGACCCCACGTCCACCCGATCCGGGCGGACTGCCGCCAGTCTAGGCGACGAACGACAACGATGTCATTCGCCTCCGGCGAGTCGTCTGGACAAACC
>JAYSEC010000158.1:0-3252 GCA_041914085.1 Nocardioides sp.
GGTCCATCTGGCCCATGGCGTCGCCGAGCCGCTCGAGCGCGTTGTTCAGCGCCTGACCCATCTGGCCCACCTCGTCGGTGGAGGAGACGTCGAGCCGCTCGTCGAGGTGACCCTCGGCCACCTTGTCCAGGGCGTCGACCGCGCGGCGCAGCGGGCGGGTGATGAGGCGGGTGATCACGATGGACAGCAGCGTCGCGACGGCCAGCGCGACCGCGAGGACGATGAAGAGCGTGGTGCGCTGGGCGGCCTCGGTGGCCTCGTACTCGGCGTCGGCCTCGACGATGGCCTCGTCGATCGTCTCGCGGAGCTTCTCCAGCCGGCCGTCGACGTCGTGGTTCTGGTCGACGAGGTCGACCTCGCCCTGGGCGTCGGTGCGCCCGGCGGCGTTCGGGTTCTCCACGAAGGCACTGACATAGGTGTAGAAGGCCTGCGCGTAGACCCGGCTGGTGGCGATGTCCTCGAGGATCTCCTCCGGGAGGTCGTAGGCGAGGACCTCGTCGTAGATCTCCTCGGCGCTGGCGATGTCGTCGGCGGTGTCGGTCACGACCGCCTCGGCGTCGGCCCCGATCAGCGCGCGGAAGCCGTCGGCCTTGATCTCGCTGTTGCGGTTGTCGAGGTGGTAGAGCTTCGCCGACGTGCGCTGGAGCGTGTCGACCTCCTCCTTCTGGTCGCTCAGCGTCGAGAGGCCGTGGAGGACGGTGAACGTCAGCACCACGGTGGGCAGCAGGCAGGCGACCGCGAGGACCAGCAGCTTGCGTCCGGTGCCGAGGTTGGCGAGCACCCGCGACAGTGGCTTGCGGGTCCGGACGGGTGTCGGGGCCGGGGCCGGGGCGCCGGTGGGCACCTGCGGCGCGACGGCAGGCTGCGCGTAGTCGGGCGGGGGTGGAGCGAGGGTGGTCATGGGTCCTCCGGGCGGGTGTGTGCTGTGGGTGGATGGCACGCGAGTCCGCCCGAACGGGTCTCGCGAAGAGGGGTGGGTGGCGGACTGGGGTCCGGCCCTGGCGGGTCAGACGGGCTCGAGCACCTGTGCTGCCCGCTCGGTGTCGAGGAGCAGCATCAGCTGGCGGTCGAGCTTGCAGACGCGGCTGACGAGCGCGCGGACGGAGGCCGGGACGGTCTCCGGCGGTGCCTCGAAGGCCTCGCGCGGCGGCTCGATGACGTCGCCGATCTCGTCGACGACGAGGCTGACGGCGTTCCCGTCGGCCGTCTTGACCACCACGTTCACCGACGGGGCGTCGGCGGGTCGCGGCGGCAGGCCCATGCGGGCCCGCAGCTCGAGCGAGGTGACGATCTGCCCACGCAGGTTGAGCAGCCCGGCGACCTCACGGGGCGCCAGCGGGACGCTGGTCAGGGCCTGGGCGCGCAGCACCTCCTGGACGGAGGCGACCGGGACGCCGAAGAGGTGCCCGTCGAGGGCGAAGGTGCAGTACTGGGACATGGTGGTGCTCCTCAGGCGGTCCGGGCGAGCCGGTCGTGGCCGGGCAGGCCCGCGAAGACCTGGTCGATGTCGACGAGCTCGGTGACGTGGCCCGCGATGACCGCGGAGCCGTCACCTCCGCTGGAGTCGAGCGCGGTGCGGATGGACAGGGTGGTCTCGACGATGTCGAGGATGCCGGCGACGACCACCCCGGCGCGCTGCTCGCCCTTGCGGCACACGACGACCTGGAGCGGGGCGTCGGCGCCGTGGCCGGCGTCGCCGTGCAGGACGTGGTCGAGCCGCACCAGCGGCAGGATCTGCTCGCGGTACTGGACGACCTCGTGGTGCCCGGCCCGCTCGACGAGGTCGAGCCCGATCTCCTCGAGCCGGTCCACCGCGGAGACCGGGATGCCGGCCCTGCGCCCGCCGCCGAGCTCGACGACCAGCACCGACGCGACGTCGCTGCGATCCGCGGCACCGAGGTCGGCGCCCGCGTTGAGCTCGGACTCCAGCGCCATGCCGACCTTCCGGGCGATCGCCGTCGCGTCGAGGATGAGCGCCACGGCGCCGTCGCCCATGATCGTGGCCCCGGCGTAGAGGGGCAGGTGGCGCAGCTGGTTGCCCAGCGGCTTCACCACGATCTCCTCGGTGTCGAGGATGTCGTCGACCACCAGGCCGTACTGCTGGTTGTCGGCCTGCAGCACCACGACGTACGTCGTCTCGCGCTCCACGGCGTCGAGGTCGAGCTGCTCGCGCAGGTCGACGAGCGGCAGCAGCCGCCCGCGCAGCCGGTAGACCGGGGCGCCGTGCACGTTCTCGATGGCGGCGGCCGCCTGGGCGGCGTCGAGCCGCACCAGCTCCAGCAGGTTGACCTGCGGGATGGCGAAGCGGTTCTGCGCGGCGGTCACGACCAGCGCGGGGATGATCGCGAGGGTCAGCGGGATCCGGATGCGGACGGTGGTGCCGCGGCCCGGGTCGCTGGACAGGTCGATGGACCCGCCGATGCGCTCGATGTTGGTCTTGACCACGTCCATCCCGACGCCGCGCCCGGAGACGTTGGTCAGGGCCGAGGCGGTCGAGAAGCCCGGCATGAAGATGAGCGCGGTGGCCTCGTGGTCGGTGAGGCGGTCCGCGGCGTCGCGGGTCATCAGCCCCTTGGAGACCACCTTGTCGCGGAGGCGGGCCGGGTGGATGCCCGCGCCGTCGTCGGTGATCTCGATGGTGACCTGGCCACCCTCGTGGAACGCGCGCAGCGTGAGCGTGCCCTCGGCGGGCTTGCCGGCGGCGACGCGGTCGGCCGCCGACTCGATGCCGTGGTCGATGCTGTTGCGCACGAGGTGCGTCAGCGGGTCGCGCACCGCCTCGAGGATGGTCTTGTCGAGCTCGGTCTCGCGGCCCACCATCTCCAGCTGCACGTTCTTGCCGAGCTGCATGGACAGGTCACGCACGACGCGCGGCAGCTTGCTCCACAGGGTGTCGATCTGCTGCAGGCGCGTGCGCATGACGCCCTCCTGCAGCTCGCCCGCGACGAGGTTGAGCCGGTGGGTGGTGCGGGCCAGGTCGACGTCCTCGCGCGCCGCGGCGTTCTGCAGCATCTGGTTGCGGGTCAGCACCAGCTCGCCGACCAGGTTCATCAGCGAGTCGAGCAGCGTGACGTCCACGCGGATGGTGCTGTCGGCCACCGAGCGGCGTGCCTCGGTCGGCTCGGCGACGTCGGCCCGCTCCTCGGCGGCGGGCGCACCCGCCGGCTCCGGCGGGGCCACGGCCAGCGCGACGACAGGAGCCGCGGCGACCTCCTCGGTCACGACCTCGAGGGCCGGGGCGAGGTCGTCCTC
>JAYSEC010000158.1:3352-6605 GCA_041914085.1 Nocardioides sp.
GCCGGCTGCTCGCCCTCGAGCGCGGCGGTGAGCCGGGCGACGAGGTCGTCGTACGAGCGGTCGCCCTCGGCGCCGGTGGCCTCGATGTCGGTCAGCAGCGCGCGGACCGCGTCGACGACCTCCAGCAGGAGGCTGGTGAGCTCGGGCGTCAGGGTCAGGTCGCCGTCGCGCAGGCGGGCCAGGAGGCTCTCGCCGACGTGGGTGACCGACTCCAGGACCGAGAAGGCGAGGAAGCCGCTCGTGCCCTTGATGGTGTGGATCGTGCGGAAGACGCTGGCCAGCAGCGCCGTGGACCCGGGGTCCTGCTCCAGTGCGACGAGGTCGCTGTCGAGCTGGTCGAGGTTCTCGTGACTCTCGACCAGGAACTCACCGATGATCTCGTCCAAGCCGTCCATGGCATCCACGCGCGTCTCCGTCTCTTCGCGTCCTGATGGATCCCCGATCGGCTCGGGGACCGGACACCTGAGCGATCGGGCGCCGATCGCACCGAACTGGCCCCGGTGCCGGGTCCCGCGTGGTCACGACGGGCCACTCGCATGGCCCGTTCGGACCACTCGCCCCCCACGGGAGCCGCCGGGAGGCGGCTGCCAGTTCGCCCGTTCGCCCGCGCGGCGCGCGCATCAGTGGTGGGATCGACGGGGCCGACCACAGGGAGGAACCTCGTCATGCGTACGACCCGCACCGCCGCGGCACTCGTGGCCCTCACGACGCTGCTCAGCGGGTGCGGCGCGTGGGAGAGCTTCCGGATGAGCGACTTCGCCAAGGAGGACGGCAAGGCCATCGCCTCCGCCGCCGCGGAGGCGATGAGCGACGTCACCAGCATGCGCCTGACCGGTCAGGTCGTCGCCAAGGGCACCCAGATCCTGGTCGACCTGAGCATGGGCCCGCGCGGACGCTGCACCGGCACCCTGCGCACCGGAGGCAGCCACATCGCGGTCCGGCGGGTCGGGGACCGCGCGTGGATCAAGGGCGACGAGGGCCTCTACGCCAGCGTCTCCGACACCGCGCTGCCGGCGGCGGCCCTCACCCGGCTGAGCACCTCGTGGGTGCCGGCGAACGACCGGCAGATCCTCGCCATGTGCGAGCTGGACGAGTACCTCGCGTCGTTCCGGGTGGTCCGCCTGGCCGAGCGCGGCGACGGCGACGGGCCGGGCGACAAGCAGCCGGGACGACGGGCCGGACAGGACCGTGACGACGCCAGCGACGTGGTCGTCGAGGCGGAGGAGTCGCTCGACGGCGAGCGCGCCGTGCGGCTCAGCGCGGACACGGGCGAGGTGGTCTGGGTGCTCAGCGACGCCCCGCACTACGTCGTCCGCGTGGAGTCCGCGGTCTTCAGCGACGGGGGCGCGCTCACGCTGTCGGAGTTCAACCGCGAGGTCCGCGTCGACGTGCCGGCCCGCAAGGACGTCTTCCGCCCGTAGGACGACCGTCGGTCAGCGGTCGGTCAGGCGTCAGTCGGGCGGCAGCGGCGGGAAGTCGAGGCGTACGCGGGTGCCGGCGCCGAGCCGGGAGTCCAGCTCGACCGTGCCGCCGTGCCGCTGCATGATCTCCCGGACGATGCCCAGGCCGAGCCCCGTGCCGGGCCGGCGCAGGGCGTCCTCGTTGGTCGAGCGGAACAGCGGCGAGAACAGCTCGGCCTGGTCCTCCTCCGAGATGCCGATGCCCTCGTCGCGGCAGGTGAAGGTGACACCACCGTCGGCCGAGCGCGCCACGCTGAGCCAGACCTGGTCGCCGGCGTCGGAGTACTTCACCGCGTTGTCGACCAGGTTGGTCACCGCTCCGGCGATCTCGCGCGGGTCGCCCAGCACCCAGGCCTCCCCGGCGTCGACCAGCTCGCCGGCGAGGTGGAGCCTCACGCCCGCCCGCTCGGCGACCGCGGCCATCGAGGCGACGGTGCCCGTGACCACCGGGACGAGGTCCACCCGCTTCGTGGTCAGGGCGTGCTGCGGGTCGCTGATCCGCGACAGCAGCGAGAGGCCCTCGAGGAGGCCGGCGAGGCGGTCGGCGCCCCGCAGGATCGCCTCCGCCCGTCGGCGGTCGCGCTCGTCGACCTCGTCGTTGGTCGCGAGCAGCTCGGCGTTGGCGGCGATCACCGTCATCGGGTTGTTGATCTCGTGGGTGAGCACCTGCAGGAACTTGTGGCGCGCCTCCTCCAGCTGCCGCAGCTCGCCGAGCAGCTGCCGCTCGCGCTGGGTGGCGTGCGCGTTCGCGATGGCGCGCCCGAGGTCGTGGCCGAGCTCGAGCGCGGCGACGCCCTCACCGTCGGTCCAGCGCCGCGACCCGGTCCGGCGGGCGAAGAGCATCATCCCGAGGACGTCGTCGTCGACGCCGACCGGCGCGACGACGACCGTCTCGAGGTCGGCCTTGGCGAGCGCGACCGCGAACCAGTCGGCGTACGCCGCCGCGAGCTCGGCGTCGCCCCACACGGCCTCCGGCTCGATGACCAGCACCCGCTGCCGGTCCCACGCGCGGGCGGCCGCCTGGTCCAGCGCCGTCCGGACCTCCGGCGCCATGCCCAGCCCGAGGTTGTCCGGGGCGTCCGCGTCGGGGTGGTCGGCCGGGTCGTCGCCGAAGACGTGGATCTCCAGCTCGTCGACCGACAGCGCGCCGAGCAGGGTGCTGCGCGCCTCGCGCAGCAGGTGCGCGACGTCGTGGCGCGCCGCGTCGGAGCGGGCCAGCCGTCGGGTCACCCGGATCACCCGCATGTGCTCGACGTACTCCTCGCGCTCGACGACGGCGACGATCGAGCGCCGCGTCATCGAGAGCTCGTCGTCGAGCTGCTGCAGTCGGGTCGCGTCAGGGCGGCGGAGGTCGTCGGGGACGTCGAGGTAGAGCAGGGCGCGCAGGTCGCCGCGCTCGTCGGTGATCTGCGCCGCCAGCATGTCCAGGGCGTGCCACGCGCCGGGATCGGCGGTCTCGGGGACGTCGGGGACGACGACGTACCCCTCGAGCTGCTCGAGCGCGGGCGGGGAGAACCTCTCCTCCGGGATCCACACGAAGCTGCCGTGGGTCTCGCCGTCCGCGAAGGCGCGCAGCATGTCGCCGAGCCGGGACGCGGTGCCGAGTCGTTCCTCGGCGCTCGTCTCGTCGCCGTGGATCGCCACGAACTCGAGCAGGCCCTGGGGTCGGACGACCTCGATGGCGCAGATGCCGAAGCCGGCGCGGCGCGCGGCATCACGGGCGAGCGCCTGCATCAGGTCGCGCGCCTCGTCGTCGCCCCAGCTCAGGTCGCGGGTGCGACGATCCTCTGTCC
>JAYSEC010000158.1:6705-8102 GCA_041914085.1 Nocardioides sp.
CGAGGCGAGCTCGGGCAGCACCACGCGCCCCTTGGCGTACGGGTTCTGGAAGGTGTTCACGTCGATCGCGAGGCCGTAGGCGTGCTGCGAGAAGTACGACGCCCCGGTGGAGGCCCGGCACACGAACGCACCGGTCCCGTTGCCGTCGCCGGTGGCCGGCGCGTCGGGGTCCCAGCGCCGCACGATGCCGACCTGCTCCTGGGGGAACCGCTCGCGGTAGAGCACCCCGAAGACGCGGGCGACGTCGCGGGCCACGTCGCGGTGGACCAGCAGCTCCCCGGTGTGGCGCCGGGCGTCGAAGCCCCAGAAGGTCAGCCGCACCCACGCGAGGTCGGTGGCGGCGACGGGGCAGCCGGGCCGCCAGGTCGAGCGGCGCACGACGTGGCGCGGGGCCGGCGACACCACCCGGCTGGCGTACGCCGTGCCCGGCAGCATCGCGACCGTGTCGGGCAGCGTCCAGCGCCGGTGCCGCAGCGCAGGCGGGGTCGGCCGCACCCGCCCGTAGCCGGTCGTCGGGTCCTCGGGGAGCTCGCGCGTGCCGAGCCAATGCGGGGGCATGCTGCCCCGGCCGGTGGCCGGTGCGGGCTGCGTGCCATCGGCGCTCGCGACCACGGCCCGCGGCCCCGGCAGGCACGGGAGGCACAGGAGGCACGGCAGGCACGGGCGGCACCGGCGCCGCGCTGACCGTCAGCAGCAGGTGCACCAGCGCGACGAGCAGACCGTCGACGGACACCCCGTCAACGTACGTCGGCAGGCGGGTCGAGCGGGAGCCGCACGACGAACGTGGTGCCCTCGCCGAGCACCGAGGAGGCCTCGACCTCGCCGTGGTGGTGCCGGGCCACCCGCTCCACGATCGCGAGGCCGAGGCCGGTGCCCGGCCGGCGCCGCGCCTCCGGGTCGGCGGAGCGGAAGAACGGCGTGAAGACGTGCGCCAGCTCGTCCTCGTCGATCCCGATGCCGGTGTCGGCGCAGACCAGCCGCACGCCCTCGCGCCCGTCCAGCACGTCCGGCTCGAGCGTGAGGGTGACGCTCCCGCCTGCGGGGGTGTACTTGATCGCGTTGGCGACCAGGTTGACCACCATCCGCTGGATGCCGGCGCCCTCGCCGCGCACGACCAGCCCGTCGGTGACGCGGAGCCGGACGTCGACCTCGCCGGCGGCGGCGAGCGGGGCGAGGAACTCCACGCTCTCGCGCACGCAGGCGGACAGGTCGACCGGGGCGAACGCCGTCGCGCGGGTCGGGTCGCTGGCCGTGGCCAGGGCCATCAGGTCCTCGACCATGTCCTCGATGCGCCGCGCCGCGCGGTCCATCGCCTGGAGCGGACCGGCCACCGCCTCGGGCAGGTCCTCCTCACGGACCAGGTCGAGGTTGGTCCACAGCACGCCGAGCGGGTTGCG
>JAYSEC010000159.1:0-5825 GCA_041914085.1 Nocardioides sp.
AGATCAACGACGTGATCGTCGAGATCGAGACCGCCAAGTCGCTCGTCGAGCTGCCTTCGCCGTTCGAGGGCACCGTCCTCGGCCTCCTCGTCCCCGAGGGCGAGACCGTCCCGGTCGGCACCCCGATCATCTCGATCGGGGCCGAGGGCGAGGCGCCCGCTCCGGCCGCGCCGACCTCGACGCCGACCGAGCAGACCGAGTCCGACCCCTATCTGGGCATGGCCGAGAAGGCGGGTGCGGCCGAGGCGCAGGTCGACCCGGCCGACATCGACCTGTCCAACCCGGCCGCCTCCGGCTCCATGGAGGGCGCGTCCCTCGTCGGCCGGATCAAGGCCGAGCGTGGCCCGATGCGTCGGGCCCGCCGTGGCTCGGCGTCGCCGAGCACGGTCGCCGGCGGCCAGACCCAGATGCAGGTGCAGGGGGCGTTCTCGCCCGGCGGCGCCCAGTCCGACGAGGTCATGCCGGCCGACGAGTCCCCGGTCCCCGCGACCGACCAGCGGGCGACGCAGGCTGCTCCCGCCGAGGCGCTGGTGCCGGCCGCGGCCCAGGAGCCGGGCGTCGTACGCACGCTGGCGAAGCCGCCGGTGCGCAAGCTCGCCAAGGACCTCGGCGTCGACCTGGCCACGCTCACCGGCTCCGGGCCGTCGGGGTCGATCACCCGCGACGACGTCCAGGCCGCGGCCAACGGCACCGCGCCTGCGGCTGCCACGGCTGCCCCGGCCGCTCCAGCGGCCGTTCGCGGCGAGCGCGAGACCCGCGAGCCGATCAAGGGCGTGCGCAAGATGATGGCCGCGGCGATGAGCCAGTCGGCCTTCACCAGCCCGCACGTGACGGAGTGGATCACCGTCGACGTCACCGCCGCGATGCAGCTCGTCGCGCGGCTCAAGAAGCGCCCCGAGCTCCGCGACGCACGGGTCAGCCCGCTGCTCGTCCTCGCGCGCGCGGTCATCCTCGCCATGAAGCGCACCCCGGAGATCAACTCCTACTGGGACGAGGCCGCGCAGGAGGTCGTCTACAAGCACTACGTCAACCTCGGCATCGCGGCCGCGACGCCGCGCGGGCTGGTGGTCCCCAACATCAAGGACGCCGACGCCCTCTCGATGACCGAGCTGGCGGCGGCGCTGGGCGAGCTGACGGCCACCGCGCGCGAGGGCAGGACGCAGCCGGCGGAGATGGCGGGCGGCACGTTCACCATCACCAACGTCGGTGTCTTCGGCGTCGACGCCGGCACGCCGATCATCAACCCCGGCGAGTCCGCGATCCTGTGCTTCGGCGCGATCAACAAGCGGCCCTGGGTCGACGAGGAGACGGGGGAGATCGTCGTCCGCGACGTCACCACGCTCGCCCTCTCCTTCGACCACCGGCACATCGACGGCGAGAAGGGCTCGCGCTTCCTCGCCGACGTGGCCGGGATGCTCCAGGACCCGGGCACCGCGCTGCTCTTCTGACGACCGGGCACTTCCTCGCGCTGGACAGCGCTGACCGGGCACTTCCTCGCGCTGGACCGCGAGGAAGTGCCCGGTCGCTGCGTCGTAGCGCGAGGAAGTGCCCAGTCAGCGGTCCCTTTGTCACCCTCAGGGGTGTCCTGAGAGGATGAGGGGCGTCGGACTCGGCCGAGAGGAGCAGGTGGCAATGAACGTCGACGCCTCCGCCACCCCGGGTGAGTCCTCGACCTCCGCCCTGCTCGCGCGGGCCCAGCAGGTCGCCGATGAGCTGGTCAGCGAGGCCCGCCTCGAGGCGGAGCGACTCACCTCCGACCTCACCGCGCTCCGGGAGGAAGCGCGCCTGCTGAAGGTCGAGGCGGAGCGTGACCGGGCCGAGGCCGGGCGCGCGCGCAAGCAGGCCGAGCAGGTGCTGGCCGGCGCCTCGGAGGAGGCCGCGACGATCGTCCTCGACGCCAACGAGCAGGCCTCGCTGCTGATGAGCTCCGCGTCGGGGGCGCGCGACGAGCAGGTCGAAGCGGCCCGGATCGAGGGCGACAAGCTCCGCGCCCAGGCCCACGACGACGCGGTCGCGCTGCGTGCGGAGGCGCAGGAGCTGCGCGACACCGCGGCGCTGGAGCGGACCGAGCTCCTGGCGGGTGCCCGGTCCGAGGCCGAGTCGGCCGTGGCCCTCGCCCAGGAGACCGCCGCCCGGCTGGTCGACGAGGCCCGCACCGCCGGCCAGCAGCACCTCGATTCCGCGACGGCCGAGGCCGAGTCCCTCCGCGCGACGGCGTCGGTCGACGCCGCCCGGATGCGCGACGAGGCGGGGCTGCACGTGGAGGAGCTGCGGCGTACGACCGGCGCCGAGGTCGACCGCATGCGCCGGACCGCGGAGGAGACGCTCGCCGCCGCCCGCGCCGAGAGCGAGGAGAAGCTGCGCCACGCGGCCGAGCAGACCGAGTGGGCCACCCGCACCGTGGAGTCGGTCCTCGCCGGCGCCGCCACCGAGGCCGACTCGATCCGCAAGGCGGCCCACGCCGACGCCGGTGAGCACGTCCGGCTCGTGCGCCAGCGCGCTCAGGGCGTGATCGCCGCCGTCGAGGCCAGGGTGGCCCTGGAGCTGGCGGAGGCCAAGCAGCGCGCCGACGAGGTGGCGCAGGACGCGTTCGCCGCGGCGGACGAGCGGAGGGCGGAGGCCAGGGCCGTCCTGGAGCGGGCCGAGGCCGAGTCGGTGCGGATCATCGCCGACGCGACCGACGAGTCGGAGCGCGCGGTCGAGCGGCTCGAGCGCCGCCGCGCGGAGGCCGAGACCGGCGCAGCGAGCCTGCGCGCCCTCGTCGCCGAGGAGGTCACGCGGGCGCGTGCCGACGCCGCCGAGGAGCGGCGCCGTGCCAAGGAGGAGGCGGTCGCCCACGTCGCCGAGGCACGTGCCGAGGCCGACCGGCTCCGCGAGAACGCCCGTCTCGCCCTCGAGCGTGCCCGTGCCGAGATCGCCCAGCTGCAGGCCAGGCGCGACCGGATCGTGGCCGAGCTCGGCCAGTGGTCCGGCGTCATCGAGGCGTTGTCCGTCCCCGAGACCGAGCAGCCGCGCGCGGCCCAGGTCGCTCCCGAGCCCCACCCCTTCGCCCCCGAGTTCCAGCCCGACCAGGAGACCCCCGATGCCTGAAGAGTTGTTCACCACCGTGCGGCGCGGCTACGACCCGGCGGAGGTCGAGCAAGCGTTCAGTGCCGCCCAGGACGAGCTGGCCGACCTGCGCCGGCGCGTCGAGGCCGCCGAGCGCGCCGCCGAGGAGGCCCGTGCGGAGGCGTCGGCGTCCCGCGAGGCGCTGGTGTCCCGCGAGGCGCAGCAGCCCGAGGCGCCGACGTACGCCCACCTCGGTGAGCGGGTCGGCCAGATCCTCTCCCTCGCCGAGGCCGAGGCCGCCGAGATCCGCGACCGGGTGGTCGGCGAGATCGAGGCGATGCGCAAGGACGCCGACATGGAGGTCTCGGCGCTGCGCCAGGAGGCCGACCGGTACGCCGAGGAGACCCGCCGCGACGCCGAGGCCGAGAGCGCCCGCCTGGTCGCCGACGCCCGCACCGCCGCCGACTCCGAGCGCGACGCCGCCGAGCGCGACGCGTCCGCCCGGCGCGCGGAGGCCGAGGCGCTCCACGAGGAGCAGCGGGCCAAGGCCGCGCAGGCGGCCGCCGACTTCGAGACCACGCTGGCCGAGCGCCGGCAGAAGGCCACCTCGGAGTTCCAGGCCCAGCAGGCCGCGACGCAGGCCGAGCTCGACGCGATGACCGCCCGCAACCGCGACGCCGAGGCCGCGATGGAGCGCAGCCGCGCCGAGGCCGAGGCCCGGATCGCCCGGATGCTGGCCGACGCCGAGGAGCGCTCGACCGCGATGGTGACCGAGGCCCGTGCCACCGCCGACCGGGTGCGCGCGGAGTCCGAGCGCGAGCTCGCGGCCGCCGCGCAGCGCCGCGACAGCATCAACGCGCAGCTGTCCAACGTGCGCCAGATGCTGGCCACGCTCACTGGCACCGTGCCGGGCATCGTCCCGCCCGACCCCGCCGAGCCCGCCGCCGAGTCGCACGAGGGCGCTGATGCCCCCGAGCCGCCCGCCCCGGTCACCGAGGCCGAGGTCGTCGAGGCGCAGGACGAGGCGGCGGCGGCCGCCGAGGAGCGCTCCGGCGAGGGGTGACCGGCACGCACCGGCCCTGAGTCTCCCTGGGACTCAGGTTGCAGCGCGCTCCCAGGGCGGTCACTTGTCAGGCTCTCGCTGAACTTGTCGGCCCGTGCACGGCCTGACATGTTCAGCGATCCCCGGTCAGCCGGGGATCACGAAAGGCGTGCCGTCAGAGGTAGCGGCGCGCCCGCTGCTCCGGTGAGCCGGGGCCGGCGGTCAGCAGCGTGCTGAGCTCGTGCTCGAGCACCGCGCCGACCCGTCGGCAGAAGTCCTCGGCCTCGTCGGCCGCGTCGGGCTTCTCGGCCACGATGCGGTCGACGATGCCGCGGCGGTAGAGGTCGATCGCCCGCACCTGCTGGGCGCGCGCCATGTCGGCCGCATGGTCGAGGTCGCGGTGCACGATCGCCGAGGCGCCCTCGGGCGGCAGCGGCGACAGCCACGCGTGCTGGGCGGCGACGACCCGGTCGGCGGGCAGCAGCGCGAGCGCGCCACCGCCGTTGCCCTCGCCGAGCATCAGGCACAGCGTGGGGGCGTCGAGGGTCACCAGGTCCGCCAGGGACCGGGCGATCTCACCGGCCAGGCCGCCGTTCTCCGCGTCGGCCGACAGCGCCGCGCCCTGCGTGTCGATGACGGTGACCAGCGGCAGCCCGAGCTCGGAGGCCAGCCGCATCCCGCGCCGGGCCTCGCGCAGCGCCTCCGGCCCGAGCGGGTGGTCGGTCGTCTGCCCGCGCCGGTCCTGCCCGAGGAAGACGCACGGCGCCTCGCCGAACCGGGCGAGCGCGATGAGCAGCCCGGGGTCGGCCTCGCCCTGCCCGGTCCCGTTGAGCGGTACGACGTCGCTGGCGGCGTAGCGCAGCAGCCGGCGGACGCCGGGCCGGTCCGGGCGCCGCGACCGCGTGACGCAGTCCCAGGTGTCGACGTCCGGCACGTCCTCCTGCCCCGGGTCGGCCACCGGGGCGACGCCCTCGCGTGCGGCCATCAGGATGGTCAGCGCCCGGTCGAGGATGTCGGCGATCTCCTCGGGCGGGAGCACCGCGTCGATGATGCCGTGGGCGTAGAGGTTCTCCGAGGTCTGCACGTCGCTGGGGAAGGGCCGGCCGTAGAGCGCCTCGTAGACGCGGGGGCCGAGGAAGCCGACCAGCGCGCCCGGCTCGGCGACGGTCACGTGGCCCAGCGAGCCCCACGACGCCATCACGCCGCCGGTGGTGGGGTGTCGCAGGTAGACGAGGTAGGGCAGGCCCGCCGTGCGGTGCGCGGCGACCGCCGCGGAGATCCGCACCATCTGGACGAAGGCGGGCGTGCCCTCCTGCATCCGGGTGCCGCCGCTCACCGGCGCCGCGACGAGCGGCAGGCCCTCGCGGGTGGCGCGCTCGATGCCGGCGACGATCCGGTCGGCGGCGGCGCGGCCGATCGAGCCGGCCAGGAAGCCGAACTCACCCACCAGCACCCCGATCCGGCGCCCGTGCATCCGGGCCTCGCCGGTGAGCACGGACTCGTCGACGCCCGACTTCTCGGCCGCCGCCGCCAGCTCGGCGGCGTACTCCTCGGAGACGCCGTCGCGCGGCGGCGGGGTGTCCCAGGAGGACCACGAACCCGGGTCCAGGACGAGGTCGATGAGGTCGCGCGCGCTCAGTCGTTCGCTCATTGAGCGAGGTTAGGCCACGCCCGGCTTCGGCGTCGTACGCCCGGTGATCCAGGCGTCGAAGAAGGCGGACAGCTCGAGACCCGT
>JAYSEC010000159.1:5925-8029 GCA_041914085.1 Nocardioides sp.
ACGCTGGCGCGCAGCGTCTGGATGTCGTGCTCGTCCTGGTAGAGCCACTGCATCAGCATCGTCATGCCCTCGTTGAGCCAGACGTCGCGCCAGTCGCTGGGCGAGACCTGGTCGCCGTACCACTGGTGGACGAGCTCGTGGGCGATCACCGCGGGGGAGAGGACGTAGTCGTTGTTGCCGAGGGTCACCATGGTCTGCGTCTCCATGGCGCTCATCGAGTCGGTGACCACCAGGCCCAGCGAGTCGAAGGGGTAGGGGCCGAGCCGCGTCTCGATCCAGTCCACCGCGGCCGCCGCGCCCTGCACCTGGTCGAGGTGCTGCGCCATGCCGCGCGGCGTCCAGTAGTCGACGCGCAGGCCACCCGCGGTCGTGTTGCTGCTGTGGGCGTAGTCGCCGATGGCCAGCGTGACGAGGTACGACGACGCCGGCTCGGTGAGCTGCCACGACGTGGTGGTGCCGTCCTCGTCGGTGGTGAGCTCGGTGAGGTGGCCGTTGGAGACGCCGGTCCACGGCGCGGGCGCGTGCACGGTCACGTCGTAGAGCGCCTTGTCGGACGGCTGGTCGTTGACCGGGTACCACGTGTAGGCGCCGTAGGGCTCCTGCATCGTCCACACCTCGCCGGCCTCGGTGATCGTGAAGCCGGTGGTGGAGAAGTCGCCGCGCGTCGTCGGCGCTGGTGCGGGCCGCGGGGTGCCGGCGTAGTCGACGCGGAGCCGGTAGCGCTGGTCGGCGACGACCGGGGCCCGGACCACGAGGTCCTTGCCGCGTCGGACGACGTCGACCTGCTCGCCGTCGAGGGTGACCTCGCCGACGTCGAGCTCGCGACCGAGGTCGAGCTGGAAGCGGGGCGCCCGGCGCGTGGCGCGGAAGTCGATGACCGCCTCTCCGGTCAGCTCCCGCTCCGCCGGGTCCCAGGTGAGGTCGAGGTCGTAGAGCAGCGCGTCGACGCGCGGGTCGCCGACGTCGGGGTAGACGCTGTCCTCGACCGGCGTGGAGAGCGCCAGGTCGAGGTCCTGCTCGACCGGCTCGGTGACCGGGGCCGGCGAGCTGGGCGCGAGGACGTCCTCGGTCGACCCGCCGGAGCTCGTCGCGGCCGGGGGCTCCTCGAGCCCCTCGTCGGCACCCTGCTCGGTCGAGCACCCCGCGAGGAGGACCAGCACGGCCGCCGCACCGAGCCGGGTGCGCAGCGCACCCGACCGTCGGGCCAGGGTCATCTCTCGCCCCGCAGCAGCGGCCGGGCCAGCTTGCGGCCGTGGTGGATCTGCGCCTTCACGGTGCCGAGCGGGGCGTCGACGAGCTCGGCGATCTCGTCGTAGGGGAGGCCGTAGACGTCGCGCAGCAGCAGCGGCTCGACGAACTGCGGGTGGTCGCGCTCGATCGTCTCCATGGCCTCGAGGAGGTCGAGGCGGGTGCCGGCGATGACGCTCGTGGTGCGGGGGTCGGGCCGGTCGTGGGCGCCGTCCTCGAAGTCGGTCGGCGTCGCGAGGTTGCGCAGCCGTCGGTACGTCGTCCGGGCGCTGTTGACCGCCACGATGTGCAGCCAGGTCGTGAAGCGGCCGCGGCCGCCCCAGCTGCCGATCTTGGTGGCGACGTTGAGCATCGCCTCCTGGCAGGCGTCCTCCGCGTCGCCGGAGTAGGGCAGCACCCCGCGGCAGATGTTCAGCACCCGCGGGCGCACCTCCGCGAGCAACCGCTCCAGCGCGTCGCGGTCGCCCTCACGGGCGTCCCGGGCCAGTGCGTCGATCTCGTCCGGCGCCAGTGCGGCCCCGCCGTCCCCCGAATAGTCCACCCCTGCACGATAATGCCCGGGTGTCCGCTCCCTCTCGTCTCGGTCGGTACCCGGTGCGCCGGCGCATCGGGTCCGGGGCCTTCGCGACCGTCTGGCTGGCCTACGACGAGCACCTCGACTCGCCCGTGGCCATCAAGGTGCTGGCGGACAACTGGACCGGTGACCTGCACATCCGCCAGCGCTTCCTGGAGGAGGGCCGCTTCCTGCGCAAGGTCGAGTCGCCGCACGTGGTGACCGTCTACGACGCCGGCGAGCTCGCCGACGACCGCCCCTACCTCGTGATGGCGTACGCCGACCAGGGCACGCTCGCCGACC
>JAYSEC010000160.1:0-7997 GCA_041914085.1 Nocardioides sp.
TGCGATCTCGGGGTAGTCCAGTGGCGAGCTGTCGTCGACGGGGCCGGGAGGCAGCAGCTCTCCACTGGACTACCCGGGGGATGGAGCAGTTCGTCACTGGAGTACGCCGGCGGGGTCAGGCGCCGACGGCCAGCCGGGCCGCGATCGCGAGCATGACGAGGCCGATCACCACGTCGAGGACCTGCCAGGCGCGCGGGTCGGCGAGCCGGGGTGCGGCGAGCCGGGCGCCGTACCCGAGGGCGGCGAACCACAGGATGCTGGCTGCGCAGGCGCCGCCGGCGAACCACCAGCGCCCCGGGTCGCCGTGCGTGCCCGCGATGGAGCCGAGCAGCAGCACGGTGTCGAGGTAGACGTGCGGGTTGAGCCAGGTCAGGGCGACCGCCTTCGCGACGACGCCGCCGCGGGCCTCGGGCGCGTCCGCGTCGACCGCGAGGACCTCCGGGCGGCGGGCGCGCCGCAGCGACGCGGCGCCGTACGCCGTCAGGAACGCGACGCCGAGCCACCGCACCACCTCGACGGCCCACGGAGCCCGGTCGACCACCACGCCGACACCGGCGACGCCGGCGACGATGAGCACCAGGTCGGACCCGGCGCAGACCGCCACGACAGCACCCACGTGGCTGCGCCGGAGACCCTGGCGGAGCACGAAGGCGTTCTGCGCCCCGATCGCCACGATGAGGGAGAGCCCGGTCAGCAGGCCGGCCGCGAGATCCCCCACGCCGCACAATCTAGGCCCCGCGCGACCCCGGGCCGTCCCTGACAGATGTCAGGGTCGTCTGCGGGAGATATCCCATGGCCCCGCTTTCCCACCCTTTGGGAGGATGCTCGGCATGACTGAGCACACCACGGGGGGAGCGGCGCGCGGCGTCGCAGCGAGCGCACGGGACCTGGTCAAGGTCTACGGATCGGCGGAGGCCGAGGTGAGGGCCCTCGACGGGGTCACCGTCGACCTGATGAAGGGGGAGTTCACCGCCATCATGGGGCCCTCCGGGTCCGGCAAGTCCACCTTGATGCACTGCCTGGCCGCGCTCGACACACCGACCTCGGGCGAGGCCGTGGTCGACGGCACCTCGCTGACCACGCTGAAGGACAAGGCGCTGACGAACCTGCGTCGCGACCGCATCGGCTTCGTGTTCCAGGCGTTCAACCTGGTGCCGACGCTGACCGCCCAGGAGAACATCCTGCTGCCCCTCGACCTGGCCGGGAAGAAGCCCGACAAGGAGTGGTTCGACGCGGTCATCGACGCCGTCGGCCTGCGTCCTCGTCTGGGTCACCGCCCCAGCGAGATGTCGGGCGGGCAGCAGCAGCGGGTCGCGTGCGCCCGCGCGCTGGTGAGCCGGCCCTCGATCGTCTTCGCCGACGAGCCCACCGGCAACCTCGACTCCACGAGCTCGGCCGAGGTCCTCGGCTTCCTGCGCCGCAGCGTCGACGAGTTCGGCCAGACCGTGGTCATGGTGACCCACGACCCCGTCGCGGCGTCGTACACCGACCGGGTCCTCTTCCTGGCCGACGGCGTGATCGTCGACGAGCTGCGCGACCCCGACCGCGACGCGATCCTGGAGCGGATGGGCCGGCTCCAGGACGCCGCCACGGCCCGTGCCGCCCACGCTGACGAGAAGGCGGGCTGAGCATGTTCCGCCTCACCTGGCGCAACCTGGTGGCCCGCAAGGTCCGCCTGGTCATGAGCACGTTGGCGATCGTCCTCGGCATCGGCTTCCTCGCCGGCGTGCTGACCTTCAGCCACGGGCTGGGCGCGACCTTCGACAACATCATCGAGGGCTCGACCTCCGACGCCCTCGTCCGCACCGAGGGCGAGGTGTCGTTCCAGGCCTCCGGGGCCGGCACCACCAAGCTCGTCGAGCCCAGCGTGGTCGAGGAGCTCCGCGCCCTGCCCGAGGTCGCCGACGCGCAGGGCAGCGTCGACGGGGTGGGCGCCTACCTCCTCGGCGAGGACGGCAAGCTCGTCGGCGGCACCGGCGCACCCACCCTGGCCTTCAACTACTACGAGGGTGGCGGCACCAACATCGCCGGCGAGGACATCCTGATCCTCGAGGACGGCAGGTGGCCCGAGCGGCCGGGGGAGATCAACCTCGACGAGTCCTCCGCCGAGCGGGGCGGCTACGACATCGGCGACGAGGTCACCCTGCTGCTGCCGGTCGGCGAGCTCCGCAGGAAGTTCGAGCTCGTCGGCACGTCCAACTTCAACGGTGGCGGGACCGCGGGGGCCACCCTGGCGCTGCTCGAGACGAGCGAGGCCCAGGACCTGTTCCTCGAGGGCGAGGACGCCTTCACCACGGTCGCCCTCACCGGCGCCGACGGCGTCAGCCAGACCGAGCTCGCCGACGCGGCGAAGACGGTCCTGCCCGACGGGTTCACTGCCGTGACCGGGCAGGAGGTCATCGACGAGTCCGACGAGCAGATCGGGCAGTTCCTCGACGTCATCGGCTACTTCCTCGTCGCCTTCGCCGTGATCGCGATCGTCGTCGGGGCGTTCATCATCTTCAACACCTTCTCCATCCTGGTCTCGCAGCGGGTGCGCGAGTCGGCGCTGCTGCGCGCGCTCGGAGCGAGTCGCCGGCAGGTGACGAGGTCGGTGCTCGTCGAGGCGTTCCTGATGGCGGTCCTCGGCTCCACGCTCGGCCTGCTGCTGGGCCTGGGCCTCTCGCGCGGGCTCGCCGCCGTCTTCCGGTCGCAGGGCCTCGACATCGCCGGCGACGTGCTGGTGCTGACGCCCACGACGATCGTGACGGCGTACGTCGTCGGCATCGCCGTCACGATGGTCGCCGCGTTCGTGCCGGCCCGGCGGGCGGCGAAGGTCGCTCCGGTCGCCGCTCTCCGCGACGACCTGACCGTGCAGGAGAAGGCCCTGGGTCGCCGGCGTCTGGTCCTGGGCACCTTCGCGCTGCTCGTCGGCGCGGCCCTGATCGGCGCGGGACTCGTCGGCGCGCCCGGCGCCGACCCGGCGTGGATCGGCGCGGGCTCGGTGATCTGGGTGATCACCGTCGCCGTGATGGCTCCCGTGCTCGGGCGGCCGGTGCTGCTGGCCTGCCGCTCCGTCTTCGGCAAGGTCTTCGGCACCGCCGGCAAGCTCGCCGGCGAGAACGCCCTGCGCAACCCGCGCCGTACGGGTGCCACCGCCTCCGCCCTGATGATCGGGCTGGCCGTGGTGTCGGCCGTCGGCGTGCTGGCGTCCTCGCTCAGTGCGACCAACGACGAGCTCGTCGACCAGGAGTTCCGCAGCGACTTCCTCGTCCAGTCCCCCAGCTTCCAGGGGTTCCCCACCCGCATCGGCGACGAGATGGCCGAGGTCGAGGGCGTCGGGACGGTCTCCCGGATGCAGGGCACCGTGGCGCTGGTCAAGAAGGACCAGGACTTCGTCTCGGGCGTGGACCGCGCGTTCGCCGAGATCTACGAGCTCGACATGCGCCGCGGCACCCAGGACATGCGCGGCGACCAGGCGATCCTCAGCGAGTCGAAGGCCGGCGAGCTCGACGCCGACGTCGGTACGACGCTGCCGGTGGCGTTCCCCGGTGGGCAGACGATCGACCTCGAGGTCGTCGGCATCTTCGAGGACACCCCCATCACCGGCGGGGTGACGATGCCGATGAGCGTCCTGGAGCAGGCCGGGCTGCGCCGCAACGACAGCACCCTCAGCATCAACGTCGCCGACGGAGCCGACGTCGGCGAGGTGCAGGAGGCGCTCGACGCGGTGGTCGAGGACATCCCGGTCGTGACCGTGCAGGACAAGGAAGGGTTCGCCGAGCTGATCAAGCAGCAGGTCAACCAGCTGCTGTTCCTGATCTACGGCCTGCTCGCCCTCGCGGTGATCATCGCGGTGATCGGCATCGTCAACACCCTCGGCCTCAGCGTGATCGAGCGGACCCGGGAGGTGGGCCTGCTGCGGGCGGTCGGCCTGTCGCGCAGGCGGCTGCGCCGGATGATCACCCTGGAGTCGATCGCGATCGCGGTGCTCGGCGCCGTGCTCGGCCTCGCGGTGGGGCTCCTCATCGGGGTGGCACTGCGCCAGTCCCTCTCGGAGGACCTGACGGTGCTCTCCCTCCCGCTCGGGTCGCTCGTGGTCTTCCTCGTGATCGCCGTGGTCTTCGGGGTGCTGGCCGCGATCGTCCCCGCGGTGCGGGCGTCGCGGATGAAGGTGCTCGAGGCGATCGCCACGGAGTAGCCGCGTGAGGTGCCTCACGGCCCCGCGCCCCCGGGTGGAGACACTCCGGGGGCGCGGTGGCACCGTGGACCGGTGAGCCAGACACGCCAGGACACCGCCGGCACCCGCTCGGACACCGGCTTCCTCGGCCAGCCCGGGGTGCTGGCCAACCTCTTCGGGGTGGAGCTGTGGGAGCGGTTCAGCTTCTACGGCATGCAGGGCATCCTCGTCATCTACCTCTACTACTCCGCGGCCGAGGGCGGCCTCGGCATCGACGAGGGGGTGGCGACCGGCATCGTCGGCGCCTACGGCGGTGCCGTCTACCTCTCGACCATCCTCGGTGCCTGGCTGGCCGACCGCCTCCTCGGCCCCGAGCGGACGCTCTTCTACGCCGCCGCCTGCGTGATGGCCGGCCACGTCGCGCTGGCGCTGCTGCCCGGGCTGGTCGGTGTCGGCGTCGGCCTCGTGCTCATCGCTCTCGGCTCCGGCGGGGTCAAGGCGAACGCGACCGCGCTCGTCGGCTCGCTCTACGACGAGCACGACCCGCGGCGCGACGCGGGGTTCTCGCTGTTCTACATGGGCATCAACATCGGCGCGCTCATCGGCCCGCTCCTCACCGGCCTGCTCCAGAAGGAGATCGGGTTCCACTGGGGCTTCGGCGCGGCAGCCGTGGGCATGGCGCTGGGCCTGACCCAGTACGCCCTCTACCGCGGCCGCCTGCCCGAGGAGACCCACCACGTCGCCAACCCGCTGCCGCAGGGGCGCCTCGTGCGGTACGTCGTCGGTGCCGCGGTGGTGCTCGCCCTCATCGGCGTGCTCGTGTGGGCCGAGGTGATCACCGCCGACCGGCTCGCCGACATCGTGATCGGCATCAGCCTCGTCGCCGCCGTGGCGTACTTCGCGGTGATCCTCTCCGACAAGCAGGTGACCGGCGTCGAGCGCAGCCGGATCTTCGCCTTCATCCCGCTGTTCGTGTGCAACGTCGTCTTCTGGTCGCTCTACCAGCAGCAGTTCACCGTCGTCGCGATCTACGCCGACAAGCGCCTCGACCGCGACCTGTTCGGCTGGGAGATGCCGGTCGCGTGGGTCAACAGCATCAACCCGGTCTTCATCATCGTGCTGGCCGGTGTCTTCGCGGCGATGTGGACCAGGCTGGGCGACCGGCAGCCGGTGACGCCGTTCAAGTTCGGTGCGGGCACCGCGCTGATGGGCGTGGCGTTCTTCTGCTTCCTGCCGATGCCGGGCGGCGAGAACACCGCACCCCTGCTCGGCATCGTCGGCATCCTGCTGGTCTTCACGCTCGCCGAGCTGCTGATCTCCCCGGTGGGGCTCAGCGCCGCGACCAAGCTGGCGCCGCGCAAGTTCGCCACCCAGATGGTGGCCCTCTACTTCCTGTCCATCGCGCTGGGCACCGCGCTCGCCGGCACGCTGGCCGGCTACTACGACGAGGACGCCGAGGCGCCCTTCTTCATCTGGGTGGGCCTGGCCGCGGTGGTCACCGGCGTCGTGGTGATGCTCGCCTCGAAGCCGATCCACAAGCTGATGGCCGGCGTGGACTGACGTGCTGGAGTCCCTCGGGTGGGGCGCACTGGCCGCCAGCTCCCTGCTCGTCGGCTGAGCGGCGATGGTTCATCACGGTATGCAGACGAACCGACACTTCCCTCGATCAACTCACCGAGGGAAGTGCGGGTTCGCCGGCATACCTTGGTGAACCGTCACCACGGAGCGCGCCCGGGCTAGTAGCCGCCCTCCGGCGGCACCATCTCCCCGCGCACGCCGAGCAGCCGGACGGGCCGCGGGTCGTCGAGGGCGAGGTAGAGCTCGAAGGCCGTGCGTGCGACCACGTCGACGTCGTACGTCGCCTCGGGCAGCTTGCGGATCCGGGTGAAGGTGAAGAACGGCGCGAACCGGATCTTGAGGTGCACCCGCTGCACGGCGCGCTGCTCCTTGCGCACGTCGTCGACGACGCGCGCGGCGAGCTCCGCCAGCGCGTCGCGCACCTGCTCGGCGCTCGTCAGGTCGGCCTGGTAGGTCGTCTCGCGGCCGTGCGCCCGCGGCACCCACGGGGTGTCGTCGGGACGCGAGCGCCCTCCGCCGCGACCGAGCCGGCCGAGGTGCGGCCCGTTGGACGGCCCGAACGTCGCGACCAGCGCCTCCTCGTCGGCGCCGGCGAGGTCGGCGACGGTGCGGATCCCGATCGACTCCAGCCGGGCGCCGATCCTGGGGCCGACGCCCCAGAGGGCGGTCGTGGGGCGGACGCCCATCACGTCCATCCAGTTGTCGCGGGTGAGCACGAACGTGCCCTGCGGCTTGCCGAAGTCGGTGGCGATCTTCGCCCGGACGAGGGTGTCGCCGATGCCGACCGAGCAGTGCAGGCCGGTCGCCTCGAGCACCGCCGCCTGGATCGACCGCGCCGTGGCGACCGGGTCGTCGGTCTCCACCCCGACGAACGCCTCGTCCCAGCCGAGCACCTCGACGACGGCGCCCGGGACCGCGCGCAGCGTCTCCATGACGCGCGCCGACGCCTCCTCGTAGACCGGGAAGTCGACCGGGAGGAAGACGGCGTCGGGCGAGCGCCGACGGGCGATCTTCAGGGCCAGCCCGCTGCGCACGCCGTGGGCACGGGCTTCGTAGGAGGCGGTCGAGACGACGGCACGCTCGGTGGGGTCGCCGCGCCCGCCGACCACCACCGGCAGGCCGACCAGCTCGGGGCGGCGCAGCAGCTCGACGGCGACGAGGAACTGGTCCATGTCGACGTGGAGCACCCAGTGGCGTGGCACCTCGTCATTCTGGCCGGTCGGTCCGACACCGCGGGCGTACGTCGCTCAGCGGGCGGCGCGGTGCAGCCGGACCACGCTCATCGGGTTGCTGTCGTGGGGCGGGAACGTCTCGATGACGGCGGGGAGGTGGGGGTCGAAGGTGCGCCCCTCCAGCTCGACGAGCCGCACGTCCCGGCCCGCGAGCAGGGTCAGGGTGCGTGCCAGTGCGGCGGCCACGAGGTGCTGCCCGTCGGGCTCGTCGACGTGCGGCGTCTCGGCAAGCACCCGGACGATGCCGTCCTCGGCCGGCTCGCTGAAGACCAGGCTGAGCGCCACCACCCGGCCGCCACGGATGACCACGCTCGACACCCCGTGGTCGACGTACGTCCGGAGGCCCGCGGACGCGGCGGCGACCTCCGCGCGGGGACGCAGGGGGCCGATCGTCTCGTGCGCCCAGACGTAGTAGTCCACCCACGCCTCCTCGAGGTCGGCCTCCGGCACCCCGTCGGTCCCGACGGCGACGGACCCGACCGGCACGGGCTGGTGCGCGCACCACGCCGCCCACGGGACGGTGGTCGGGTCCGCCTGCGGCGCGGGGCAGAGCTCGACGAGGTCGTGGCCGATCGAGGCTGCGAAGCCGACCGCGACGGGGTCGGCGTGCAGCACCCGGCAGAGCATCGCGTCGCCCGGCGGCACGGCAGCGTCGAGGGCGGCCCAGAGCGCAGTCCCGATGCCCTCACGCCGTCGGTCGCTGTCGACCTGCATGTCGCACAGGTGCTCGCGCTCGAACAGCGCCACCGGGCGCGCCGTGGCGTGGCCGACCAGCACGGCTGCGTCCCACGCCTCGACCCGCACCACCCCGTCGGCGGAGGCGTCGCGGATCTCGGGGAAGGCCATGGGGTGAGCATCCTCCGCTCCGACGGATCCGTCACCTGCCCGCGCCCACCCCTCGGGGCGCATCGTCCGGCGGGCGGGCGGCGTACGGTCCACGGCATGAGCAGCGACGACCGCACCGAGCCCGACGCCTACGCCGAGCACCCCGAGGAGTCGGTGTTCCCCGGCGCCGGCGAGCGGGTCAG
>JAYSEC010000161.1:0-5201 GCA_041914085.1 Nocardioides sp.
GCGCGGCCCTGCTCGTCGGGGTGGACGAGGTAGGCGTGGCGGTCGCCGTAGGTGTTGTGGACCTCGACCACGACCCCGGCCTGCCTGCCGGCGTCGTCGAAGCACCAGAACACGCTGATCGGGTTGAAGCAGTGGCCCAGCGACCGCGGGTGGGCGGCCATCAGGATCCTTCCGCCGTCGTCGCCCAGCGTGACGCCGTTGTCGGCGAGGAACGCCTCGACGTTCTCGCGCAGCGTGCGGTCGGGTGGGCCGAGGTGGTCGCGGGCCTCGAAGCGCGCCAGCACCCCGTGGTCGGGGAGGGCGTCGAGGTCCACCAGCCACAACGTCGAGGTGTGCTCGAAGGTCCGCGCGAACGGCGTGCGCCGGGTGTGCCTGATCGTGGTCTCGAAGCGTCCCGGCTCGGGCACGACGTGGGCGGGGCGGGGCCACGGCAGGCCGAGGTGGGTGGCCGCGGCGAGCCCTGACCGCGCGCCGTCCTCGTGGAACCCCCAGCCGTGGTAGGCCCCGGCGAAGGCGATCCGAGGGGTGTGGATCTCCGGCAGGCGGCGCGCCGCCGCCACCGACTCCGGGGTGTAGAGGGGGTGCTCGTACTCCATCCGGTCGATGACGGTCGCCGGGTCGACGAGGCCCTCCCCGCCGAGGGTGACGAGGTAGCGGGTGTCGGTGGGCAGCCGCTGGAGGCGGGTGAGGTCGTAGGTGACGGTGACGCCGCGCGCCGCGTCCCGCGGTCGGCGGAAGTTCCAGGACGCGCGGGCGTGGCGGGCCCGGGGCAGCAGGGAGGTGTCGGTGTGCAGCAGTGCCGGGTTGCTGCTGTAGGGAAGGGCGGCGAGGACCTCCCGCTGGAGCCCGGTCGGCTGCTCGAGCAGCGCCAGCGCCTGCGCCGGGTGGGTGGCGACCACGACCGCGTCGAAGGTGGTCGTGGCGCCGCTGCCGTCGGTGACCTCGACGCCGTCCGCGAGCTCGCGCAGCGACGTCACCTTCGTCTCGAGGCGTACGTCGTCGAGGCCGGCCGCCACCGCGGCGACGTAGGTCGCCGAGCCTCCGGTCACCGTGCGCCACTGCGGGGAGCCGAAGACGCCGAGCATGCCGTGGTGCTCGAGGAAGGTGAACAGGTAGCGCGCGGGGTAGTCCAGCGCGTGGTCCGGGTCGCAGGACCACACCGCCGCCACCAGGGGCTCCATGAAGTGCCGGACGAACCCGGGCGAGAACCCGCCCTCTGCGAGGAAGTCCCGCAACGTGCGGTCGTCGGCCGCCGCCGCGGCGAGCAGCGCCCGCGCCCGGCGGTGGAAGCGGGGGATCTCCAGCAGCATCCGCCAGTGCTCGCGCGAGGCCAGCGCCGACGGCCGCGCGAACAGCCCGCGCGGCCCGAGCGCGCCGGCGTACTCCACCCCGGTGCCGGCGTCGCTGACCGACAGCGACATCTCCGAGGGCTGCGTCGCGACGCCGAGCTCGGCGAAGAGCCGCAGCAACGTGGGGTAGGTGCGCCGGTTGTGCACGATGAACCCCGTGTCGATGGCCAGCTCGCCGTCGGGCGTCGCCACCCGGTGGGTGTCGGCGTGGCCACCGAGGCGGGCGTCGGCCTCGTAGAGCGTGACGTGCGCGGTGCGTGAGGCGACCCACGCGGCGGTGAGCCCCGCGACGCCGGAGCCGACGACGGCGACCCGGCGCTGCGGGGTCTGGGTCACGTCGCCTCCGTCAGGTCGAAGACCGCGATGGGCTTCGAGCTCGGCTGCGTCGACCCGCCGTCGGGCTCGATGGTGATGCCGACCGCAGCGGCGCCGCCGGCGGACCCGTCGAGGATCACCGTCTGGTCGGGCTGGTCGGGCATCAGGCCCGCGGAGGTGAAGCGGTCGCCGTCGATGAACCACAGCTCGTAGGCCTTGCCCTCGGGGGCGGAGACCATGTCCTCGGTCGTGATGACGGCCTTGTCCTGCGACTTGGAGCGGGTGACGGTCGCACGTCCGGCCTCTCCGAGGTCGAGGAACACCGCCTCGGCGTCGGGTGCCTGCAGCACCTGCTCGGCCGCGGTGAGCTGGGGTACGTCGTCGCCCTCCCACGGCCGGAGCACGGCAGCGCCGATCCCGGCGACCAGGACGAGCGCCGCCGCCACCAGGAGCGGCAGCCACGCCCGGCTGCGGCGGGTGGTCGCGCGGGTCGTCGTCCGCGTGCTCGGCGCGGACGGCGCGTGGACCTCGGGCGGGAGCGGGCGGACCTGCGAGATGCCGGACAGCACGGAGTCGCGCAGCGACGGCGGCGGGACGGTGGCGGAGGTCTCCGCCAGCAGGGCCGCGGTCTCGCGGAGCTCGCCCACCTCGGCGCGGCAGTCCTCGCACTCGGCCAGGTGCCGCTCGAAGCGCGCGCGCTCGAGGTCGTCGAGGGCGTCCAGGGCGTAGGCACCCGTGAGCTTGTGCAGGTCGCTCAGTCGGTCGCTCACGATGCCACTCCCATCAGGTCTCTCAGTCGGATCAGACCGTCGCGGATCCGAGTCTTGGCCGTGCCGAGCGGCACGTCCAGCAGGGCGGCGACCTCCGTGTGGGTGTAGCCGCCGAAGTAGGTCAGCTCGACGGCCTGGCGCTGGACGTCGGTCAGGGTCGCGACCGCGTTGCGGACGCGCTGGGCGTCGAGGGAGGCGTGGGCCTCCTCCGCGGTCTGGTCGTGCGCGGTGGGCACGGTCTCGCGGTTCCAGGTCTCGTCGCGGGTGGTGGCCGCCTCGACCGAGCGGACCCGGTCGACGGCCTTGCGGTGGACGATCGTCAGCAGCCACCCGGCGGCGCTGCCGCGCGCCGGGTCGAACCGCGTGCAGGCGTGCCAGGCGTCCAGGTAGGCCTCCTGGGCGACCTCCTCGGCGTGCGCAGGGTTGCGCACCACCCGCAGTGCGAGGCCGTACGCCCGCGCCGAGGTGGCGTCGTAGAAGGCGGCGAAGGCCTCCTCGTCACCGCGCGCGGACCGCTGCAGCAGCTCGGCCAGCTCGGTGGCGCCGGGTGCGCCGGGGGGCGAGCCCCCGGACGGGACGCCCTCGGGCGCCCCGTCCGGTACGGGCCTCACGTGGTCCACGTCAGCATCCTTGCAGTGCGTCGTCGGGACGGGTCACATCTGCGGCATGAGGACCTGGTCGACCAGGTAGACCGTGGCGTTGGCGGTCTGCACGTTGCCGCACACGACCGTGGCGCCGTCGACGGTGAAGTCCTCGCCGGAGCCCTCGACGGTGATCGTGTCGCCGGCCAGGGTCTCGTGCTCGCCGGCCACCGCGTCCGGGCCGACGCGGCCCTCGACGACGTGGTGGGTCAGCACCGTGGTGAGCGCCTCCTTGTCCTTCAGGAGGGCGTTGAGGTCCTTCTTCGGGATGGCCGCGAAGGCGTCGTTGACCGGCGCGAAGACGGTCAGCTCGGGGGCGTTGTTGAGGGTGTCCACGAGGCCTGCCTCACCGACCGCCGTGACGAGGGTGGACAGCAGCGGGTTGTTCGAGGCGGCGGTGGCGACCGGGTCGTCGGCCATGCCCTCGACGGAGCCCTCGCCGGAGGTGGGGACCTGCGAGCAGGCCTCGCCGAACGGAGCGTCGGCGGCCATCGGCGACTCCGACTCCATCGGCGACTCGGACTCCATGGGGCTCTCGGAGGGCGACTCGGAGGTGGTCTCCGACGACGTGGTGTCGGACGCGCTGCTGTCGGTGTCGCTCTCCGAGCCACAGGCGGCCAGGCTCATGGACGCGGTCAGCGCAAGCGCAGCGATGCCGAGGGTGCGGGTGCGGAGCAAGGTGGTCATGGTGGTGCCTTTCGGTGAGGTGCCGGTGGAGTGGGCCGGAGCCCGCTGTCGGGAGGTGTTCGTGGCGGTTCCGGGGACGGATGGGTGTTCTGGCGAAAAACTTTGGACAAACCTCGGACAGGTCGGGTCCGGGCGGGTCAGCGGACGGTGACGGCGATCTCCTGGACCCCGCTGGAGCCCTCGGGGAAGGGCCGCATCCGCACGGGCGTCTGCACCTCGCCGTCCTTGTTCGTGGCGCGGCACGAGAGGAAGTGCTGGCCCGGCTCGGCGTCCCACTCGAACCACCACTGGCGCCAGTAGTCGTCGTTCACCTGCGGGCCGAGCCGCGCGGGCTGCCAGGCCTCGCCGTCGATGCGCACCTCGACCTTCTCGATGCCGACGTGCTGCGCCCACGCGACGCCGCCGACCACGACCTTCCCGGCCGGGCTCTCCGACAGGGGCTTGGGCGTGTCGATCCGGCTGGAGAGCTTGATCGGGGCGTCGACCACCCAGTCCCGCTCGGTCCAGTACGCCTGCTGGGCGTCGTACGTCGTGAGCGTCATCCGGCTGATCCACTTGCACGCGCTGACGAACCCGTAGAGGCCGGGCACCACCATCCGCACCGGGAAGCCGTGCTCGCGCGGGAGCGGGCCGCCGTTCATGCCGATGGCGAGCATCGCGTCGCGGCCGTCGAGGGCCACGGCGAGCGGCGTCGAGATCGTCATGCCGTCCACGTCGGTGGACAGGATCTGGTCGGCCCCGGTCCGCTCGATGCCGGCCCTCGCCAGCACGTCGGCGAGGGGTACGCCGAGCCAGCGCGCGCCGCCGACGTACGGGCCGCCGACCTCGTTGGAGACGCAGGTCAGGGTGATGTCGCGCTCGATCGTGGGCATCGCGGCGAGCTCGTCGAAGGTCAGCGTGACCTCCTGCTCGACGTCGCCGTCGATGGTCAGCGTCCACGACCCGGCGTCGACGGTCGGGAGGGTGAGCCGGGTGTCGACCCGGTAGAACTCGTCCGTGGGGGTGCGCAGCGCGGTGATGCCGTCGTACCTCTCCTCGAGGCCTCGGGGGAAGGCCGGCGCGGGGTCGCCGGCGGCCGGCAGGGCGACGTCCGTGCCGCCGAGGCGGTACGACGTCACCCCACGGCCGAGAGCCCCCATGGTCACCGCGGCCGCGGCGAGGCCGCCGCTCGCCACCAGGACCCCGCGCCGGGTCGGGCCGTCCGTCTGGGCGGACGGCCCCTGCGGGCTCCGGTCGTCGACGCGGTGCAGCCACGCCAGGGAGGCGGACGCGGCGACCGCGGCGACCAGAGCAGGTACGACGTCGAGCGGGCCCGCGCCCGGTCGCAGGACGGCCAGCGCCCCGGCGACGACCGCCAGGCCGACGACCACCAGCAGCCCGGCCGTCGGCCGGCGGGCCGCGACGATCCCGGCGACGGCCGCCAGGAGCAGCACCACGAC
>JAYSEC010000161.1:5301-7958 GCA_041914085.1 Nocardioides sp.
CCGGATCGGTCGTGCGGCAGGATGCGGACATGACTGACGCCCCCGCAGAGCTGGTCCACTACGCCGTCTCCGACGCCGTCGCGACCATCACCCTCGACAGCCCGGCCAACCGCAACGCGCTGAGCCGCCAGCTCGTGACCGAGCTGTTCGCGCACCTCGAGCGGGCAGGCGCCGACGACGACGTCCGGGTGGTGCTCATCGAGAGCTCGGGCAAGGTCTTCTGCTCGGGGGCGGACCTCTCGGAGGCGAGCGCCGAGGGCATGGAGGCCGGCACCCGTCGGATCGTCGACCTGCAGCGGCTGATCGTGACCCTGGACAAGCCGGTCGTCACCAAGAACCTCGGCGCCGTCCGCGCCGGCGGGATCGGCATCGTCGCTGCCGCCGACATCGCGGTGAGCGCCGAGGACGCCACCTTCGCCCTCACCGAGGTCAAGCTCGGCCTCGCGGCGGCGATCATCAGCCTGACCGTCCACCACCGGATGAACCCCCGCGCCGCGTCGCTGACCACGCTGGGCGGCGAGGTGTTCACCGGCGCCGAGGCGGCGGCGTACGGCCTGGTCACCAAGGCGGTCCCCGCGGAGCGTCTCGACGAGGAGGTCGCCGCGCTCTGCGCGAGCCTCGCCACCGGCGCACCGCAGGGCCTGCGCGAGTCCAAGCGGATCCTCAACGGCGACCTGGTCGCGCGCATCGACGTCCTCGGCGAGGAGATGGCCGCCACCAGCACGCGGCTGTTCGCCAGCGACGAGGCGCGCGAGGCGATGACGGCCTTCCTCGCGCGCAAGAAGTAGCGCCCGGCCCGGTCCCACGGATTGCCGGTAAGTCGGCGGCGCTGGAGGTGCGCCGGTACGCTTGACGGTCTGCCTGCCGGGAGCGGGCAGCAGTGGCACCGGGGGATGAGGAGCAGGTGTGAGCGAGGAGCTCGAGGCGCGGGAGATCGCGGCGGAGCAGCAGTACGTCGACGAGGTCTACGTCCAGCTCGAGGCGTCCACGCGCAGCGCGAAGGCGCTCGCGGCCGAGGGCCACAGCCGGGGGAGGCTGGAGCACGAGGGCGGCCTCGTCGAGCGCGACGCGATGGTCTTCCAGGCCGCCAAGCGCATCGCGCAGCTCGACGCCGCGCACGAGGGCCTGGTCTTCGGGCGCCTCGACCTCGACCCCTCGATCGATCCCGAGCCGCGTTACATCGGCCGCATCGGCGTGCGCAACGCCGACCGCGACGTGCTGCTGATCGACTGGCGCGCGCCGGCAGCCGGCGTGTTCTACCAGGCCACGGCCGCGACCCCGCAGGGCGTCGTACGCCGCCGGGTGCTGCGCTCGCTGCACCGCACCGTCATCGGCGTCGAGGACGAGCTGCTCGACGACGAGGTCGAGACCGACCTGCCGATCGTCGGCGAGGGCGCGCTGATGGCGCAGCTCTCCCGGGCGCGTGACCGCTCCATGCACTCGATCGTCGCGACCATCCAGGCCGAGCAGGACCAGGCGATCCGCGCGCCGGGCAAGGGCGTCGTGTCGATCTCCGGCGGTCCCGGCACCGGCAAGACCGTCGTCGCGCTGCACCGCGCGGCCTTCCTCCTCTACTCCGACCGCCGCCGCTACGAGGGCGGCGGTGTGCTGGTCGTCGGCCCCAGCGGCGTCTTCATGCGCTACATCGAGCGGGTGCTGCCCAGCCTCGGTGAGACCGCGGTCGCGCTGCGCTCGCTGGGCGAGGTCGTCGGCGGCGTGCGCGCCACTCGGCACGACGAGCCCGCCGTGGCCGACGTCAAGGGCGCCACCAAGATGGCCGAGCTGCTGCGTCGTACGGCCCGCCAGCACGCGCCCGGCGCGCCGACCAGCTTCCGGATCTACTGGCGCGACGAGACGCTCGTGCTCGACCCCGGCCTGCTCGGCCGGCTCCGCCGCCAGCTCATGTCGCAGGGCCGCCGCAACCGCCAGCTGCCGCGCGTGGCCAAGACGCTGCTCGACGCGATGTGGCGCCAGGTGAGCGGCGAGCGCGGCAAGGAGCGGGGCCGCGAGGCCTTCGACGACGACATGCTCGGCCACGAGGGCTTCGTCGAGTTCGCCGCCGCGTGGTGGCCGCCGCTGGACGCGCAGACCGTCTTCGGCTGGCTGCGCGAGCCGGAGTTCCTCGCCCGGGTGGGCGAAGGCGTCGTCACCCGCGAGGAGCAGCTGCTGCTGCTGAAGTCGTGGTCGTCCGGCGACCTGTCGATCGAGGACGTCCCGCTGCTCGACGAGCTCCGCTACGCCCTCGGCGACGTGCCCCAGCGCACCGACGACGAGCGCGACCTCGACGAGACCGGCCTGCTCGAGGGCGGCGTCGACCTCCAGGAGCTGACCACCATCTCCGAGCGCGAGTACGCCCCCGGCGGGCGCCAGTGGGCGCCGCCGACCCACCGCATCGAGGACGACGGCTACGCCCACGTCCTCATCGACGAGGCGCAGGACCTCACGCCGATGCAGTGGCGGATGGTCGGTCGTCGCGGCCGCACCGCGAGCTGGACGATCGTCGGCGACCCGGCGCAGTCGTCGTGGCCCGACGCCCCCGAGGCCGCCGCCGCACGGGCCGAGGCGCTCGAGGGCAAGGAGCTCCACGAGTTCCACCTCTCGACCAACTACCGCAACTCGGCCGAGATCTACGCCTTCGCCGCCGACTACGCCCGCCG
>JAYSEC010000162.1:0-7923 GCA_041914085.1 Nocardioides sp.
CGCGTGCTGAGCCTCGACCTCGCGGCGATGGTCGCGGGCGCGAAGTACCGCGGCGAGTTCGAGGAGCGGCTCAAGGCCGTCCTCGAGGAGATCAAGGACGCGGGCGGCCAGGTCATCACCTTCATCGACGAGCTGCACACGGTCGTCGGCGCGGGCGCCGGCGGCGACTCCGCGATGGACGCCGGCAACATGCTCAAGCCGATGCTCGCCCGCGGCGAGCTGCACATGATCGGCGCCACGACGCTCGACGAGTACCGCGAGCGCATCGAGAAGGACCCCGCCCTGGAGCGCCGCTTCCAGCAGGTCTTCGTCGGCGAGCCGTCGGTCGAGGACACCATCCAGATCCTGCGCGGCATCCAGGAGAAGTACGAGGCGCACCACGGCGTCCGCATCACCGACGCCGCGCTGGTCGCCGCCGCCACGCTGTCCGACCGCTACATCACCGGCCGCCAGCTGCCCGACAAGGCCATCGACCTCATCGACGAGGCGTCGTCGCGCCTGCGGATGGAGCACGAGTCCTCCCCCGAGGAGATCGACCAGCTCCGCCGCCAGGTCGAGCGCCTCAAGATGGAGGAGTTCGCGCTGGCCAAGGAGACCGACGAGGCGTCGATCGAGCGGCTCGAGGTGCTGCGCAAGGACCTCGCCGACAAGGAGGAGGAGCTGCGCGGGCTCGAGACCCGCTGGGAGCGCGAGAAGGACCAGCTCCAGGGCGAGGGCGAGCTGCGCCGCCAGCTCGACGCGCTCAAGATCGAGGCCGAGAAGAAGCTGCGCGAGGGCGACCTCGCGGGTGCCTCGGAGATCCAGTACGGCAAGATCCCCGAGCTCGAGAAGCAGATCGCCGAGGTCGAGAAGGCCGAGGCCGTGGACCTCGAGCCGCTGGTCGGCGAGGAGGTCGGCGCCGAGCAGATCGCCGACGTCGTCGAGGCCTGGACCGGCATCCCCACCGGCAAGATGCTGCAGGGCGAGACCGCCAAGCTGCTCGAGATGGAGTCGGTCATCGGCGAGCGCCTGATCGGCCAGAAGGACGCCGTCGAGGCGGTCAGCGACGCCGTACGCCGTTCGCGCGCGGGCATCGCCGACCCCAACCGGCCGACCGGCTCGTTCCTCTTCCTCGGCCCCACCGGCACGGGCAAGACCGAGCTGGCGAAGGCGCTCGCGGACTTCCTCTTCGACGACGAGCGGGCCATCGTCCGCATCGACATGAGCGAGTACAGCGAGAAGCACTCGGTCTCGCGGCTGGTCGGCGCGCCTCCCGGCTATGTCGGGTACGACGAGGGTGGCCAGCTCACCGAGGCCGTGCGCCGCCGCCCCTACAGCGTCGTGCTGCTGGACGAGGTGGAGAAGGCGCACCCCGAGGTCTTCGACATCCTGCTGCAGGTGCTCGACGACGGCCGGCTGACCGACGGCCAGGGCCGCACGGTCGACTTCCGCAACACGCTGCTGATCCTCACCTCCAACCTCGGCTCGAACTTCCTGGTCGACCCGCTGATGGAGCCGGAGGTGAAGAAGGAGTCGGTCATGGGGGTGGTGCGCTCGCACTTCAAGCCCGAGTTCCTCAACCGGCTCGACGAGGTCGTCATGTTCGACGCCCTCACCAAGGACGACCTGGCCCACATCGTCGACCTGCAGCTCGCGCTGCTGGAGAAGCGGCTCGCGGTCCGGCGGATCACCATCTCGGTGACCGACGCGGCGCGCGGCTGGCTCGCCGAGACCGGCTACGACCCGGCGTACGGCGCGCGGCCGCTGCGGCGGCTGATCCAGTCCGCGATCGGCGACCCGCTCGCGCGGAAGCTGATCGCCGGCGAGGTCACCGACGGTGGCTCGGTCACCGTCGACGTGGACGAGGACGGGCTGACGCTCGTCGCCGGTTGAGGTGCGAGGAGCGCCAGCGACGAGCCTCGAAACCGCCCTGGTTGTGGTGGTTTCGAGGCTCGCTGCGCTCGCACCTCAACCACCAACGGGTGAGCTCGCGCGGCAATCGTCAGGTGGCACGGGGCCGTCGCAGTCCCAACGGCCGAGCTCACTCGCCGGTGTCGACCTCCTGCTCGTCGTCGGCCCTCCGGCTGAGCCAGCCGCCGCCCCAGAGCGCGGCGAGCACCAGCACCGGCTGGAAGAACAGGCGGACGAACCGGGCACGGTCGGTGTCGAGGCCGAACGCGTCGGTGCCCTCGACGTACTGCGCGATGTTGCCGGGGAAGATGGCGACGAAGAAGGCCGCGAGCAGCGCGCCGACCGTGCGGCGGTGCTTCGGCAGCGCGACGAAGGCTGCGCCGAGGCCGATCTCGACGACGCCCGACCCGACGACGGTGAGGTCCTCGTCGACCGGGAACCAGTCGGGGACCTGGGCCTGGAACTCCTGGCGCTGCGTGGTCAGGTGCAGGACCCCCGCGCCCACCATGGCGGAGCCGAGCAGGACGCGTCCGAGGGTCTGTGCCTTCACGCCGCCCACCCTAGTCAGGCGGCAGCAGGACGCCGGGGTTCATCAGCCCGTCGGGGTCCAGCGCCTGCTTGATCGCGCGCATCAGGTCGACCTCCACCGCGGACTTGTACGACGCCGCTGCCGCCGCCTTCGTCCGGCCGAGCCCGTGCTCGGCGCTGATGGAGCCGTTGGCGGCGGACACGGAGTCGTAGATCGCCGTCGCGAGGTCGGCGGCCGCCGCGCGGAGGTCGTCGTCGCGCCCGACGGGTGCGTTCAGGTTGTAGTGGAGGTTGCCGTCGCCGACGTGGCCGTAGGTCACCGGCCGCACGCCGGGCAGGACCTCCTGCAGCCGCGGTCCCATCGCCTCGGTCCAGGCGGCGAGGTCGGCGATCGGGAGGGTGACGTCCTGCTTGAGGGTCGCGCCCTCGACCTTCTGCACCTCGGAGATGCCCTCGCGCAGCGCCCAGAGCGCCGCCCGCTGGGCGGGGCTGCCGGCGATGGCGGCGTCGACGGCGAGCCCGTCCTCGACCGCGGCCCCGAGCACCGCCTCCAGCGCCTCGTCGAGCCCATCGTCGGACGCGGAGCCGGCGAGCTCGACCAGGACGTACCAGTCGCTGGGCTCCGCCAGCGGGTCGCTGGCGCCGGGCAGGTGCGCGAGGACGAGGTCGATGGCCTGCCGGTTGGCGATCTCGAACGTGGACAGGTGCACGCCGGCGTGCTGCTGGGCGAGGGCGAGCAGCGAGACGGCGGCCGCCACGGACGGCACGGCGACCCACGCGGTCGCGTGCTGCGGGGTCGGTGGGAACAGCCGGAGCACGGCGCCGGTGATCACACCGAGCGTGCCCTCGGAGCCGACGAAGAGCTGGGTGAGGTCGTAGCCGGTGTTGTCCTTGCGGAGCCCGCGCAGCCCGTCCCACACGCGGCCGTCGGGCAGCACGACCTCGAGGCCGAGCACCAGCTCGCGGGTCATGCCGTAGCGCAGGACCGCGGTGCCACCGGCGTTGGTGGCGAGGTTGCCGCCGATCGTGCAGCTGCCCTCCGACCCCAGTGACATCGGGAAGAGCCGGTCGGCCGCGGCGGCCGCCGCCTGGACGTCGGCGAGCACCACGCCGGCGTCGACGGTGATCGTGCCGGCGACCGCGTCGACGTCGCGGACCGTGCGCATCCGGCCGAGCGACAGGACGACCTGGGTGCCCGACGAGTCCGGCACGCCGCCGCCCACCAGCCCGGTGTTGCCGCCCTGCGGCACGATCGGTGCGCCGGCCTCGTGGCAGGCGGCGACGACGGCGGCCACCTCCTCGGTCGAGCCCGGCCGCACCACCGCCAGCGCCCGGCCGGCGTGCACGCCGGTCCAGTCGACGACGTGGGCCGCCACCTCGTCGTCGGACGTCAGCACGTGCGCGGCGCCGACGGCCTCACGCAGCCGGTCGAGCAGGTCGGTCACGGGGTCTCCTCGGGGTGGGGGTGCTCAGCCGAGCACGACGGCGACCAGCAGGGCAACCGGCAGCGAGGCCAGCGTGGTGATCAGGATGGTCTCGCGCGAGACGTCCTCGCCGACGCGGTAGCGGGTGGCGTGCAGGAAGATGTTCTGCGCGGTCGGCAGCGCAGCGGTGATGACGACGCCCAGCAGGGCGCGTCCGTCGATGCCGAGCGCGACGGCCACCGCCCACGCGACCACCGGCATCACGGCCAGCTTGAGCACGCTCGCCAGCAGCACCTCGCCGTTGTGGCCCGCCCGCCCGAGCGGCGGGCTCAGCCTCAGCGCAGCGCCGTACGACATCAGCATCAGCGGGATCGCCGCGCCCGCCATGAGCTGGAGCGGGTCCTCGACGACGCGCGGGAGCCGCCAACCGGTGACCGCGAGCACGACGCCGACGACGGCGGCGAGGGTGAGCGGGTTGGTGACGAGGCGCCGGAGCGCCGACGCCACGCCCTCGCCGCGTCCGGTGAGGCGGTCGAGCACGACCAGCGCGACCGGCTGCACGACCATCATCTGCACCAGGAGCGTCGGGACGACGACGGTGATGTCGCCGACGACGTAGGCGGCCATGGCGATGCCGAGGTTGCCGGCGTTGACGTAGGACGAGGAGAGCCCGCCGATCAGCAGCGGGCCGGTGGAGAGGCCCCAGCGCAGCCGCGCCAGGGCGACGTACGCCGCAAACGAGGCAGCGAGCGACACCGACGAGGCGGCCAGGTTGGCCGCCGCCGACTCGAGGTGCACCTGGCTGATCGTCACGACCATGAGGGCAGGGGAGGCGACGAAGAAGGCGATCTCGCCGAGGGTGCGCTGCGAGCGTCGGTCGAGCACGCCCGTGTGCGCGAGCCCGGCCCCTGCTGCGATGACCACCAGGATGGTGGTGAAGCCGATCAGCAGGTCCATGTCGGCCCCCATGCTCCCAGCCCGCGGCGCCCGCCGCGCACCCGGCGACCATGCCGGATCGGCACTGGACGATGCCCGGCGGGCGTCCCTAGCGTCGCGGCGTGGGCGAGTCGACGGTGGTCATGGTGGGGAGGCTGCGTCCGGAGCTGGTGGCGCGGCTCGAGCAGGAGCACGGCGCCCGCGAGCTGTCGCAGCTCACCGCGGACGAGGCCACGTCCGTGCGGGTGGCGGTCACGAGCGGTGTGTGGGGCGTGCGCGCGGAGCACCTCGACCGGCTGCCGGCGCTGGAGGCGATCGTGAGCTTCGGTGTCGGCTACGACGCCACCGACGTCGACGAGGCCGCCCGCCGCGGCGTGGTCGTCTCGAACACCCCCGACGTGCTGACCGACTGCGTCGCCGATGCCGCCGTCGGCCTGGTCATCGACGTGATGCGTGGGCTGTCGGCTGCGGACCGCTTCGTCCGCCGCGGGGAGTGGGCCGCGGGTCGTACGCCGCCCCTCGCCCGCCGCGTCACGGGTGCCCACATCGGCATCGTCGGCCTCGGCCGGATCGGCCTGGCGATCGCCCGGCGCCTCGAGGCCTTCGGCACGACCATCAGCTACCACAACCGCCGCGCCCGGAGCGACGTGTCGTACGCCTACGTCCCCGACGTGGTCTCCCTCGCGCGGGGTTGCGACGTGCTGGTGCTCGCGGCAGCGGGGGGCGACGCGTCGCGCCACCTCGTCGACGCCGCGGTGCTCGACGCCCTCGGCCCGCACGGCTTCCTGGTCAACGTGGCGCGCGGCTCCGTGGTCGACGAGGACGCCCTCGTGGCGGCGCTGGAGGAGGGCCGGATCGCCGGTGCCGGTCTCGACGTGTTCGCCGACGAGCCGCACGTGCCGTCGGCGCTGCTCGGCCGCGACGACGTCGTGCTGCTGCCGCACCTCGGTAGCGCGACCGTCGAGACGCGGCGCGCGATGGCCGACCTCGCGCTCGCGAACGTGGCGGCGTACCTCGACGAGGGACGGCTGCTGACGCCGGTCGGCTGACACGTGCGCTCCTCCGGGGTTGACGAACTTGTGTAATGAGTTGCACACTCATCATACAAGTTCGTGACGACCCGAGGAACCCTGATGACGCAGACCCTGACCCCGCCGGCCGCGGCGCCCGCGAGCAGCACCGGAGACCGCATCCGCAGCATCACGCTGTCGCACGTCGTGCTCCCGCTCCCCAATCCCGTCAGCGACGCGAAGGTGCTCACCGGCCGCCAGAAGCCGCTGACCGAGACCGTGATGCTCTTCGTCGAGCTCACCACCGAGCAGGGTTTCGAGGGCATGGGGTTCAGCTACTCCAAGCGCGCGGGCGGCAAGGCGCAGTACGCCCACCTCAAGGAGGTCGTCGACGTCGCGATCGGCCAGGACCCCAGCGACATCGCGAAGATCTACGAGTCGCTGATGTGGGCCGGCGCCTCCGTCGGCCGCTCCGGCGTCGCGACGCAGGCCGTCGCCGCGCTCGACGTCGCGCTGTACGACCTCAAGGCGCGCCGCGCCGGCCTGCCGCTGGCCAAGCTGCTCGGCGCGCACCGCGACTCGTGCCGCGTCTACAACACCTCCGGCGGCTTCCTCCAGGCCTCGGTCGAGGAGATCAAGGAGAAGGCCACCGCGTCGCTCGAGTCCGGCATCGGCGGCATCAAGATCAAGGTCGGCCAGCCCGACTGGCGCGAGGACCTGCGCCGCGTCGCGGCGCTGCGCGAGCACCTCGGTGACGGCCCGTTCATGGTCGACGCCAACCAGCAGTGGGACCGCGCCCGCGCGCGCCGGATGTGCCGCGAGCTCGAGCCGTTCGACCTGGTCTGGATCGAGGAGCCGCTCGACGCGTGGGACCACGTCGGCCACGCCGACCTGTCGCAGACCTTCGACACCCCGATCGCCACCGGCGAGATGCTCACCTCGGTCGACGAGCACATGGGCCTGGTGAACGCCGGCTACCGCGGCATCGTCCAGCCTGACGCACCGCGCATCGGCGGCATCACGCCGTTCCTGCGGTTCGCGACGCTCGCCGCCCACCACCGCCTCGACCTCGCCCCGCACTACGCGATGGAGATCCACCTCCACCTCGCGGCGACGTACCCCACCGAGCCGTGGGTCGAGCACTTCGAGTGGCTCAACCCGCTCTTCGAGGAGCGCATCGAGATCCGCGACGGCCACATCTTCGTGCCGGACCGCCCGGGCCTCGGCTTCACGCTGACCGAGCGCATGCGCGAGCTCACCGTGGAGACCGCTACCTTCGGCGCATGAGGACGCTCTCCGCGGCGGTGGTCGCCGGGCTCAAGGACAAGATCCTGGCCGGCGACCTCGCCCCGGGCGCCAAGCTGCCCTCGGAGGCCGAGCTCATCGAGGAGTACGGCGTCTCGCGCACCGTCGTGCGGGAGGCCGTGACGCGACTGCGGGCCGAGGGCCTCGTCGAGACCCAGCAGGGTCGCGGGTCCTTCGTGCTCGCGGTGCCCGAGGCGTCGTCGTTCAGCATCGAGGCCTCGGCCATCCGCACCCAGGCCGACGTGATGGCGATGCTCGACTTCCGCATCGGCGTCGAGAGCGAGGCCGCCGCGCTGGCGGCTCGCGACCACGGACCGTCCGACGTGGCGGCGATCGAGTCCGCCATGGAGGGCTTCGTGCGGGCGGGCCACGAGGGGGCGGTGGAGGCCGACTTCGCCTTCCACCTCGCCATCGCCCGGGCGACCGGCAACCGCTTCTACGTCGACCTGCTCGGCTCGCTCGGCCCGATGATGATCATGCTCCCGCGCACCCGCCTCGACGAGGCGTACTCCATGACCGACGCCACCCACGTCGAGCGGGTCCAGCGCGAGCACGACAACGTCGCCGCCGCCGTCATCGCCGGCGACCCCGAGACCGCTCGCGCCGCGATGCGCCTCCACCTCGGCAACACCCGCCGCCGCGTCGGCTGAGCGGGCACTTCCTCGCGCTATTCACTGCTGACCGGGCACTTCCTCGCGCTACCCGCTGCTGACCGGGCACTTCCTCGCGCTATTCACTGCTGACCGGGCACTTCCTCGCGCTACCCGCTGCTGACCGGGCACTTCCTCGCGCTATTCACTGCTGACCGGGCACTTCCTCGCGCTACCCGC
>JAYSEC010000163.1:0-5080 GCA_041914085.1 Nocardioides sp.
GGTGCTGCGCGAGGGCGGGAGCGTCGCGACGGTCGCCGCCGAGCTCGGCCAGGAGGGCACCACGCGCATCACCGCCCTCGCGACGTACGGCGACCTGGCTGCGATGCCGTCGGACGTCGCCACCACCGCCGTCGAGCCGGCGCTCCCGCCGATCGAGGAGTGCGTCCCCGGCTCGCTGGCGCCGGAGGAGACACGGCGGATCGCGCCGATCATGGAACGCTTCGACATGCGCTTCGACCCGGCGTGCGTGGGGTGGGCGATGGGCGCGCCGAGCGGGCGCGGCCACATCCAGGCATGGTTCCGGATGGCCGACGGCCACGACGTCGACCCGGTCGGGCTGCTCATGGTCTGCGACGCCCTCCCGCCGGTGACCTTCGACCTCGGCCGCCCGGGGTGGGCGCCCACCCTGGAGCTGACCGTCCATGTCCGCGCCGTCCCCGCGCCGGGGTGGCTCAAGGTCTCTCACCGCACGCGCAACGTCGCCGGCGGCATGTTCGAGGAGGACTGCGAGGTCTGGGACTCCGCCGGCCGCCTCGTCGCCCAGAGCCGCCAGCTCGCCCTGCTGCCGCGCCCCTAGCCGGCGTGCTCGACCCTCAGTCGAACCACGCCCGGTCCATCGCGACGATCCAGCGGCGGCGGGGGTGCTCGGTGAGCGACCAGATCCGGTCGGTCGAGGGCCAGTAGCTGAGGTCCTCCGGACCCATCGGCAGCGCCCAGCGGCGTACGCGCATCGAGCCCGGCTGGCCGGCGCAGACCGTGCCCGGCATCCATGGGCCGTGCGAGACCGTCACGTGGTAGCGCCCGCTGGCGATGACGGCGCCCTGCATCTGGCGCACCCCGCCGTCGTCGATGGCCAGCGGCCGGGAGAACCCGTCGTCGCCCACCGCGAGCTGCCAGGTCGCGGGGTCGAGCGGGTAGCGCGCGAGCCGGGTGGTCGCCCCGGACGCGGCGGCGTACTCGCCGGCGACCAGTGCGGGCGGCTCGGAGCGGCGGTCGAGCGACAGGAAGGAGTAGCGCAGCTTGTCGTGGCCCTCCTCGGTGAAGGCCTGGTAGGTGAAGCGGACCGGCAGGACGTAGCGGTGGCCGAAGGAGTGGAACCGGTTGCCCTCGAGGCCGAACTTCTCCGGGTGGTCGTCGTCGCCGGCGACCCGCATGATGTCGTCCACCCGGGCGGTCACGAACCCGCGGCTGGTGGCCGCGATGTGGAGGTACGAGCCGGCCCAGACGATGCCGCCGGCGTGGATGTTCATCGGCCGGAGGGTGAGCCGACCGGTCTTGTCGAAGACGGGCACGACGAGCAGGACGTGGCGGTACTTCCGCGAGTCGAGGTCGACGAAGGTGACCCGGGAGCCGCGCTTGATGCCGTCCTTGCCGGTCGAGTACCACGTCGTCACCACCACCTTGCGGCCCCCGACGTCCTCGGTGTCGGAGGAGTCGGCGCTGGTGGAGATGCCCTGCGGGTACCAGAGCTCGTCGCGCTCGTCGTGGGCGTCCCACCGGTAGGCCTCGCGCACCGCCCGGCCGAGGAGCCGCGGCACGACCCGCGCCGGGCGGACGTCGTACTTCAGGTTCGCGAGCAGGCCGTCGAGGCCGGTCGGCTCGCCCAGCACCTCGGCGAACGCGGCGATCTCGCGCACGTTCTCGTCCGTGCGCTGCAGGTGGACGCCCTGGACGTACGGCGACTCGGACGCTGTCGACATCCCACGACCCTAACCACCGGAGGGTGTGGAGAATGGACACCCGTGAGGGCGATCTTCTTCGAGGAGGACGACGCGCGGGCGGTCGTCGCCCGGTTGCGCGCGGACGGGTTCGAGGCGCGCGCGGAGCGTGAGCGGCTGGCCGGCGAGGACGACGACGAGGACCACCCGTGGGCGGTGGTGAGCGACGCGCCCGCCTTCATGCTCGAGGTCCTCGTGGACACCCACGACGGCTGGCTCGACAGCGAGGACGACGAGGCCGAGGAACAGAGCGGCCCCGTCGAGCCGTTGCACCTCCCGACGGCGCCGAAGCGGATCAAGCGCCCCGACCTAGATTGAGGCCCATGACCACCGATCGCCGACTGCTGCTCGTGCACGCCCACCCCGACGACGAGTCCATCAACAACGGCGCGACCATGGCGCGCTACGTCGACGAGGGGGTCGGTGTCACGCTCGTGACCTGCACGGCCGGGGAGATGGGCGAGGTGCTCGTCCCCGAGCTGGCCCACCTCGCCTACGAGGAGAAGGGCGGGCTGGGGGAGCACCGGCGCGAGGAGCTCGTCGAGGCGATGAAGGTCCTCGGCGTCACCGACCACCGCTTCCTGGGCGGCTTCGGCCGCTTCCACGACTCCGGCATGGCCTGGCACGAGGAGGGTCATGCCATCCCGGCCGAGACCATCCCCGACAACGCCTTCTGGAACGCCGACCTCAACGAGGCCGCCGACGAGCTGGTGAAGGTGATCCGCGAGGTCCGGCCGCAGGTGCTGGTCACCTACGACCAGTTCGGGGGCTACGGCCACCCCGACCACATCCAGGCCCACCGCGTCGCGATGTACGCCGCCCAGCTCGCCGCCGTGCCGTCGTACAAGCTCGAGCTCGGCGTCCCGCACGACGTCGCGAAGATCTACTGGACCGCGATGAGCGAGTCGCGGATGCGCGAGAGCCTGCGCCAGCTGCGCGAGTCCGGTGACACCGAGACGTTCAAGGGCATGGAGCCCGACGGCAAGCTGCCGCCGTTCGTCACGCCCGACGAGCTGATCAGCGCCCGCGTCGACGGCACGGCCACGGTGCAGCGCAAGATGGAGGCCCTCGCCAAGCACGAGACCCAGGTGGAGCAGGACGGGCACTTCTTCTCCGGCGCGGAGAGCGGCCACTCCTTCTGGTCGGACGAGTACTACCGGCTGGTGAAGGGCGCCGAGGGCCCGAAGGACGCCGACGGCTTCGAGCCGGACCTCTTCGCCGGTCTGTGAGGGCGCTCGCCGCGCTCGCGGCGGTGGTCGCCGGGGTGCTCTCCGGAGCGGCCGGCACCGTGCTCCACCAGACCTGGTGGGGGCTCGCACTGGGGCTCGGCACGGCGCTGGTGGTGCTGGCCTGCCTGCCGCCGGGCGGCGTACGCCTGGCCTTCGCGCTGGGGTGGTGCCTGCCGGTGCTGCGGGGCGTGCTGGCCAAGCCGGCGGGCGGCTTCCTGGTCGGCGCGGACGCCATGGGCTGGTCGTTCGTGGCCGGGACGCTGGTGCTGCTCGTGGCGGCCCTCGCGACCGTGCGGTCCGGCGCCGCGCGGCGCGGCGCGACCGTCCCGGGCAGCGCCGGCGATCCGGGCGAACGAGGTCCGTCCTCCTAGACTCGCCGCGTGCCGAAGAACCAGCGCAGTGACGGGCCGGCTCGCGAGAAGGCGGGCGGCAAGGTCGTCGTGTGGCTGCTGCTCGGCCTCGTGGTGGTCTTCGGCGGGCTCTACGTCGCCGCCCACTACGTCGCCGGCGACAAGGTCCCGCGGGGCACGACGGTCTCCGGCGTGCGCATCGGCGGGCACTCGCAGGGCGAGGCGGCCGAGGTGCTCCGGGCCGGCCTCGCCGACAAGGTCGCACGCGACATCGAGACCACGGTCGAGGGCCAGCAGGTCGCGATCGACCCGGCCGAGGCCGGGCTGGGCGTCGACTACGACGCCTCCGTGGCCGAGGCCGGCGGCGAGGAGAGCTGGGACCCGGTCCGGCTCTGGAACTACTTCACCGGCGGCGACGACACCGAGGCCGAGGTGACCGTCGACGAGCCCACCTACAACGCCTACCTGGCGCGGCTCGACGAGCAGTACGGCGCAACCGCGCGCGACGGTGCGATCGCCTTCGACGGCGAGCGGATCGAGAAGACCGAGCCGCAGACCGGCGCGGCCCTCGACCCCGCCGACACGCTCGCCGCGCTGGAGTCGGCGTTCCTCGCCGACACCCCCGACGAGGTGGCGCTCGAGATGGCGACCGTGCAGCCCGCCATCGACGCCTCCGACGTCCAGGAGGCGCTCGACGGCTTCGCCTCGCCGGCCGTCGCCGCGCCGGTGACGCTCGGCTTCGAGGGCTCGACGGTCAAGGTCTTCCCCGCCGACTACACCGCCGCGCTCAGCCTGGTCCCGACCGACGGCGAGCTGGTGCCGACGCTGGACCCGGAGAAGCTGACCGAGGTCGTCGACGCCAAGATCACCACGGGCGCCCCGGTCGACGCCACGATCACCCTGGTCGACGGCAAGCCGCAGGTCGTCCCCGCCAAGCCCGGCGTGACCTTCGACGAGACGCAGCTCGAGGCTGCCTTCCTCGACGCCGTGGCCAAGCCGCAGGGCGAGCGCACCATCACCCTCGAGTCCAAGGTCGCCCAGCCCGACTTCACGACCAAGGACGCCCGGGCGCTGAAGGTCCGCGAGCGGGTGTCGACGTTCACGACGTACTTCCCCTACGCCGAGTACCGCAACATCAACATCGGCCGCGCCGCCGAGATCATCGACGGCACGCTCCTCAAGCCCGGCGAGACCTTCTCCCTCAACGACACGGTGGGGGAGCGGACGGTCGAGAACGGCTTCACCAAGGGGTACGTCATCAGCGACGGCATCCTCATCCAGGACCTCGGCGGCGGCGTCTCGCAGATGGCGACCACGCTGTTCAACGCGATGTTCTTCGCCGGTCTCGAGGACGTCGAGCACAAGCCGCACTCGTTCTACATCGACCGCTACCCGATCGGCCGGGAGGCGACCGTCGCGTGGGGTGCGGTGGACCTCCGCTTCCGCAACGACACCCCCTACGGCGTGCTCATCAAGACCAGCGTGACCCCGTCGACCCCCTCGTCCTCGGGCGTGGTGACCGCGTCGATGTACTCCACCAAGTACTGGGACATCACCACGACCACCAGCGAGCGCTACAACTTCACGAAGCACAAGACCCGCCGCATCGACTCGCTCACCTGCCACCCCAACGAGGGCTTCGGCGGCTTCGACATCGACGTCACCCGCTACTTCGAGCCGGTCAACGGCAACACCGAGACCCGCGACGACGAGGTCTTCCACACGACGTACACGCCCAGCGACACCGTCATCTGCACCAACCCCGACGCCGTCGACGAGTAGC
>JAYSEC010000163.1:5180-7920 GCA_041914085.1 Nocardioides sp.
TACACGCCCAGCGACACCGTCATCTGCACCAACCCCGACGCCGTCGACGAGTAGCGTGCGCCGCTGGTCGATCAGCGGTCACGGCGAGAGGCGGTGGAGGTCGCGCGGGAAGAGGGTGACCTCGCGGACGTTCGCGGCCTCGACGAGGCGACCCACCCAGCGCTCGAGCCCGATGGCGAAGCCGCCGTGCGGCGGCATCCCGTGCCGGAAGGCCTGGAGGTACGCCGCGTGGTCGGCCGGGTCCTCGCCGCGTGCCCGGAGCGCCTCGTCGTACGCCGACGCGGTGTGCAGGCGCTGCCCGCCGGTGACCAGCTCGAGCCCGCGGAACAGCAGGTCGAAGGAGTTGCTGTGCTCGCTGGTCGAGGAGTGAGCGGACCTCCCGGTGGTCGAGGTGCGAGCGGACCCCCCGGTGGTTGAGGTGCGAGCGGAGCGAGCCTCGAAACCATCTCCCGTCCACGGGTGCGTGTAGAACGGCCGCTTCGCCATCGGGTAGCCCTCGACGGCGAGGAAGTCGCTGCCGTGCTCGGCCAGCGCCCACGCGCCCAGCGCGCGCTCGTGCTCGGGGGCCAGGTCCGGCTCGTCGGCCGGTGCGCCGACGAGGGCGAGCGCGTCGGCGAAGTGGATGACCGGCACCTCCTCCGGCACGACGGGGAGCCGGGCGCCGGTGCGGGCCACCGCGTCCTCGCACGACGCCACCGCCGCCACCATCCCGGCCAGCACCTCACGGAGCACGGCGAGCACGCCGCGGTGGTCGCGGACGAAGCCGAGCTCGACGTCGAGCGAGCGGTACTCCGCGAGGTGGCGCACCGTGTCGTGCGGCTCGGCGCGGAAGACCGGCCCGACCTCGTAGACGCGCTCGAAGACCCCGACCAGCTGCTGCTTGTAGAACTGCGGGCTCTGCGCGAGGTACGCCGGGCGGCCGAAGTAGTCGATGGCGAAGACGTTCGCGCCGGACTCCGTCGCCGACTCCACGAGCTTGGGGGTGGCGATCTCGGTGAAGCCGAGGCCGTCGAGCGTGGCGCGGAAGCCCCGCAGCGACGCGGCCGCCAGCTCCCACCGCGCCCGCTGCGTCGGGTGGCGCCACAGCACGGGCGCGTGGTCGAGCAGCGTCGGCAGGCTCGCGTCCAGGGTCGGGCGCCAGAGCTCGACGGGCGGGGTCGCCGCCGGCTCGGTGAGCAGGTCGACGACCGCCTCGGTCACCTCGACCCCGCCCGGTGCCTGGGCGCTGGCGGTCGCGGTGCCGGTGACCCGGACGACCGTCTCCTCGGGAGGTACGACGGTGCCGGCCGGCAGCACGACCTGCGCCAGGCCGCTGCGGTCGCGCAGCACGAGGAAGGTCACGCGGGCCAGCTCGCGGCGCCGGTGGACCCAGCCCTCGAGCGTGACGGTCGTGCCGGGCTCGGCGGCGGCGAGGGACGAGCAGGGCGTGCGGGGCGTTGGTGGCGTTCTCATGGTGTCCTCCAGGTGGATGAGGCCCTGGAGGTGTGGGCGGGGGCTAGGTCGCGGTGCCACCACACCTTCGCCGGGCTGGACCGCCCGGCCTCTCGTCGGTGACGTCGTACGCACGGACGCCGCTGCGCTGCCGGTGTGCAGGGGGTGTGTCAGGCCCCGCGGTCGTCAGGGGAATGGTGCGACGCCCGCCCCTTCCCGGGCAACCCAATTGCGGACGTGCTGCGAAGCGGTCGTCCCGGCGACCGGGTCGCCACACGGCCCGGGTCAGGAGCCGACGAGGTACCGGTTGGTGTGGTGGGTGACGAAGCCGTGCTGCTCGTAGAGCGCGATCGCCCCGGCGTTCACCGTCTCGACGTGCAGCATCGCCGTCGTGGCGCCGCAGGACGCACCCCAGTCGAGCACCTCCGCGAGCGCGGCGGTCGCCAGCCCGCGCCGGCGCTGGGCAGGGTCCACCGCCAGGCCCTCCACGAGGAGCCAGTCGCCGGAGAGCACCCCGCGACAGGTGGCCGCGCCGCCGTCCAGCGTGACGGTCACCTCGGTGGAGGAGCCGGCCAGCTCGGCGGGCACCTCGGGTGCGGAGCGTCGTACGGACCGGAGGGCGCGTGCCACCGACGCGAGCTGGGCGTGCGCGTCGCCGTCGCCCGTCGACGAGAAGCCCAGGGGCGCGAGGGTCTGCTCGACGTGCGACCCGCGCTGCACCTGGACGTACGCCGGCTGCTCCCGCGCGGCGTAGAACTCCCGCACCCGCCACGCGGCGTCGGCCCAGCCGATCCCCGGCTCGTCCATCGCCAGGGCCGAGTTGCCGCGCCGTCGCAGGCGTCCGCCGTGGGGAGGGGAGGCGCGCAGCAGCCAGTCGCCGAGCGGCTCGGTCTCGATCGAGGTCCACAGCGCCCCGACGTGCACCTCGACCTCGCGGGGCGAGACCCGAGCGCGCACCGACGCGCGCGGCGGGACGGGCTTGCCGGTGACCACGTCGGCGAGAGAGACGACGACCGGTCCGTGCCCCTCGCGGTCGATGGTCAGCGTGTGCGCGCCCCACTGCGTGCAGGTGCCGAGGACGTCGGTCGCGCGGCCGTCCGGGAGCAGGTGGCGGACCACCACGCGCTGGCCCACGACGTGAGGTCCGAGCGTGTGGCTGCCCACCTTCGTCTCGTCGGTGTGGGGTTCTGACGGATCGGGCACCCACGGATACTAGAGTGAGTGGTCACGTTCCCCATCCGTGCCCGTTCCGTGTTCAGGAGGACCTGGTGACCTACGTCATCGCCCAGCCGTGCGTCGACCTCAAGGA
>JAYSEC010000164.1:0-7838 GCA_041914085.1 Nocardioides sp.
GGGCCTGGTCGGCCATCGCGCGGGTGATCGCCTGGCGGATCCACCACGTGGCGTACGTCGAGAACTTGTAGCCCTTGGTGTAGTCGAACTTCTCGACCGCGCGGATCAGGCCGAGGTTGCCCTCCTGGATCAGGTCGAGGAAGAGCATGCCGCGCCCGGTGTAGCGCTTGGCGAGGGAGACGACGAGGCGGAGGTTGGCCTCGAGGAGGTGGTTCTTGGCCCGCCGGCCGTCCTCGGCGATCCACTCGTACTCCTCGAGCATCTTCGCGCTGATGCGGCCGCCCTTGGCGAGCTTCTCCTCGGAGAACAGGCCGGCCTCGATGCGCTTGGCGAGCTCGACCTCCATCTCGGCGTTGAGGAGCGGGACCTTGCCGATCTGCTTGAGGTAGTCCTTCACCGGGTCGGCGGTGGCGCCGGCCACCATGACCTGCTGCTCGGGCTCGTCGGTCTCGTCGGCCGCGGAGACGGTGAAGGCCTGCTTCTCGTCCTCCTTGATCGTCGGGTCGGCGGCGACGTCCTTCTCGAACTGGTCGTCCGGGATGTCGGGGAGGACCTTCTTGCCGTCGGGGCCGATCACCGCGTCGGCCGCCCCGAGGTCGACGACGTCGCCACCGGCAGGCTCGGCCGCGGTCTTCTTGGCTGCGGCCTTCTTGGCGGGTGCGGCCTTCTTGGCGGCGGCCTTCTTGGCCGGTGCCTCGGTCGTCGCGGCGGCGGCCTTCTTGGCCGGGGCCTTCTTCGCGGCCGCCGACGTGCTCGAGCGCTTGCTGGTCGCGGCGACCGCGCGCAGGCTCGTGGCGTCGACCTGGACCGAGATGCCCAGGCCGCTGAGGTGCACGAGGAGTGCCTTCAGGTGCTTGGGCTCCACGCCGGCCTCGTCACTCGCGCGACGTACGTCCTCGGGCGAGACGGTGCCGGTGGGGGTGCCCCCGGCGACCAGGGCGGTGATGGAGGGGTGCGACAGCACCTCCGCGGGGAGCAACTTGCGTGCGTGTGAGGACACGAACACCTCTCGTCAAACAGCTTCGGGGCGCGGCGAGGCCCGGTGACGTCAAGAGCCGCGTCGTCATTCTGCCACGGCCTCCCACGTGACCCGGTATCCGCCCTCAGTCCGACGCGCGCGCCGCCGCCTTCTTGGCCTTCTTGAAGTCGCGGACCTTCTGCAGGGACTCGGCGTCGACGACGTCGGCGACCGATCGGTGCCCCTCGAGCGCGTAGTCCCCGACGACCGCTTCCCAGCCCTCGGGGCGTACGCCGAGCTGCTTGGCGAGCAGCGCCACGAAGATCTGGGCCTTCTGCTTGCCGAAGCCGGGCAGGGCCATGATCCGCTTGAGCAGGTCCTTGGCGTCGCTCGCCTCGGTCCACAGCCGCGAGGCGTCGCCGCCGTAGGTGTCCTCCACGATGCGGGCCACCTCCTGCAGCCGCGCGGCCATGGACCCCGGGAACCGGTGGATCGCCGGCGGCGTCGAGGCCATCGCCGCGAACTCCTCGGGATCGGCGGACGCGATCGCGTGCGGCTCGAACGTGCCGAACCGGTCGAGCACCTTCGCCGGCCCCCGGAAGGCGTGCTCCATCGGGTACTGCTGGTCGAGCATCATCCCGATCAGCAGCGCGAACGAAGAATCGTCGAGGACCTTGTCGGCGGCCGGGTCGCCGGTGATCTGGATGCCCATGGGGGCATTGTGCCCCAGTGCCCCGTCGGGCAGGCGCCCGATCGGGTGGCTACTGCGCCTTGACCGCGAGGACCGGGCAGGGGGCGTCGAGCAGCACGCGCTGGGCGTTGCTGCCGAGGATCAGCTTGCCGACCGGCGAGCGTCGCCGCAGCCCGATCACCAGCAGCTCGGCGTTGTTGGCCTCGGCGATGCTGATGAGGTCCTCGGCCGGCTCGAAGCCGCGCACCAGCTGGCGGATGTCGTGCTCGACCCCGGACTCCTCGAGCGTCGCCCGGATCTTCTCCAGGTCGTCCTCGGCGGCGCGGGCCTTCGTGCCGTCGAACTCCTGGCCGCCGCGGTGGGAGTTCACCACCACGAGCCTGCTGCCGCGCAGCCTGGCCTCGTTGATGCCGGCGCTGAGGGCGGCTTCGCCCTCCGGCTTGGGGACGTATCCGACGACGACGGTGCCCATGGGGTCTCCTCTCGCGGCCACAGCGTCCGTGCGGTGAGCCTGCTGGCACCGTAACGGAAACGACGGGGGTTGGGCAGCCTGTGGAGACGCGCGTCGGCGCGCCGCGGGTGCGGCACGCTGTCCGGGTGACGCTGCAGGCCCCGATCGACCGCCGCACCCACCGGGTGCTGCGGGCCGCGGTCCTCGAGCTCGTGGAGGGCGAGTCGCGCCGGCGCTTCCCCACCGTGCTGCACGCGGGCCTCCCGGGTCGCAGCGTGCGCCACGTCGAGGACCCGCCCCTCCCGGACGCCGGGGTGCGCGCCGACGTCGCGCTGTCGATGCTCCTGCGCGGCTCGGCGACGGGCGAGCCCCCACTGCTGTGGCTGACGCGTCCGGGCGAGCTCAGCCCGCACGACGACGACCTGCGCTGGCTGGGCCCGGCGCAGTGGGCCGCGTCGTCGCTCGGCCTGCCCGTCGGCCTGGTGGTGGTCACGCGTCGCGGCTGGTTCGACCCCGTGTCCGACGTGCGGCGCGAGTGGAGGCGGCTGCGACGACGCTCAGCCGCCTGACCCGCCGGGCGAGACGGTCAGTCCCACTCGTGCACGGGCGCGTTGCTGTGCATGCGCTCGCGGTACTCGAGGAGCGTCGCCCGCAGGGCGTCGTACCGGTCCTGTCCCCCGCGCTCGTGGATCCGGTCCACGAACCAGGCCGCACCGCTGGTCTCCTTGAGGCAGCGCTGCTCGATGATGCCGAGGTAGCGGTCGCTCTCCTCTGCCGGCACGCCCCAGGAGTCGAGCCCGGCGCGAGCCATCGGGAGCAGCCGCCGCAGCACCAGCTCGGTGGCCCGCACCTGCCCGATGCCCGGCCAGTAGACCTGGGCGTCGACACCGAGCTGGGCGGCGACGTGGAAGTTCTCCTCCGCCGCGGAGAACGACATCTGCGACCACAGCGGGCGCTCGCTCTCGGCGAGGTGGCGCACCAGGCCGAACCACAGCGCGGCGTTCGCGATCGTGTCGGCGACCGTCGGCCCGGCGGCGAGGAGGCGGTTCTCCACCCGCAGGTGCGGCATGTCGTCGGCGATGTCGTAGACGGGGCGGTTCCAGCGGTAGATCGTGCCGTTGTGCAGCTTGAGCTCGTGGAGCGACGGCGTGCCGCCGTCCTCGAGCACCTGGAGCGGATCCTCCTCGTCGGTGATCGGGAGCAGCGCCGGGAAGTAGCGCACGTTCTCCTCGAAGAGGTCGAAGACCGACGTGATCCACCGCTCGCCGAACCACACCCGCGGACGGACTCCCTGGGCCTTGAGCTCCTCGCTGCGGGTGTCGGTGGCCTGCTCGAACAACGGGATCCGCGTCTCGCGCCACAGCTCCTTGCCGAGGAGGTACGGCGAGTTGGCCGAGACCGCGACCTGGATACCGGCGATGGCCTGGGCGGCGTTCCAGTAGGCGGCGAACTGGTCGGGAGAGGTCTGGACGTGGAACTGCGTGCTCGTGCAGGCGGCCTCGGGGACGATGGAGTCCGCCGTCGTGGTCAGGCGCTCACGCCCCGAGATGCTGATCGTGATGTCCTCGCCCCGCGCCGCCAGGATCTGCTCGGAGAGGAGCTTGTAGCGCGGGTTGGAGCTCAACGAGGACAGGCTCATGTGGCCCTCGGCCAGGGTCGGGAGGATGCCGATCATCACCTGGTGCGCGCCGACCTCGGCCGACTTCTCCTCGGCGTCGTTGAGCGAGCGCCGCAGGCTGGCCTCGAAGGTCGAGAGGCCGCCCTCCCTCAGCTTGGCCGGTGCGACGTTGATCTCGATGTTGAACTGCCCGAGCTCGGTCTGGAAGTCGGGGTCGGCGAGCGCCTCGAGGACCTCGGCGTTCTTGAGTGCCGGGTCCCCAGCGTCGTCGATGAGGTTGAGCTCCATCTCCAGGCCCGTCATCGGGTCGTCGGTGTCGAAGCGCGCCTCGCGCAGCATCCGGGCGAACACGTCGAGGTTGCGACGCACCTTCTCCCGGTGGCGCGTCCGGTCGGCGCGGCTGAACTCCTGCTGGTCGACCTCTTCTCCCATGTCGGCACACTAGCCACGCCGGGGACCGCCGGGAACCGCCCGCGAGGGGGGAGCTCAGGCAGCGGGATCGGCGGTGGCGTCGAGGTCCGGGCGCAGCGCCTCCCACGAGTCCGGCGGGGTCGCCGTCTCCAGCATCCCGGCCACCAGCGAGGCGAGGGAGTGGGTCGGGCTCCCCTCCCGGCACCGGTCGACCGCGCACCAGGCGAGGGCGCCGTCGCCGGCGAGCCAGGCCGCGAAGGCCAGGACCGCGGAGGGTCCCGCGACGTGGGAGACGGGCAGGCGGCGCACGGCGTCGGACCACAGGTCCACCGCCGCGCGGGCCTGCGGGCGAGCGAGCCAGGCCCACGCCTCGTCGCGGCGCTCGCCCGACGTGACGGTCAGCGCGACGCAGGCCAGCTCCTCGACGGAGAACCGGGAGCCGCCCTCGACGTGGCGGCGCGACAGCGCGAGGAGGGCTCCGGCGGCCAGCGGGGAGGCGGTGGCGAGGGCGCGCTCCGTCACCTCGACCGCCGCCGGGTCCGCGGCCACGGTGGCGCGGAGCGCGTCGCGGCTGGGATGGGTCACCCGCCCGTCGAAGACGGCCTGGGCCGTGAACGGGTGGTGGGCCAGGACGAAGGGGACGCCGCGGTAGGCGGCCAGCGGCGCGCCCGGCAGGACGGCGTACCAGTGCGAGTCGTGCACCCGCAGCACCTCGCGGACGCCGATCCCGACGGCGACGAGCTCCTCGTGCAGCGCCCAGGCGGCCTCGTCGGCGACGGTCGTGTCGTCGTCGTAGACCACCACGACGACCTCCTCCACGCCGTTGCGGAGGGCCGGACGCACCAGCGCCTCGACCACGTCGTCGACGTCGTCGGGGTCGTGCGGGAGGTCGACGCGCGCGTGCATCCCGCGCCCGGGGCCGATGCTGGCGAGCACCACGGACCGCTCCGGCACGAAGCCGAGTGCGACCGGGACGAACGCGGCGATGTCGCCCGGCGAGCGCGCGGTCATCGTGGTGGTGCTGGCGCTGGGGGGACGGAGGGGGCCGTTGCTGCGGTCGGAGGATGTCATGCCCCCGACGCTTCCCCCCGGCGCCCACGTCCGGGCACCCGACGGCCGCCACCGTGTGGACAACGCGTTGCCGGGGCCACCTGTGGACGACTGGTGGCCCGCTCTGCGTCGCACACCCGGGCTGGGAGACTGTCCGGGTGAGGCCCGTCCCGACGCTGCCCGCCCCAGGCGGGCGGACCTGATGCGCAGCACCGCGTCGGTGCTGCACGTCGACCTGGACGCGTTCTTCGCCGCCGTCGAGCAGCGCGACAAGCCCTCGTTGCGCGGCAAGCCGGTGATCGTGGGCGGGACCGGGGGCCGAGGCGTGGTGGCGACGGCGTCGTACGAGGCGCGCAGGTATGGCGTCGGCTCGGCGATGTCGACCCGCGAGGCGCGCGCCCGGTGCCCGCACGCAGCGTTCCTGGGTGGGCGCTTCCACGCCTACCGGGAGACCAGCTCGCGGGTCATGGCCGTGCTGCGCGAGCTGTCCCCGCTCGTCGAGCCGCTCTCCCTCGACGAGGCCTTCGTCGACCTCGCCGCCGCGGACCTGCCCGACCTCGACGTGGCCACGGTCACGCGGGTCGGCGAGGAGCTGCGGCGTCGCATCACCGAGGTCAGCGGCGGGCTCACCGCCACCGTCGGCGTCGCCTCCTCCAAGTTCCTCGCCAAGGTCGCCAGCGAGCTCGACAAGCCCGACGGCATGACCGTCGTCCCGCCCGGCGCCGAGCTCGAGCTGCTCCGGCCGATGAACGTCGCGGTCATCCCCGGCGTCGGCCCCGCCACGTCCGAGCGGCTGCGTCGCGCCGGCATCCACACCATCGCCGACCTCGAGCAGGTGAGCGAGGACGAGCTGGTCCGGCTGCTCGGCAACGCGCAGGGCCACGGGCTCTACCAGCTCGCCCGGGCGCGCGACGACCGGCCCGTGGTCGCGGAGCGCGAGACCAAGTCGGTCAGCGTCGAGGGCACCTACGACTCCGACCTCACCGACCGCAGGCTGATGGAAGGACTGCTGACGCGCCAGGCCCGCGACGTCGGCGCCCGGCTCCGCAAGAGCGGCTACTCCGGGCGGACGGTCACCATCAAGGTCAGGATGTACGACTTCACCACCCTGAGCCGCTCCACGACCCTCTCGAGCCCGACCGACGACGGCGGCACCATCGGCCGGGTGGCGCGCTCGCTCCTGGCCGACCTCGACACGACCGGAGGCGTGCGACTGCTCGGGGTCGGCGTCTCCGGCCTCGCCGACTGGGTGCAGGAGGACCTCTTCGGGGAGGCGCCGAGCGAGGACGAGGTCGAGGTGGTCCTGCCGGAGCCGCCGCGCCGTACGTGGCCCCCGGGCGCCGACGTGGAGCACGACGAGCTCGGGCCCGGCTGGGTGTGGGGCTCCGGCGCCGGTGTGGTGACCGTGCGCTTCGAGACCGCGGACACCCCGCCCGGCCCGGTCCGCAGCTTCCGGGTCGACGACCCCGCGCTGCACCGTCGCGAACCGCCCACCGAGGACTGATCCCCCGGCCGTGCCACACCGTCGCGTCACCCGCCGTTCACCCCGGCGCCGTTGCACGTCGCGCCCCCGCCGCGGCAGCATGGTCGGGCCCTTGCGGGGGAAATAGGGTGAGGGGCTCCCGATGGTATGAGCATCAGGAGCCCCTCGGCTCGACCGGGAAGGTGACGTCCGGTCCACCGGACCGGTCTCCCAGCCCCCACCGACCCCGTCACCAGGCCAGCGCGGCGAGCAAGTCGCCGTGTGGAGCTGCTTGTCCGATCCGATCCCCGACCCCGCCCGAAGGCGGTCTCGGTAGGGAGAGTTCTATGCCCGCGCGGTCGGGTGCCGCAAGGGGTTGGCGGAACAAACTTCGGGTCCCACAGGGTTCCCCACAGAACTTCCGCGGCGCTCCACAGCCGCACCGTGCCCCCTCCACAGGTGACGGGCCCGGCTGTGGAGGAGCACGACGAGCGCGGACCGGGGGCCCGCATGAGCACGCCGACGCCGGGGAACCCCTGAGAAGTCCCTGAGAGTTCGTGTTTCGTGCAACTCCCGTGGGCACTGGCTCGTCAGTGCAGATGAAGGCACCGACATCCGATCGGGAATCTCGCATCGAACACAGGTGTTGGAACAGGTGTGCGACACGGGGTGATCGCACGAGAAGCAGGAGGACGAAGATGAGCACTGCCCAGGCCAAGCGCACCACCACCACTCGTGAGATCGAGGGCCGCGACAGCGTCGGTCTCTACCTCGACGAGATCGCCCGCACCCCGTTGCTCGACGCCGAGACCGAGGTCGAGCTCTCCAAGACCATCGAGGCGGGCCTGCTGGCCCAGCACCTGCTCGACACCGGCCGCGTCGGCCGCCGCAAGGGCGGTGCGCCGATGAGCGCCAGCGAGGCCGAGCTCGAGTGGCTCGCCGAGCAGGGCCGGCTCGCCGTGGACCGCTTCATCGAGGCCAACCTGCGCCTCGTCGTGTCGATCGCCCGCAAGTACGGCCGCTCGCAGATGCCGATGCTCGACCTGATCCAGGAGGGCAACACCGGCCTGATCCGCGCGGTCGAGAAGTTCGACTACACCAAGGGCTACAAGTTCTCGACGTACGCGACGTGGTGGGTGCGGCAGGCGATCACCCGCGGCATCGCGCAGCAGGCCCGCGTCGTACGCCTCCCCGTGC
>JAYSEC010000165.1:0-5529 GCA_041914085.1 Nocardioides sp.
GTCTGGATCTGGTAGATCGAGAGCGGCAGGTCCTTGTAGGAGGAGTAGAGGTCCTTCACCACGAGGGTGAACATCTCCTCGTGCGTGGGGCCGAGGAGGTAGTCGGCGCCCTTGCGGTCCTGGAGCCGGAAGATGTTGGGGCCGTACTCGGTCCAGCGGTTGGTCGCCTCGTAGGGCTCCTTGGGCAGCAGGGCCGGGAACGACAGCTCCTGCGCGCCGATGTCGTCCATCTCCTCGCGGATGATGTCCTCGATCTTGCGCAGCACGCGCAGGCCCAGGGGCAGCCAGGTGTAGATCCCCGGCGCGTTGCGGCGGATGTAGCCCGCGCGGACCAGCAGCTTGTGGCTCGGCACCTCGGCGTCGTTGGGGTCGTCGCGCAGGGTGCGCACGAACAGGGTCGACATGCGGAGGAGGCGGCCAGTCATGGGCGCAAGGATAGGTGCGGCCCTCTGGCCACCGCGAACCAGATTCCACGTCCGCTGCAGGCAACCCCGACGTCCGCTGCGACGTCTCCTTGTCGACACCGCACCGCACCAGGGGGACGACATGCCTCGCTCACGCACCACCGGCCTCGTGCTGGCCGCACTCACCACCGCCCTCACGCTCGTCGTGCCCGCCCACGCCGTGGCGCCGAGCCTCGACCTCCAGCCGCAGAGGCTCGCCCGGGGCGCGGACGTCGCGGTCCCGCACATCGAGGACGGCGACTTCGTCGACGGGGCCCGCCGCGTCGAGCTGCCCGGGACGATCGCCCGGGTCATCGGCCGCTCCGGCGACGCCTGGCTGGTCGGCACGAACAACGTCGACGTCAAGCGCAACCGGCGTGTCGTACGCGTCGAGGCGGACGGATCGGTCGTCGACGTGCTGCGCAACATCGACCCCTCGACCGTCATCCTGTCGGCCGACGGCAGCACCCTCGCCTGGCAGCAGTTCACCAGCAAGGGGCGGAAGGTGACGACGCTCGTCGCCTCGGCGGCCGACGGCACCGTCCTGGGCAGCAAGGGACCCGGTCGGTACGTCGACCTCCTCGACGTGGACGCCGAGCAGGTCGTGCTCAGCCGCGACGGCCGCACCTACGCGTGGACCCCCGCCACCGGCGCCACCCGGACGATCGTGCGGAGGACCGGCAGCCTGGCGAGCCTCCAGCACGGCCTGCTGGCGTACTACACCAAGGACCCCTACTTCGGCGGCTGCCTCAGGCTCGTCGAGCTGGACCGGCCGCGGGTGAAGCGCTTCGCGTCGTGCCGCGAGCGGGTCGCCGCCCTCTCCCCCGACGGCACGCAGATGCTGACCATGCACCTCCTCACCGACGGCCTCGGGCCCGGCGAGCTGAAGCTGCGCACCGTCCGGGGATCGAAGCTGGCGACCTACACGACCGGCTGGTTCAGCGGCTGGCAGTGGGAGTCCCCCGGCACCCTCCTGCTCGACGTCAACGGTCGGCGGAAGTCCGCCACCGTGCGCTGCACGCTCGACGCCTGCGAGAACGCCACCGACCCGGTGAAGGTGTCTGCTCCCTGAGCCCGGTTGCCCCGAGGCCTCAGCCCCCACGCTCGGCGCCCGACGTTGTCTGGACTGAGGAGCGAGCGCCGACAGCTCAGACACCCAGGGCGGTGAACGACGCCGCGGTGGCGGCCAGCACCTGGTCGCCCGCGGCCGCACGACGCGCAGCGAGCATCGCCTCGCCGAGGCCGTGGCCCTGCCGCAAGGCCGCGTGGAGGGCGACCATCACCTCGACGGTCGCGGCGTCGTCGACCTCGCCGAGGCTGGAGACGATGCCAGCGGTCCCCATCGACAGCAGCGCGGCCGACAGGCCGAGCAGCTCCTGGGCCCCGACGGGGGCGAGCTCGCCGGACTCGCAGGCCGACAGCACCACGCGGTGCGGCGGTCGGCGCAGCTGCTGGAGGTCGTGCACCAGCATGGGCCCGTCGGCCATCACGAGCGAGGAGAAGAGCGGGCTGTCCTCGCGGAAGTGGCCGTGGGCCGCGACGTGGGCCAGGGCGGCGCCGTCGAGCGCGGCCAGGGACGCCTCGACGGTCGCGTCGTCCCCGTCGAGCACCTCGGCCGACGGGTCCTGAGCAGCCACCGCGGGCACCTCGGCGCCGCCGCTGGCCAGCCCGGGGCCGACGAGCATCACCCGCCTCTCGGCCTCGGCCGAGGTCTGGCGTGCACGCAGCCAGAGCCGCGCGGACGGGGTGCTGGTCACCGGTCGGTCCGCGAGGCCGGGCAGGAGGCCCCACGGGACGCCCTGCAGTGCGCTGGTCCCCGACACCACGACCTGTGAGTCCCCCACGTGGTCGAGGGCGGACCCCAGCAGCGCCCGCTGGAGTCGCACGCCGGCCAGGTCGAGCTGGGAGCGACGGCCCCGCGCTGCCCCGCGGAGGGCGAAGAGCGCGAAGTCCACCGCAGCCGCAGCGGCCGCGGCGTCACCCACGTCGAGGCGGCGTACGCGGCCGTGCCCCGCGACGAGGGCGTGGAGCTCACCGTCGATCTCGGTGAGCTCGACCAGCACAGTGTCGTCCTCGGCGAGGGCGCGGAGCAGGTCGGCCACGTCGAGCGCCCGCGCCGTGTCCCCGTCGCCCCGTGCCGCGAGGAGCCGCTGGCGCACGGCGCCCTCCAGACGCGCCACACTAGCCCGGAGGTGGGCGACGTTCTCCCCCGCGGCGGTCGCGTCGGTCAGGCGTCGGGCCTGTGCGCGCAGGGCCGCCAGCTCGGCGCTCGTCTCCGGGTCGTGCTGACGCGAGACGGGCGGCACTGCCAGGGCGGTCGCCCGCCAGCGCTCCGACCAGACAAGCAGCCGGCGCGCGTCACCCGTCGCCAGCGCGGTCCGCGTGCCGAGCTCCGCCAGCTGCGCGCCGTGACCGGAGGACCGGGCGCGCAGCTCGGCGCTGCCCAGGGTGGCGTGGTGCACGTCGAGGGCGTCGAGGCCGCGGTCGCAAGACCGGAGCACCCCAGCGCTGTCGCCTGCGAGCTGGCGGCGCTGGGCGACTGCCAGCCATCCGAGGGCCCGCGTGGTGCCGATGGCGGCTCGCCGGAACGAGCTGGCCTCCTCCAGCCACGCGTCGGCGAGCTCCGAGGCCCCGGCCGTACGTGCACCGCGTGCGAGCTCTGCGGCCAGCATCAGCGCCTGCGGGAGCTCCGGCGCGCGCGCCGAGCGTGCAGCGTCGACCATCCGCTCGGCCCGGCGCAGGAGCCGGGCCTTCGACCCACCCAGCGCGAGCCGTCCGGCGATCGCGAGCAGGTCGGCTCCCGCCCGGTGCGCTTCGCGCCCCTGCGCCCGCAGCAGGCGCGACGCCTCGTCTGCCGCACTCACGGTCCGCGCGGTGTCTCCCGCGGCCAGGGCTGCCTCCGCGACGGACACCAGGAGGTCTGCTCGTTCGCGCGGCTGCAGCGGGCGGGCCGCGAGGGCCCTCTCGCAGACCATGAGGGCGTCGTCGGCGAGGCCACCTGCCAGGTAGGCGTCGCACTGGTCGACGACGAGCTCCACGTTGGTCATCTCGATCTCGTCGAAGATCGCTGCAGCCTCGGCGTAGCGCTCGAAGGCCAGCGGCAGGTCTCCTGCCAGGTAGCCGACCCACCCGGTGTTGTGCACCGTCGTCGCGAGGTGCGAGAGGTCTCCCAGCTCGGTGGCCACCCGACCCGACTCCTCGAACGCGCGCCGGGCCCCGGACAGGTCTCCCGACCGCGCCAGCGCCAGCCCCTCGAGGTTCAGCGCACCTGCCTGCCACATCCGGTCGCCCGCACGTTCGAACGCTGCCGTGGCCTCACCCAGGTCAGCGGCGCTCCCCTCGAAGTCGGCGAGCATCTGGTCCAGGATCCATGCTCGCCTGTAGAGCACTCGTGCGCGCGAGACCCCCTCGACCTCGCGTGCGGCCCGGTCGAGCTGCTCGAGACCCGCCCGGACCCGCCCGGCCACGGCCAGCGACGCCCCGATCGTGGCCCGGGCGTCCGCCTGGCGCTCACGGTCACCCGACCGCCGAGCCAGGCGCAGGGAGCGCCGCAGCTCGACCAGTGCCTCCTCGACGAGCCCGCGGTCGCGCAGCACGATGCCGAGCACCTGGTGCCCGATCGAGGACACGACGGGATCCGCCGCGGGGATGAGCTCGTCCCGCGCGCGGGCCTGAGCCGCATCGGGGTCGACGAAGAGGGTGCGCAGCACCTCCTGTGCCTCGTCCCGGGTCGTCATGGTCCGACCATCCTCGCGGATCGCCGGGTCAAGAAGTCGCGAAAACGCTCGTCAGGGTCGGCTGGACGGCACTAGCGTCGGACCATGGGTGACTGGATGATCGGCGACGACCGGCGACGACGGACCACAGACCAGCTCCGTGCGTTCCGCCGGGCCAACCAGGACCAGGTGGCCTGGAACACCGAGGCCCCCGCGGACTTCACGTACCTCTACCACCCCGACCGCGTGCTCGTGCGCCGTGCGGACGTGGACGAGTTCGAGGGGATCGCCCGCCAGGTCGGCGAGCGGCTCTTCAAGGGTGAGCCCCGGCGCGACGACGTGACCCTGCTCGGTGACGCTCTCGTGCGCTACCTGCTCCCGGAGCGCACCGAGGGCCAGTCGGTGCCCGAAGTCCTCGACGCACTCGAGGAGGCCGGGCTCGAGCGTGGCAAGGCGACGCCCGACCACTGGGTCCACGTCTCTCCGGGAGGAGGTGGCCACCTCTGCCCCGCGATCGAGCCGGAGGAGACCGGCCTGAAGGAGCCGTGGCCGCCGCGGGAGGACGGGCTCGAGAAGGTGGCCCGCGACGTCACCGTCGTGGTCGTCGACACCGGCTGGAACCCCACCTCCGCGACGGACGGGCGTACGCCCTGGCTGGACGGCGTCACCGGCGACGACGAGCTCAACGATCCCGCCCACCTGCGTCGGTACGCCGGTCACGGCACGTTCATCGCTGGCGTCGTCAGGTGCCTGGCACCGGACGCCGACGTCCACGTCGACGGCTTCTGCATCGGCGGCGTGGGCGGCGGCGGGATCCTCGAGTCCGACATGGTCGTGCAGCTCGAGGAGGCGATGAAGCGCGACCCGCAGGTCATCAACCTGTCGGCGGGCTGCCGCACCCGCATGGACCTGCCCTCGGCCGCGTTCGAGACCTTCTACGAGGAGCACCTGAAGAGCAGGGACTGCGTGCTGGTGGCCGCCGCAGGCAACGACTCGACGGCCGCCCCGTTCTGGCCGGCCGCCTTCGACTGGGCCGTCGGCGTCGGGTCGCTGGATCGCAACGGCCGGATCTCGGAGTTCTCCAACTACGGGGTGTCCGCGGACGTCTACGCCGTCGGCCGCAACCACGTCAACGCGTTCCCCGACGGCAGCTACAAGTGCCGCGAGACACCCGCCAAGGGCGACATGCGCGAGTTCCGCACGGGCATGGCCCGATGGAGCGGTACGTCGTTCGCGGCGCCCGTCGTCGCCGGCCTGATCGCCCGCTACATCGGCGAGCACGACGTCTCACCCGCCGAAGCCCGCGACAAGGTGCTGGAGCGTGCGGTCTACGACTCCGACCCGGTGGTCGGACCCCACATGGAGCTGCG
>JAYSEC010000165.1:5629-7836 GCA_041914085.1 Nocardioides sp.
AGCGCGACCTCGACGGACCCCATGTCTCCGTCGAAGTCGAGCAGCTGACCGCGCACCTGGTCGCCGTCGATCTCGGCGTCGAGGGACCAGCCCTCGGCGGCGGTGAAGTAGAGGATGCGGGCCGAGGCGAGGCCGCGGACCTGCGCGGCCGGCTCGTCGGCGGAGTCGCGGACCAGGACGAGGAGCTCCCACTCCTGGTCGAGGTCGGCGGCCGCGACGGTCGCGATCATGGTCGCCGTGAGCCCCGGAGGGGGCGGGTCGGCGAGGAGCCACATCTCGCGCAGGTCGTCGAGCAGGCTGTCGTCCGAGGCGTTCATCGTCCCCCTCCTTCGTCCATCAGTGCGGTCCTGACCTTGGCCAGGCACCGGGCCCGGGTGGGTCCGATGCTCCCGACGGGCATGTCGAGCTCCTTGCTGAGCGACTGGTAGTCGGGTCGTTCCATGAAGGCGATGACGCGCAGCAGCTTGCGACAGCGCTCGTCCACGCTCGCGACGGCCCGCCACAACCGCGCAGCGTCGTCGTCGAGCACGGCGAGCTCCTCCGCGGACTCCACGTCGGGGAGCACCACGGCGAGCTTCTCGTCCTCCACCGGGGAGGCACGCCGTGCCTTCCTGGCATGTTCTGCGGCGCCGCGCCTGGCTGAGGTGATCAGCCAGGACGCGACAGCCCTGGGGTCGTTGATGGTCTGGTGCAGACGGACGAAACCGAGCCAAGTCGTCGCGATGACGTCCTCCGCCGACTGGCGGTCGTGTCCGTAGGCCCTCACCACGTGCCAGAGGACCGGTGTCATCGCGGTGACCAGATCGTCCACGGCGGCGGCGTCCCCTGCACGCCACGCCGTGAACGCCCCACTGGCTGTTTCCCACGGTGACTGTTCGAGCTCCCCCTCAGCCCTTCGGTTCTCCGACATGGTGACCATTGTCCCCATGTCCTCTCAGGTAGGGGTCAGCGACGTGCTGATACGTCCGGCGCGAAATCTTTTTCGCGCTTTCCGGCGCACTCTCAGAACATGAGCGTGGCGAAGGTGGCGGTCTGCTCGAAGCCGACCCGCGCGTACGTCGCCCGGGCCGGCGCGTTCCACTCGTTGACGTAGAGCGAGACGACGGGCGCCATCCCCGAGCCGATGACGTGGGCCACGACCGCCGCCATGCCGCTCGTCGCCAGCCCCTGCCCCCGCCGGTCGGGACGGACCCACACGCCCTGCACCTGAGCGGCGTACGGCGTCAGGCAGGCGACCTCGGCCTTGAAGACCACTCCGTCGTCGTCGAAGCTCGCCATCGACCAGCCCCGCCCGATCAGCTGCTGCACGCGCGCGCGGTAGAGGTCGCCGCCGCCCGCGTCGCTCTCCGGGGAGACGCCGACCTCCTCGGTGTACATCGCCACGCACGCGGGGTAGAGCTGCTCGAGGTCGCGCGGGGTGGTCACGCGCACGTCGGGGTGGCCCGGGAGGTCGGGGACCCGGCTGATCTCCAGGTGCGGCTGCCGTGCGCGGAACTCCCGCGGCCGCTGCCACCGCGGCTCGAGCGCGTCCCACAGGGAGGCGACGACGTCGTGGGGGCCGACGATCGTCCCGACGGTGCTGCGCCGGCGCAGCGCGGCGTCGGCGAAGGCGACCACGTCGTCGGGCGTGCACTGGACCGGGACGAGGTTCGCGCCGAGGTGGCAGCCGGCGACGAGGTCGTCGCCCACGAACCTGCCCCACACCTGCCCGCCGAGCCACCGCTCGTCGAGGTTGGTCAGGCGCGCGCGGTAGTCGGCGAACACGTTGACCACGGGGTCCTGCTCCGCGAGCGCGATGAACCGGTCCCGGTCGGCCGGGCCCAGCACGCGCACCTGCTCGCGAGTCCTCAGCACGTGGGGAGCCTACTCATGTCGCCGGGTGCTGCGGCCAGCCGTGAGGCCGACTTGTCGGGCATTCACTGAACATGTCGGCCCGTGCACGGCCTGACAAGTTCAGCGATCCCCGGTCAGCCGGGGATCACCCGAGCGTCAGGAGACCGAGACGGTGGCCCCCGAGCCCTCGACGGACTCCATCCCCTCGGCGATGCGCATGGCCTCCTCGATCAGGGTCTCGACGATCTGCGACTCCGGGACGGTCTTGACGACCTCGCCCTTGACGAAGATCTGGCCCTTGCCGTTGCCGGACGCGACCCCGAGGTCGGCCTCGCGGGCCTCGCCCGGGCCGTTGACGACGCAGCCCATGACCG
>JAYSEC010000166.1:0-7715 GCA_041914085.1 Nocardioides sp.
GACGAGGCCTGCTCGGCGGCGGGCTCGGACTGGGCGGGGGCGTCGTCCTTCTCCGACTCCGGGGTGGAGTCGCCGGCCGGCATCTCGCCGGTCTCCTCGGCGTGCTGCTCCTCCTGCTCGGCCTTCTTCTCCGACTCCTGCTCGTCGGCGGGCTGCGCCTCCGGCTCGGCGGAGCCGGACGCGTCACCGGCGGACTCGCCCTCCTCGCCGACCACGGCCAGGACCGCGCCGACCTCGACGGTGTCGTCCTCGTTGGCCTTGATCTCCAGCAGGGTGCCGGCGACCGGGGAGGGGATCTCGGTGTCGACCTTGTCGGTGGAGACCTCCAGCAGCGGCTCGTCGACGGCAACCGTGTCACCGACCTGCTTGAGCCAGCGGGTGACGGTGCCCTCGGTGACGGACTCGCCGAGTGCGGGGAGGGTGACTTCGGAGGCCATGTGGTTCCTTCGCTCGCGGGGTGGTTTCTGAAATCTGTGGGTGTCAGGAGTGGGCGTGCAGCGGCTTGCCGGCCAGGGCCAGGTGGGCCTCGCCGAGCGCCTCGTTCTGGGTGGGGTGCGCGTGCACGAGCGGTGCGACGTCGTCGGCGTGCGCCTCCCAGTTGTAGATCAGCTGGGCCTCGCCGATGAGCTCACCGACCCGGTCGCCCACCATGTGGACGCCGAGGACCGGGCCGTCCTCGAGCCCGACGAGCTTGACGAAGCCCTGCGTCTGCAGGATCTGGCTCTTGCCGTTGCCGCCGAGGTCGTAGGTCACCGTGGTCACCGCGTCGCCGTGCAGCTCGCGCGCCTTCGCCTCGTCGAGGCCGACGGAGGCGATCTCGGGGTGGGAGTACGTCACGCGCGGGATGCCGGCCTCGTCGACCGGCCGCGGGTCGAGCCCGGCGATCTCCTCGGCGACGAAGATGCCCTGCTGGAAGCCGCGGTGGGCGAGCTGGAGGCCGGGGACGATGTCGCCGACGGCGTACACGCCCTCGAGGTTGGTGCGGCAGCGCTCGTCGGTCAGCACGAACCCGCGGTCCATCTCCACGCCCTGCTCGGCGTAGCCGAGGCCGTCGGTGGACGGGCCACGGCCGACGGCGACGAGGAGCACCTCGGCCTCGATCACGTCGCCGCCCTCGACCGTCACGGCGACGCCGGTGTCGGTGGCCTTGACGCTCTGGAACGGCGTGCCGGTGAGGAAGTTGATCTTGCGCTTGCGGAAGGCCCGCTCCAGCGCCTTGGAGGACGCCTCGTCCTCGGCCGCGACCAGCCGCGGCAGGGCCTCGACGATGGTGACGTCGGCTCCGAAGGACTTCCAGACGCTGGCGAACTCGCAGCCGATGACGCCGCCGCCGAGCACGATGGCCGAGGCGGGCACGCGGTCCAGGCGCAGGGCGTGCTCGGAGGTGAGCACCTTCTCGCCGTCGACCTCGAGGCCGGGCAGGCTCTTGCTGTAGGAGCCGGAGGCGAGGACGACGGCCTTGCCGGTGTAGGCCGTGCCGTCGACGGTCACCTCGCGGGGACCGGTCATCGTGCCGGTGCCCTGGATGACGGTGATGCCGCGGGACTTGATCAGGCCGGTGAGGCCCTTGAACAGGCGGTCGACCACCTTGTCCTTGTAGGCGTTCACGCCGCCCATGTCGATCCCGTCGAGGGACGCCGTGACACCGAACTGCGCGGCCTCGCGCGCGGAGTCGGCGACCTCGGCGGCGTGGAGCAGGGCCTTGGTCGGGATGCAGCCGACGTGGAGGCAGGTACCGCCCAGGTTGCCCTTCTCGACCAGTCCGACGCTCAGCCCCAGCTGGGCCGCTCGCAGGGCACAGGCGTAGCCGCCCGAACCAGCCCCGAGGACGAGTACGTCGAACTCTCCGTCCGCCACAGATATCCCTCCACACACATCGCTCGCTCCGCTGATCCTTCGGCGTCGCCCATCTTTGCACTCTTCGTGCGCCTGTCCACACCGGGTCTTCCCGAGCTCGCCCGCCGGTCGGCCCGGGCGTGTCCGGCGTGACTGCTGCCGATGTGGGGTGCGCCCCGGCAGAATGGTGGCCATGGGCATGTTCGACCGATTCCGGCGCAAGGGGCGCACCAGTCGTCCGGCGCGGGACGCCACGCGCACCGGCTCCACGCGGGTCCGCGCCGCCGACGGCGAGGACGTGCGCCACCTCGAGAAGTTCGTCGCGACCCGGCAGGGCGTCGAGGGCTTCGTGGAGCCCCGCACCGCGGTCAGCGACGTGACGCTCCTGCTGGTCGCGCACGACGGCGAGTGGACGCGCCGCCGCGTGCCCAGCGTGAAGTGGGCGCACGACTTCGCCAACAAGAACCGGGTGCCGTCCTACGACGCCGCCGTGGTCGGCGTGCCGCAGCGGATGCGCGACTACAACGCGCGCCAGAAGGCGGAGCGCAGGGCCCGCGGCTACTAGCCGTACGACCCGGCCGGGTCAGTCCGCCGAGCCGGGCACGCCGTCCTCGGCGATCCTCCGGGCGAGCTCGACGAGGGTGGTCACACCGAACCCGGTCGCCCCGGACGGCACGTGGCCGTAGGCGCCGCCGGTGTTGATCTCCTTGCCGGCGATGTCGAGGTGCGCCCACGGCAGGCCGCCGGTGAACTCGCGGAGGAACGCCGAGGCGAAGAGCCCGCCGCCCCACCGCACCCAGTCGTGCTGGAGCAGGTCGGCGACCTTGGAGCTGGTGATCCGCTCCTTCATCTCCTCCGGGATCGGCATCGGCCAGTGCTGCTCACCGGCGGCGACACCGGCGGCGAGGACCACGGGCACCTGGTCGTCGGTGCCCATCACGGCGCCGACCTTGTCGCCGAGCGCGAGCTGCATGTGACCGGTCAGGGTGGCGATGTCGACGACCACGTCGGGCGCCTCCTCGACCGCGAGGGCGAGGGCGTCGCCGAGCAGCATCCGGCCCTCGGCGTCGGTGTTGGCGATCTCGACGGTGGTGCCGTTGCGCATCGTGACCACGTCGCCCGGACGCGTCGACGTGCCGGAGACCATGTTCTCGGCCATCGGGGCGAAGGCGGTGACCTTGACCGGCAGCCCGAGCCGCGCGATGGCCAGCGTGGCGACGACGACGCTCGCCGCGCCGGCCATGTCGCCCTTCATGTTCATCATGCTCGACGAGGGCTTGATGGTGAGCCCCCCGGAGTCGAAGGTGACGCCCTTGCCGACCAGCGCGAGGTGGGCGACGGCGTCCTCGGGCGCCCACGTGAGCTTCGCCAGCCGGGAGGGCGCGGCCGACGAGCCGCCGACGCTGAGGATGCCGCCGCAGCCCATCTCGGCGAGCTGCTCGTGGTCGAACACCTCGAGCGCGACCTTGGGAGCGCCGCGGCCCTTCGTGGCCTCCTTGTGCGCGGCGGCGACGAGGTCGGCGAACAACGGGGGAGTGCAGTCGGCGGGGGGAGTGTTCACCCAGTCGCGGCACAGCGTCACGGCGTCGGCGAGCACCTCGGCGCTCGCGAGGGCGGCGAGCGCCTCGGACCGCCGGGCGATCGAGGTCAGCACGACGACGTCGTTCGGGGCGTCGGTCTCGGGCTTCTGGGACTTGTAGGCGGTGTAGGTGTAGCCGCCGAGGCGGTGCCCCTCCACGACGGCGGACACCAGCTCGGGCGTGTCCGCCGGGAGGGCGAGGGCGACCGAGGCCGCGTTGGACACGCTGCGGGCCGCGACACCGGCGGCACGGCGTACGGCGATGGGGTCGGCCGGGTCCTCGCCCAGGCCGACGAAGACCAGCAGGGGGGCGTTGACCTCCTCGCGCGTCGGGGCCTTCACCGCCTCGCCGGCCTTGCCGGTCACGCCCATGGTCGAGAGGAAGGGACGCAGGCGGCGGCCATAGGCCTTGGCGACCTCCTCGGCCGCGTCGCAGAGGCGGGGGCCCTGGTCGCCCGCGACCACTCCCACCACCACGGCGTCGGCGCGGGTCCTGGCGGGGCTGGCGGCACGGAGTGCGTACGTCGTCACCCGCCGCATGTTAGGGGAGGCTCCGCGGCGGGAGCCCTGCGGTAGGTTTCGCGGCATGGCAGGAACGCTCAAGCAGTCGCCGCTCCACGACCGTCACGAGGCGCTGGGCGCGAAGTTCGCCGAGTTCGGCGGCTGGTCGATGCCGCTGGAGTACCGCACCGGGGTGGTCAAGGAGCACACCGCCGTGCGCGAGTCCGTCGGCATCTTCGACGTGAGCCACCTCGGCAAGGCGATGGTCTCCGGCCCGGGCGCCGCCGAGTTCGTCAACGCGACGCTGTCCAACGACCTCGCCAAGATCCAGCCCGGCAAGGCGCAGTACACCCTCTGCCTCGACGAGTCGGGCGGGATCGTCGACGACCTCATCGCCTACTGGCACGACGACGAGCACGTCCTCCTGATCCCCAACGCCGCCAACACCGCCGAGGTGGTGCGTCGCCTCCAGGCCGAGGCACCCGACGGCGTCAAGGTCGTCGACCACCACGACGACTACGCCGTGCTCGCGGTGCAGGGCACCCGCTCCGACGAGGTGCTCGAGAAGGTCGGCCTGCCGACGGGCCACGAGTACATGTCCTTCGTCGAGGCCGAGCTCCACGACACCGGTGTCGGCGTCGTGGTGTGCCGCACCGGCTACACCGGCGAGCGCGGCTACGAGCTGGTCGTCGTCAACGACGCGGCCGGTCAGCTCTGGGACTCGCTGATGGAGGCCGGCGAGGAGCACGGCATCACCGCCTGCGGGCTCGGCGCCCGCGACACGCTGCGCACCGAGATGGGCTACCCGCTGCACGGCCAGGACATCAGCCTCGACACCAACCCGGTCGAGGCCGGGCTCTCGTGGGCCGTCGGCTGGAAGAAGGAGTCCTTCTGGGGACGCGACGCGGTGCTCCGCGTCAAGGAGGAGGGGCCGAAGCGGCGGCTGCGCGGGCTCGTCGCCGTCGGTCGCGGCATCCCGCGGCCCGGGATGGGCGTGACGCTGACCCACGACGTGCCCCTCGCCGACATCACGTCCGGCACCTTCTCGCCGACCCTGAAGAAGGGCATCGGCCTGGCCCTCATCCCCGTCATGGTCGCCGAGGACGCCGAGGTCGGCGTCGACATCCGCGGCCGGCGCGAGGTGTTCCGGCTGGTGAAGCCGCCGTTCGTCGACCCGTCGGTGAAGGAGTCCTGAGTGCTGCCCGGACAACCCCCCACCTTCCGCCCGCCGTCGGCCTCCGAGCGACCGTGGTGGTGGCGCCTCGAGGACGCCTCCGGTGAGGCCGTCGAGGTCGCGGGCCTCGACGACCAGCGCTTCAGCACGCAGGGCGACGCCGAGTCGTGGGTGGGCGAGACCTGGCCGGACCTGGCCGAGCACGGCGTCGCCGCGGTGACGCTCTTCGAGCACGACCGGCGGGTCTACGGCCCGATGTCGCTCAGCGCCTGAGGCCATCCGGCGGCGGCCGCGCTCCGAAGCAGAGTGGGAGCAGGTGAGGTGGCCATGACCGACGGATCGGACTTCTCGCACTACCTCGCCGCGCGCTGGCCCGACCTCGTCGGGGGCCTCGAGGACGAGGGCGTCCCGGCCGACGACGCCCGGCTCGCGGTGGCCGACGTGCTGCTCGGGAGCCGGCGCTCGTGGTCGCGCCGGGTGCGCGAGGAGAACATCGACGTCACCCTCTGGGCCGAGCTGCGCCACCGCACCGGCCTGCCCGCACGGCCGGGTGGGGTCGCGCCCCACGGCGTACGTCGCCCCGACCCCGCGGACGCGCCGGAACCGTGGATCGCGCGCGCCGAGCAGCGCCGCGCGGCCCGACGTCGCCGTGGGGTCCGGCTGGGTGCGGTGTGGCTCGCGCTCGCGGCGGTCCTGGTGGCCGGCTGGGCCTGGTGGGCCGGCCGCCCGGCACCCCGCGAGGTGCGGCAGGAGGCCAACCCGCTCCCCGTGGTCTGGTACGCCCAGGGTCGTCTCCACCTCGAGGAGGTCGTCGTAGAGCTGCCCGACGTGGAGGAGTTCGTCGCCTGGGGGTCGGGCGCGGCCGCGCTCCTCGGGTCCGGGCAGGTCGTCACGATCGACGCGGACGGCGACGTGCACGAGGTCGACCGGGCGCCGGACTCCCTCGCCGAGGCACCCGACCCGCCGCCGTACCTCCCGCTGGGGGAGTACGACGTCCTCGTCCAGAGCGTGCCCGTGCCCGGCGGTGGGTGGGCGCACCTCCTCGACTCCTCGCGGCGCGAGGGCGTGCAGGACACCGTGCGGCAGTCGGAGTCCGGGCGGCGCGCCCTCGTCGTCTGCACGGCCGACCTCGCCTGCGGGGAGCCGCGGACGATCTCCGAGGCCGACGGCTCGGTCCGCCTGCGCTGACCCGTCCGCCGCTCGGGGACCCTCAGGTGAGCCCGCGGGCGCGCTGCAGCCGCAGCTCCTCGAAGACCTCGGCACGGATGAGGTCCTCGGTCCTGCTCGGCAGGTCGATGAACCGGAAGCTCAGGGCGGGCCGGCCGTCCTCGCGGTGGAAGTGCTGGATCACCTCGGCGGCACAGGCGACCTCGCCGCGGGAGAGCTGCAGCTGGACGTCGACGACCACTCCGGGCTTGGGCGGTGCCACGACGTCGTGGCCCAGCACCACCCTCATGCCGCCCTCGCTCACGTCGAGGGTCGTGCCGGGCATCTGGACGTCGTCGACGTCCACCCGGGCGGTGCGGCCCATCCGCGCGCGCACGGCGCGGCGGCGCTGGCCCGTCGTCGCGGGCCCGACCGGACGAACCCGCCACCGAGGGGGTTCGCCGCGGTCGATGGCGGTCATCTCGACGGGGAGGGAGCGCAGCTCGTCGCGGCCGCGCCAGACGATCTCGAAGCGCTCGCCCACCGGCAGCGACACCCGTACGCCGTCGCGCGTGCGGCCCACGGCGAGCACGATCTCCTCGTCGCTCGTCGCCTCCACGAAGCTGACGAGGGCTGTGCCTCGATCGTCGACGATCACGTCGACGACGTCCTTGACCTCGGGGACGTCGACTCCCGGGACACCCACGCGGGTCCTCCTCACACGGTTCGGCGGCACGGCTTGCGTCCGAACGGGGGACCAGTATCACCGAGCGAGCCCTCCGGGGTGGGCGAACGACGCACACAGTCGGCCTAGGCTCTCGCCCCATGGCCGAGACCCTCTGGCGTGACGTGGCGAGCGACTACGACCGCAGCTTCGCGAGCCTGTGCGCCGGGAGCGTGCCGGCGCTGCTCGACCGGGTGCCGCCCCGCTCCGAGGTGGTGGACGTGGGTGCGGGCTCCGGTCACCTGACGCTGGCGCTGGTGGCGGCCGGCCACCGGGTCGTCGCCGTCGAGCCGGACCCCCAGATGCGCGCACTGACCGGCACCCGGGCGGGTGCGCCCGTGCTCGCTGGCGGCCTGCCGGACCTGCCCCTGGCCGGCGCCTCCGTCGACGTCGCCGTGGCCAACTTCGTCCTCAACCACGTCGACGACCCGCGCGCCGGCGCCCGCGGGCTGGCCCGGGTCACCGCGCCGGGCGGCAGGGTGCTGGCGACGATCTGGGGCAGCACCCCGCCCCCGCAGGCCGTGATGTGGGGCGGCCTGCTCGACCAGGCAGGAGCCGAGCGGACCCCCGCGCCGCGCCTGCCCGCCGACCGCGACTTCGACCGGACTCCCCGCGGGCTGGCGGGGATCCTGACCGCGGCGGGCCTCGCCGTCACCCACGTCGGCACGGAGGCGTGGGAGTGGCGGGTGCGCGCCGAGGACCTGTGGGCCGGCCTCACCTCGGTCGGCAACTTCGGCGTCGCGTGGCGGGCGCAG
>JAYSEC010000167.1:0-5054 GCA_041914085.1 Nocardioides sp.
CCGTGGGAGACGGTCTTCTGGTTCATGGCCGCGCTCGCGCTGCTCCTCGTCGGCCTGTCCGTCGCGCTGCTGCCCGAGAGCCACCCGCCGGAGCGGCGGGTGCCGCTGCGGGTCGGCGAGATCGTGCGCGGCCTCGCCGAGGTCGTACGGGTCCCGGCGTTCCACCGGATGGCCTGGGCGGGCACGCTCGTCTTCGGCGCGCAGTTCCTCTACATCGGCGGAGCGGCCATCTTCGTCGTCGACCTGCTCGGCGAGGGCGAGCTGGACTTCTGGAAGCTGTTCTTGCCGATGATCGGCGCGATGGTGGTGGGCTCGGTCCTCAGCGGTCGGCTCGGACGGCTCTTCACCAGCTCCCGGCTGGTGTCGGTCGGCTACGCCGTCAGCGCGGTCGGCGCCCTCCTCGGCATCGTCGTCGCGCTCACGCCGGCGGGCGAGGTGCTGCCGTGGGCGGCGCTCGGCATCTCGTTCGTCGCCTTCGGCAACGGCCTGGCCTACCCCAACATCCAGCTGCTGATGCTCGACCTCGTGCCGAGCCGCCGGGGCGCGGTGATGTCTGCGGCGTCGTTCGTGACCCTGGCGTTCAACGCGGTCAGCGCCGCCCTGCTGGCGCCCTACGCCGGTCGCTCGGTGCTCGGCTTCGCCGTCGCGGCCGCGGTGTGCGTGGTCCTCGGCTGGGGGTTCTGGCGCTGGCACCAGCACGCCCAGCGACGGGCTGTCGCGGCCTGAGGAGCGGGGCTCAGGACGTCCAGGCCGCCCAGAGGCCGGCATACTCGCCGTCGAGGTCGAGCAGCTCGTCGTGGCTGCCGAGCTCGACGATCCGGCCGTCGATCACGACCGCGATGCGGTCGGCGTCGTGGGCGGTGTGCAGCCGGTGGGCGATCGCGACGACCGTGCGGCCCTCGAGGAGGCTGTTCATCGACCCCTCGAGCGTGCGGGCGGTGCGCGGGTCGATGAGCGACGTCGCCTCGTCGAGGACCAGCGTGTGCGGGTCGGCGATGATCAGCCGCGCCAGCGCGACCTGCTGGGCCTGCGCCGGCGTCAGGGTCTGGCGGCCCGACCCGATCACCGTGTCGAGCCCGTCCGGCAGCCGCTCCACCCAGGCCCACGCGCCGACGGCGCGCAGGGCCGAGCGGACGGCGTCGTCGGAGGAGTCCTCGCGCGCCAGCACGACGTTGTCCCGCACCGTGCCGATGAAGACGTGGTGCTCCTGGGTCACGAGCGCGACCTCGGTCCGCAGCACCTCCAGCGGCAGGTCGACGAGGTCGACGCCACCGACGCGGGCGGTGCCGGTGCGCGGCCGGTTGATGCCCGAGAGCAGCCGGCCGAGCGTCGACTTGCCGGAGCCGCTCGGCCCGACGACCGCGAGCCGCTCGCCCGTGCGCAGGCGCAGGTCGACGCCGTGCAGCACGTCGTGGCCCTCGCGGTAGGCGAAGCGGAGGTCCTCGCCGACCAGCTCGACGCCGTCGGGGAGCCGGTCGCCCGCCTGGCGGTCCGGCGGCACCTCGGCGATGCCGAGCAGCCGGCTCGTGGACGCGGCACCCACCTGCAGGCGGTCCACCTCGCCGATGACGGCGTCGAGCGGCTCGGACAGCGCGACGACGTACAGCATCGCGGCGGTGATCTGGCCGAGGTCGACCCAGCCGCGGCTGTAGCCGTAGGCGCCCACCACGAGGGTGACGACCTGCGGCACCTGGAAGGCGCCGTTGAGGGCGGCGAACAGCACGTTGCGCAGCGTCATGCCGTAGCGCTCGGCCTGCGCGGAGACCTCGATGTCGTCCTGCCCCGCGCGGACCCGGCGCCCCGAGAGGCCGAGGGCCTCGACGGTGCGCGCCCCCTCGACGGTCTCGGTCAGGGTGGTGTTGATGCGGGAGTACGTCGCCCCCTCGGTGATGTACGCCTTGGGCGCGCGCCGCAGGTAGGTCCGCACCGCGGGGGCGCAGAGCGCGAAGACGACGAGCGCCGGGACGGCGAGGACGACGGAGTTCAGCAGCATCGCGACGACCGACAGGACGACCGTCAGCAGCGAGATCAGCAGCCGGGGGACACCCCACTGCACGGACCGGGCCATGGTGCCGACGTCCCGGGTGACGCGGGTGACGAGGTCGCCGGTGCTGGCTCCCTCGACCCGCCCGATCGGCAGCCGGAGGATCGTGCCGACGACGTACTCGCGGGCCGACGCGAGGAGGTCCTGGCCGAAGTGCGTGGACGTGCGCTGGGCGCCGAAGGTGAACAGCGCCTGCAGCGCCACCACGCCGACCACGGTCAGGGCGAGCCGGTCCAGGCCCTCGACCGCCGCGCCCTGGGACTCGACCCGGTTCACGAGCTCGCCGAGCAGCCGAGGCACGACGAGCGCGGACCCCGCGGCGAGCGCGTTGAGCAGCACCAGCAGCGCGAAGGCGCGCTTGCGCCGGCGCACCAGGTCGCCGAAGAACTCCAGCACCGCCCGGTTGCCCGAGACCGGCCACCCGCGCACCGGGTTGCGTGAGGCCTCGTAGACGTCCTCCGCGCGCTGTCGGCGCAGCTCGTGCCGTTGCCAGAGCGCCCGGCTGCGCTCGCGCACGCCGCCGTGCTCGGGCGGGCGCAGCTCGTCGGGGATCGCCGGCTGGTCCTGCGTGCGGTCTCGCCACGTGTCGGCCGAGGTGGCGAGGAGGTCGGTGCTCGTGGGGCTGGTCATCGGACCGCCTCCTCGTCGTCGAGCGCGCGGGCGACCACGCGCCGGTAGTCGTCGTCGCCGGCCAGCAGGTCGGCGTGCCTGCCCTCGGCGACGACGGTGCCGTCGTGCAGGAGCACCACGTGATCGGCGTGGTGCAGCCACAGCGGCGAGACGGTGGTGACCACCGTGGTGCGACCGCGGCGGGCGTCGGCGACCCGCTCGGCGATCCGGGCCTCGGTGTGGGCGTCGACGGCCGACGTCGGCTCCACGAGCACCAGCACCGGGGCGTCGGCGGCGATCGCCCGAGCGAGGACGACGCGCTGGCGCTGGCCGCCCGACAGCCCGCGGCCGCGCTCGTCGAGCTGGCCCTGCCAGCCCTCCGGGAGGGCGTCGTACACGTCCTCGGCGCTGGCCACCCGCAGGGCGTGCTCGGCCTGCTCGCGCGTCAGCCTGCCGTGCGGGTCGACGGCGTCCTGGAGCGTCCCGGCGAAGACCTGGCTGCCGGTGTCGCTGACCAGCACCTGGCGGCGTACGTCGGCGAGCTCGGCGCGGGCGAGGTCCACCCCTCCCAGGGTGACGCCCCACTCCCGGCGGGCGCGCTCCTCGTCCTGCGCGGCGATCCTGGCGCGCTCCTGCGCCCGGGCTGCTCGGGCGCGGCGTGCGGCGCGACCCCGCGCGTCGTCCTCCTCGACCGCCGCCACCGGCTCGGTGTCGGCCGGCAGGTAGCGGCCGAGCCTGTCGGCGAGCGCCGCGCTCTGCTCGGGCACCGCACTCACCACGACGGTGAGCAGCCCCGGCGTCACGGTCAGCCCGCTCGCGGCGTCGTGCAGGGCGGCCGTGCCGTCGAGCGCCACCGGGTCGGCGGGGTCGCGCCACGGAGGGCGCTGCTCGAAGATGGCGATCGCCTTGCGGGCGCTGACCAGGGAGCGGACGCCCTTCTGGGCGAGCTCGAAGAAGGTCCGGATGGGGCCGACCATGAACAGGCCGTAGCCGAGGAAGGTGACGAGCTGGCCGACGGTGAGGTCGCCCGCCTGCACCTCGCGGGTGCCCAGCCAGACCAGGGCGACGAGGAAGAGGCCCGACAGCAGCACGCCGACGGCCTCGACCACCGCCTGCCAGATGCCCGCGGCGACGCCGGCGTCCCGGGCGGACCGGGACTGGCGGTCGTAGTTGGCGCCGAAGGTCTGCTCACCGCCGATGCCGCGCAGGATCCGGAGCCCGGCGACGATGTCCGTGGCGAGCGAGGTGAGGTCGGAGGTCCGGGACCGCTCGACCTGCTGGCGGCGGTGGAGCGGGCGCAGCAGCGGCAGCGCGGCGCCCACCAGCACGGGCGCGGCGACCAGCGTGAGCAGGCCGAGCTGCCACGACATCGTGAGCACGATGAAGGCCACGGTGAGGTACGACGCCAGCTGGCCCGCCGCGCGCGCCACGATCTCGGTCAGCGCGCCGAACTCGTCGGAGTCGCTCGACGCGACGCTGAGCACCTCGCCGGTGGGGGAGCGGCGCGGCAGCACGTGCCCCATCTGCGCCACCTTGCGGGTGACCATCTCGAGCGTCCCGTAGAGGCTGACCAGCCAGCTGCGGACCACCAGCGTGTGGGACACGATGCCGAACACCGATCCGACCACGACGACGGCGAGCAGCAGCGCAGCCCAGCCGGCGAGCGCCGTCGTCGAGCCGCCGACGATGCCCTGGTCCACCGCGCGCCCGAAGATCCACGGTCCGAGCGTCATCGGCAGGAACCACAGCGCGTAGCACAGCGAGGAGAGGGCGATCAGCGCCTTCTGCTGGCCGAGGACCCAGCGGAGGAACGCTGCGGGTGACCGGGTGTCGGGGTCCGGGGTGGGGGCGTCGTCCGTGCCGGTGAAGAACGTCGCGATCCGGGGAGGGAAGTCCTGCATGTCGTGGATGACCCTAGGCGCCGGACCCACGTCGGCTCGACGCAATATCCGGCTGCCCGTGCGGTCTCCGCTCAGGCCGCGCCGTAGGCGGGGTAGTCGGTGTAGCCGGACTGGTCCCCGCCGTAGAAGGTCTCCGGCTGGGGCACGTTCAGCGGCAGCCCGTCGGCGAGGCGGCGCGGCAGGTCCGGGTTGGCGATGAACGAGCGGCCGAAGGCCGCGGCGTCGACGAGCCCGGCCCGGAGCAGCCGCTCGGCCTTGTCACGGTCGTAGTTGCCCGCCCCGACGATCGGTCCCGGGTGCGCCTCGCGGAGCGCACGCCGGTAGTCCTCGTCGAGCACCGGGCCGCCGGCCCAGTCGGGCTCGGAGAGGTGCAGGAACGCCAGGCCGCGCGCCCCGAGCTCGCGGGCGACGTGCAACCCGGCCTCGGCGCCCTCGGGGTCGGTGGTGCCGTTGAACGAGCCGACCGGCGAGATCCGCACCGCGACCCGGTCCGCCGACCA
>JAYSEC010000167.1:5154-7686 GCA_041914085.1 Nocardioides sp.
TGCCGTTGAACGAGCCGACCGGCGAGATCCGCACCGCGACCCGGTCCGCCGACCAAGCGCCGATGACGGCGTCGGTGACCTCGAGCACCAGGCGGGCGCGGTTCGCGAGCGAGCCGCCGTACTCGTCCGTGCGCTGGTTGCTGTCGGCGGCGAGGAACTGGTGCAGCAGGTAGCCGTGGGCGCCGTGGATCTCGACGAGGTCGAACCCGGCCTCGCGTGCGTTGGTGGTGGCCCGGCGGAAGTCCTCGAGCAGCCGGGGGATCTCGTCGAGCCCCAGCGCTCGCGGGGTCGGGCAGGCCACCCGGGTCGGGCGGCCGTCCTCGCCGCGCACGGTCGTGCGGTTGCGGTAGGGCAGGGCGCTGGCCGACACCGGCAGCGCGCCGTCCTGCAGGGACTCGTGCGAGACGCGGCCGACGTGCCACAGCTGGGCCGCGATCAGCCCGCCCGCCTCGTGCACGGCGTCGGTGATCCGCCGCCAGCCCGCGACCTGCTCGTCGCTGTGGATGCCCGGAGTGTCCATGTAGCCCTTGCCCTCCGGGCTGACCTGGGTGCCCTCGGAGATCAGCAGTCCCGCACCGGCGCGCTGCACGTAGTACTCGCGCATCAGGTCGTTGGGCACGTCGCCGGGGGCCGTGGCGCGCATCCGGGTGAGCGGCGCCATCAGGACGCGGTTGCGGGCGCGCACCGCGCCGAGGGTCAGGGGCTCGAAGAGGGAGGGCACGAGGGCTCCCAACCGGGGTCGCGCACCGGCTATTCCGCCGTCCGTGCCCAGTGGGACGGAGGTCACGGCGGCCGGGCTGCGACCAAAGTCGGGGTTGCCCGGACTCTCCCCCACGGATTGCCGCGGCCGGGTACCGTGGCGGTCGATGACGGACGTCGAGGTGCTCACTCCGCGCGAGGTCCCGCTGGGCGGTCCCCGGGCCATGCGCGTACGACGCACGCTCCCGCAGCGCCACCGCTCGCTGATCGGCGCCTGGTGCTTCGTCGACCACTACGGTCCCGACGAGGTCGACGAGACCGGCGGCATGGTCCTCCCTGCCCACCCGCACACCGGCCTGCAGACCGCGAGCTGGCTCTTCGACGGCGAGCTCGAGCACCGCGACTCGGTCGGCAGCCTCGCCACCGTCCGGCCCGGTGAGCTCAACCTGATGACAGCCGGCCGGGGCATCAGCCACACGGAGGTCTCCACCCCCGACACGTCCGTGCTCCACGGCGCTCAGCTGTGGATCGCGCTCCCCGACGAGAGCCGCCACGTCGAGCCGCGCTTCGAGCACTTCGTCCCCGAGCCGGTGCGCGGCCCCGGCTGGGAGGCCCGCGTCTTCATCGGCTCGCTCCTCGGCGCCTCCTCGCCCGTCGTCACCCACACGCCGCTCCTCGGGGCCGAGCTCATGCTCGCCCCGGGCCGGACGCTCGAGGTCGACGTCGACGAGGCGTTCGAGCACGGGGTGCTGCTCGACGTGGGCGCCATCGACGTCGACGGCCAGGAGCTCGCCCCGAGCGACCTCTGCCACGTCCCCGACGGGCGCTCCACGATCACCGTCACCGCCCACGAGGAGGCGCGGCTGCTCCTCCTCGGCGGCCCGCCCTTCGGCGAGCCGATCGTGATGTGGTGGAACTTCATCGGCCGCAGCCACGACGAGATCGCCGGCTACCGCCGGGAGTGGCAGGAGCAGATCGCAGCGGGCGGCGACTCCAACGAGCCCGGCGTCGTGGCCGACGGCCGCGAGGTGTCCGAGGGCCGCTTCGGCACGGTCGACCTCGACCTGCCACCCATCCCCGCGCCGGTCCTGCCCAACGTCCGGCTCAAGGAACGGCGCTGAGCGGCGCCGGCCCCGTCGTCGGTGACGACGGGGTGGCGCGCTGCCCCTGGGGTGCGGGCGACCCGGTCAACCGCACCTATCACGACACCGAGTGGGGGATGCGGGTCACGGGGGAGGCCGCCCACCTCGAGCGGCTCACGCTGGAGGCCTTCCAGTCCGGTCTCTCGTGGCGCACGATCCTCGACAAGCGGGAGAACTTCCGCGCCGCCTTCGCCGGCTTCGACGCCGACGTGGTCGCGGCGTACGACCGGCGCGACGTGGAGCGGCTGATGGGCGACGCCGGCATCGTCCGCAACCGCCGCAAGGTCGACGCGGCGATCGCCAACGCGCGTGCCACGGTCGCGCTACGGGAGCAGGGCGGGCTGGAGGCCTTCCTCTGGTCCTTCCGGCCTGAGCCCGGTCCGCCGCCGCGCACCACCGCCGACGTGCCCACCACCTCGGCGGAGTCGGTGGCGCTGTCGAAGGCGCTCAAGAGAGCGGGGTTCGCCTTCGTCGGCCCGACGACGATGTACGCCCTCATGGAGGCCGTCGGTCTCGTCGACGACCACCTCGCGGGCTGCCACCGGCGCGGGTGCTCCGGCTGACCGGTATCGGTCAGGCGGGCTTGCGCCACACCGACACGTGGCTCTCGCTGTCGTTGGTGAAGGGTGCTCCGTGCCAGTCGGCGACGCGCTGCTCCAGCTCCATCCCGGCCAGCTGCGCCATCAGGTCG
>JAYSEC010000168.1:0-5449 GCA_041914085.1 Nocardioides sp.
ACCAGGCACACCCTCCGGGCCGCGACCTGGGCCCGGATGGCCTTGTTGGCGAACTCGGTCGCCGTGCGCAGCGGCATCATCAGGAAGGCGGCGTAGCCGTAGAACGCGACCAGCTCGCCGGGCGTGATCGCGCCGGACACGGCGGCGCGGGCGCCGAGCCACACCACGAGGACCACGAAGATGCCCGGCAGCAGCACCTGGAGCGCGTCGAGCACGGACTGGATGCGCGCGACGCGCACGCCTGCGGCGCGGGTGCTCTGCGACTCGCGGCGGTAGCGGTCGAGGAAGACCTGCTCACCGCCGATGCCACGCAGCACGCGGAGCCCGCCGACGATGTCGCTGGCGGTGTTGGCCAGCTCGCCCATCAGGTGGCGCTGGTGGGCGCTGCGCGCCTGCAGGGGCTTGAGCAGCGGGCCGACGGCGAGCACCAGCAGCGGCACGCCGACGAGCACCACCACGCCGAGCGTCACCGACGTGGTCAGCAGCAGCACCGCGACCATGAGGAAGGAGACGACCGCGCCGGTGAAGCGGGCCGTGATGTCCATCAGGCCCCCGAGGTGCGACAGGTCGCTGGTGCCGATCGCCACCACCTCGCCGGTCGACACCTTGCGCGGCAGGGTGCCGCCCAGGCGGACGGTCTGGCGGGTCACCAGCTGGACGGTGCGGTAGGCCGCGATGAGCCAGTTGGTGACCGCAAACCGGTGGCGCATGATCCCGCTGACCGCCTGGACGAGTCCGACGGCGAGCATGACGCCCGTCCAGAGCACCAGCTGCGAGGTGTCCTTGGCGGCGACGCCGAGGTCGATCGCGCGTCCGAGGACGGCCGGCATCACCGCCTGGGCGGCGCCCCACAGGATGCCGAAAGCCATGCCACCGGCGAGCGTGCGCCACTGCTGACGGGCCATCCAGAGCAGGAAGCGGCGGGGTGTGCGGTGGTCCGCCACTCCGGGATCGGGGACGGGGAGGCTGCGCACCGGGCGATCCTAGGTTCGGCCCGCGGGCGCGACGAATCCTTTTCGCCCTGCTCCGGCGGCCCGTCAGGACTCCCGTCAGGACTCCACGCACGCCGCCCCGTCGAGCACGGCGGCCACCGCGGGCGACCGCGGCGGGACACCGAGCAGCGTCGCGGCGACGAACTCGGCCGCGAGGGTCTCGAAGGTCCGCCCGTGCCGCAGCATCGCGTGCCGCGCACCCGGCACCGAGACGTACCCGACCGACGACGTCGCGCCGAGCCGCCGGGCCAGGTCGGCGGAGCGGGTCGGCAGCGCGACCCGGTCGTCGGTGCCGTGCACGACCAGCACCTGGGTGCCGCGCAGGTCGGCACGGTCGGTCGGCAGCACCCACGGGTTGAGCGCCACGACGCTGCGGACCTGCGGGTCGTTCCCGGCGAGCAGCGCGGCTCGGCCGCCGAGGGAGTGGCCGACGAGCGCGACCGGGAGGGCGCCGTGCCGGTCCGTCACCTGCTCCAGCGCGTACGCCACGTCCATCACGGGCGTGGTCCGGGAGTCCCAGCCGCGGTGGGTGTTCAGCAGCCGGTGCACCGCGAGGCGCGAGCGCCCCGCGCGGGCGATCCGCCGCGCCACCGGCACCATCCGCAGCACCGACAGCTGGGCCGGGCTGACCATCACCCGGTCGCCGCGGCTCGCGCCGCCGTGCAGGACCAGCACGATGCCCTCGGGCTCCGGGGGCGTGCGGACGGGGACCAGGCGTGCCGTGCTCATCGAGGAGGTCGTACCCGAGGGTGCGCCATCCATTCGCCGTGCGCGGCGTCAGCGGCCCAGGCCGGGCACCACCTCGGCGCCGGGCACGTCGGCCAGCAGCCGGCCCGGCACCAGCAGCTTCGAGCGGCGCACGCCGCTGCCGACCACGACGACGGGTTCGTCGAGCAGCGCGTCGTGGACCAGCACCCGCCAGCCCGCCGGCAGGCCGAACGGGGTGATCCCGCCGTGCTCCATGCCGGTCTCCTCGACCGCGCGGTCCATCGGCAGGAACGAGCACTTGCGGACGTCGAGCATCCGGCGCACGAGCGTGTTCACGTCCGCGCGGGTGTCGGCGCGCACGACGCACGCGGCGACCCGCTCCTCGCCCGCCCGGGTCCGGCGACGACCACGCAGTTGCCGCCCGCGGTCATCGGGACGTCGTAGGCCTCGCTCATCGCCGCCGTGTCGGCGAGGGCGGGGTCGATCTCGACGACCGCGACCTCCGCCGCGCCCGGCCACGACGCCAGGGCGGCGGCGACCGGCGGCGCGACCTTGTCGGGGTGCTCGGTCGCGGGCAGCGAGGTCAGCGCGGGGAGGGAGGGGAGCGTCACGCGGCCATCATGCGCCATTCACCGGGGCGTCACCCCGCGGTCCCGCGGGCCGTGCACGGTGGGGTCATGACGGTGACCCGCGAGGCGCTGGGCACGGCCCCGTCGTTGGTCCTCACGCCCGCCGTGGTTGCGCACCGCGGCGCCAGCGGGCACCGTCCCGAGCACACCCTCGAGGCCTACCGGACCGCCATCCGGATGGGCGTCGACGACATCGAGCTGGACCTCGTCTCCACGCGCGACGGGGTGCTCGTGGCCCGGCACGACCTCGAGCTCAGCACGACGACCGACGTGGCGTCGCGTGCCGGGCTCGGCCACCTCCGCCGCACCCGCACCGTCGACGGCGTGGCCCAGTGCGGGTGGTTCGTGCAGGACCTCACGCTGTCCGAGCTGAAGACCCTCGCCGCCCGTGAGCGGATGCCGGTCACCCGTCCCGCCAACACGGCGTACGACGGCGCCGAGGGCGTCCCGACGCTCACCGAGGTGCTCGCCATGGTCGGCGCCGAGTCTCGCCGGCGGGGCCGTCCGGTCGGCGTGCTGCTCGAGCTCAAGCACGCCGCCCACCACGACGCCGCCGGCCTGCCGCTCGACGTCCCGCTCCTGCGCGACCTGGCCCGCCACGGCCTCGACCACCCGTGGGCGCGCGTGGTCCTCATGTCGTTCGAGGCCCCGGTCCTGCGGCGCCTGGCCGCGCGCACCCGCCTGCCGATCATGCAGCTCCTCGAGGCGGGCGAGCGGGTCACCGAGGAGGTGCTGGACGGGATCGACGAGTACGCCGACGGCATCGGCCCCCACAAGTCCCTCGTGCTGCCCCGCGACGCGGGCGGAGCCATCGGCGAGCCCTCGGCCCTGGTCCGTGCGGCGCACCGGCGCGGCCTGACCGTGCACGCCTGGACCGTGCGAGCGGAGAACCGCTACCTGCCGAGCAACCTGCGCCACGGCGAGGCCCCCGACGCGCTCGGGGACATGGCGGCGGAGGTCCGCGCGCTGCTCGCTGCCGGCGTCGACGGGGTCATCACCGACCACCCGGAGGCGGCGCTCGCGGCGCTGCGCGAGGTGCGCCCTTCCGGATGACAGGCGCGGCCGCGCACCGGCGTACGCTCGGCCCGTGACGCACGCCACGGACCGCTCGCACGCCCTCCTCGCCCGCATCCGCGCGTCCGTGATCGGCGACGACCAGGTGATGCAGGGCCCCTACGGCCCGCGCCGGGTGACGTACGCCGACTACACCGCGTCGGGCCGCAGCCTCACCTTCATCGAGGACTTCATCCGCTCCGAGGTGCTCCCGGCCTACGCCAACACCCACACCGAGGCCAGCGGCACCGGCCTGCAGACCACCCGGCTGCGCGAGGACGCCCGGCGGATCATCCGCGACGCCGTGGGCGGCGACGATGAGACCGTCGTGGTGTTCTGCGGCTCCGGCAGCACCGCCGCGATCGACAAGCTGATCGGCATCCTCGGCCTGCGGGTGCCGTGCGCCCTCGAGGACCGCTACCACCTGACCTCGCTGATCCCGGCGGACCAGCGGCCGGTGGTGTTCATCGGTCCCTTCGAGCACCACTCCAACGAGGTCAGCTGGCGCGAGACCATCGCCGACGTCGTCACCATCCACGAGGACGCCGACGGCCGCGTCTCCCTCGACCACCTGCGCGAGGAGCTCGAGCGCCACGCCGACCGGCCGCTGAAGATCGGCTCGTTCTCCGCGGCCTCCAACGTCACCGGCATCGTCACCGACACCGAGGGCGTGGCCGACCTGCTCCACGAGCACGGCGCCCTCAGCTTCTGGGACTTCGCCGCCTGCGCGCCCTACGTCGACATCGAGATGTACGGCCCCGGCCGCTCGCACAAGGACGCGATCTTCATCAGCCCGCACAAGTTCATCGGCGGCCCCGGCACGCCGGGCGTGCTCGTGGTGCGTCGCGAGCTGATGGCCAACCGGGTGCCGGTCGTGCCCGGCGGCGGCACGGTGATGTACGTCAACCCCACCGAGCACCGCTACCTCGACGACCGGGCCCACCGCGAGGAGGGCGGCACGCCGGCCATCGTGGAGTCGATCCGCGCCGGGCTGGTCTTCCAGCTCAAGCAGGCGGTCGGGGTGGAGACCATCCAGGCCCACGAGGAGGAGCTGCTCCAGCGGGCGGTGGCGGCCTGGGTGGCCGAGCCCACGATCCAGATCCTCGGCAACCTCGACTCCCAGCGGCTCTCGATCGTCTCCTTCGTGGTGAAGGCGCCCGACGGGACCTACCTCCACCACAACTTCGTGGTCGCGCTGCTCAACGACCTCTTCGGCATCCAGACCCGCGGCGGCTGCTCCTGCGCGGGGCCCTACGGCCACCGGCTGCTCGACATCGACCTCGACCGCAGCCACCAGTTCGAGGCGCAGATCGCGACCGGCTGCGAAGGCATCAAGCCCGGCTGGGTGCGGGTGAACTTCAACTACTTCGTCGACGAGGAGGTCTTCACCTACGTCGTGGAGGCGGTCCGCCTCGTGGCCCGCGAGGGTTGGCGGCTGCTCGGCGACTACCGCTTCGACCCGCTCACCGGGCTGTGGCACCACCGCACCGGCCCGGTGGAGCCGCCGCTGCGCCTGGCCGACGTGTCGTACGCCGACGACGGTGCGATGACCTACCCCCAGCACTCCACGACGGCCCCCGTCTCGGTGCTCCGGGAGCACCTCGACGAGGCCCGCGCGATCATGGCCGCCGCGACGCCGCCGGACTGGTCCGACGCTGCGCACCTGGACGCCGACTTCGACGAGCTCCGCTGGTTCGCGCTGCCGGCCTGCTCGCTCAGCAGCTAGCGCTAGCGGCTAGCGGGCGGTCCGCCGCGAGGGCCAGACCGTGGCCGCGAGCCCGGCGGCACCGGCGGCGAGCCACGGGATCGGCATCAGCCAGCGCAGCTCGTCGGTCTCGACGACGTCGCCCTGGACCAGCGCCCACACCAGCACCATGCCGGCGAAGGCGACGCCCATTACGAGCTGGCCGACGTTGACCGGGTGGAGGCCGGACGGCTTCTCCGGCGCGTCCAGCGGCCCGACCATCGGCTCGTCGTAGCGGGTGACCGTGTCGTCGGGCCCGTAGACGTCGGTGTCCCAGCCGGGGTCCCGGTCGGCGTCACGGGTGCTGTCGTAGGTGCTGTCGT